>NZ_AP038773.1:6938409-7249319 GCF_047159485.1 Krasilnikovia sp. MM14-A1004 | reverse complement strand
TTACTGGGTCTTTCAGTCCCTGTCAACCGGATTCTCCCGGTTGGTTCCTGTCTGCCCCAGTACGCCCGCCTGTCCGGGCGCGCAGCGTTGCCACGCACTCGAAGTCGTTGGGCTTGGCAGGCCGGCCGCCGCGGTCTAGCCGCTGGCTCGTCCGTTCCCCTGCCGAGAGAGAACATTACCCGGTCGTATCCGGGGCACCAAATCGGCCCCCCAAGGTTCATCGAATGCCCAGGTCAGCACAGTTGTCTGGTCACTCGAGCGCGCGTACCGCGTCGCCGATCGCCCGGTGGAACGTGGGGTACGCCCAGATCGTGCTGCGCAGGGTCGCCAGCGGGACTTCGGCATGAACCGCGACGGACAGCGCACCGAGCACTTCGCCACCGGCCGGACCCGCCGAGGTCGCACCGACGAGAACGCCCCGAGCGCCGTCGGCCACCAGCTTGATGAAGCCGTCATTGCCCGGCCCGTGGACGAACCCGCGCGACGAGGACTGCAGGGAGGTGTGGCCGATCCGTACGTCGATGCCCGCGTCGCGGGCCTGCCGCTCGGTCAAGCCCACCGCACCGATCTCCGGGTCGGTGAAGGTCACTCGGGGGCGCGCGCGGTAGTCCGCGGCCGGACCGCCCTGACCGAGGATGTCACGGACCGCGACGTCCCCCTCGTACATGGCCATGTGGGTGAACGCTCCGTTGCCGGTGACGTCACCGACCGCCCACACCTTGTCGGTGACCCGCATGCGGTCGTCGGTCACGAGGTGGCGCGCGGTCGGGTCGAGCCCGATGGAATCGATGCCCAGGTCGCCGAGGCGGGCGGTTCGACCGGTCGCGACCAGCAACTGCTCACCGGTGACCGTGCGGCCGTCGCTCAGCGTCAGGGCGAAGCCGTCCGCCGAGTGCGCCACCCGCTGCGCGCGCACCCCGGTCAGGATGGTTGTCCCGTCGCGGGTCAAGGCCCGGGCGGCCACCTCGGAGGACTCCGGCTCCTCCATGGCGAGGACGCGGTCGCTGCCCTCGATGACCGTGACGGCGACCCCGAAACGGGCCATCACCTGGGACAGTTCGAGGCCGATAGCACCGCCGCCGAGCACCAGGAGGGTCCCGGGCAGGCGCTCCGCCTCGACAGCCTCCCGGTTGGTCCAGAACGGTGTACCGGCCAGCCCCTCGATCGGAGGCACCACCGGCGCCGTACCGGTCGCGAGGACCAGGGCGCGGGTGGCGACGTACTCCTGATCGTCGACGCGGACGCGGCCGGGACCGACGATCGTGGCCCGGCCACGCACGAAGCGGCCGCCCTTGCCGGTGAAGCGGTCCACCGCGACCTTGTCATCCCAGCTGTCGGTGGCCTCCGCCCGGATGCGGCGGGCGACCGGGGCCCAGTCCGGTTGCACGGTCGAGGCACCGGCCAGGCCGGGGATGCGGCGCGCCTCGGCCAGAGCGTTGCCGGCCCGGATCATCATCTTGGTCGGTATGCAGCCCCAGTACGGGCATTCGCCGCCGACCAGCGCGTGCTCGATCCCGACCACGGACAGGCCGGCCTCGGCCAGGCGACCGGCGACCTCCTCACCGCCGACCCCGAGGCCGACAACGACCGCGTCCACATGCTGCGCTTCGCCCATGGGCATCAGCCTGGCACCGCTGCCCGCGACCACCGGGGAACGTCGCCGGACATTTTCGCGGGGAAATCCTTGACTGCCCCGGCGGGTGGCCGATTCTCAACCCCGCGGAAGAGGTCACACCGAGGTGCGGCCGTGAGGGGGCGATGGCGGGCAGGGCTGGTGTCCGCCAACCTCATGGCCGCGACCGCGCTCGCGCTGCCCGTGGAGTCATCCCCGGGCAGCGCGGGCCGCGGCGCACCTGAGTGGGGTCCGCTGACGAGCCCGTTGCTGACCGTCCATCCCGTCACGCCCGCAGCCACGTCGGCTCTTCGCCCGGCGACTCCAACGGCGGCGGATAGTCCAGATCGCGGCGCATTGGGCCGGGCAAGCGCCATGGCTCGTGTACGGCGCCGCCGGGAACGGCTGCGAGTTCCGGGAGGTAGCGCCGGACGTACGCGCCCTCCGGGTCGAAGCGGTGCGCCTGCCGGATCGGGTTGAACCGGCGGTACGGCCGCGTGTCGTTGCCGGTGCCGGCCACCCACTGCCAGTTGCCGGCGTTGTTGGCGATGTCGCCGTCGAGCAGCCATCGGAAGTACCAGCGAACTCCGTCGCGCCAGTCCAGGCCGAGATGTTTCGTCAGGTGGGCGGAGGTGATCAGCCGGGCACGGTTGTGCATCCAGCCCTCGGCACGCAATTGCCGCATGCCAGCGTCCACCACGGGCACTCCCGTCCGGCCGTCCTGCCAGTGGCGCAGGGCGTCCGCGTCGCGGCGCCAGCTGGGCTCGGCCGGGGCTCGGTAGGCGTCGGTCGCGAGCCGGGGAAAGGCGTGCGCCACCTGGTGGTAGAAGTCCCGCCAGCAGAGCTGGCGGACGAAGGCGTCGGGGCCGGGCCCGTCGAGGGCGCGCGCCGCGTTCGCCAGGGTGAGCGGCGATACACACCCGAAGCGCAGGTACGGGCTGAGGCGGGAAGTCTCGTCCGCCGCGAGATCGTCGTGGTGGTCGGCGTATCCGGGGATGCGCTCGGATACCCCGGAACTGCGGCCGTCGCCGCCGGTCAGCCAGGCGCGCATGCGACGAAGTCCGGCGGTCTCGCCGCCGGGTACGGCGTCCGGCGACTCGGCGGGCGGGGCCGGGGGCAACTCGCCCGGGTCGAGCCCCTCGGGCAGCCGGATCGCGCGGGGAGCGGCCACCTCGCCGCGCCAGGACGCCGCCTGCCAGGCACGGTGGTACGGGGAGAAGACGCGGTAGTGGTCACCGCCACCGGCAGGGCGGATGGCGCCCGGCTCGACGACGGTGACACCCGGGAACGTGCGCATCGCGATGCGGTGCCGGGTGCATTCCTGCGCCAGGCGGTGCTCGCGGCTGCGGGCGTACCCGCTGATGTCGGCGGTGATCGCGACGCCCTCGGCCGCGACGGCCCGGGCCACGCGGATGGTCTCGGCGACCGGGTCGCCGTGCCGGACGACCAGGTCGCCGCCGCGACCGCGCAGGGTCTGCCGCAGATCGATGAGCGCCTGGTGCAGGAACCGTGTCCGGTTGGCGGAGATCGCCTGCAGCCTCGGGTCGAGCACGAACAACGGCACGACGCGGTCGGCGTTCGCGCAGGTCGCGGCCAGCGCAGGATGGTCACGCACGCGCAGGTCACGGGTGAGCAGGACGATCGCGGTGCGCATGTCAGGCCACCGCCGCCACGGGGGCGCCGGGGCGGGTGAGCAGGCATTGCAGCGCGACCGATGCCCGGCGGCGGTGGGGCACCGTCGCGCGGCGGGCGAAGACGTCGTGATCGGCGGCGGCGACCTCGTCGAGGATGCCGGCGTAGAGGCGGAACGCCGTGCGGAGACAGGCCTGGGAGGTCGGCGCCAGCAGGGGGATGCCGGGAGCGGCAGCCGCGTAGTGATCGCGGGCGCGGCGGCACTCCGCCCGGATCAGGGCCTTGATCGCGGGGGTGGCCTGCCCGGCGGCGCGGGCGGCGCGCAGGTCGTCGCGGGTCACGCCGTGTTCGGCCAGGTGGGTGTCGGGTAGGTAGGTGCGGCCGCGGTCGAGATCCTCGGCGACGTCCCGGATGAAGTTGGTGAGCTGGAACGCCAGGCCCAGCTGGCGGGCTGGCTCGCGGGCCGCGGCCGGATCGGTCGAGCCGAGGATCGGCAGCATCATCGTGCCGATGGCCGCGGCGGAGCCCTCCATGTAGCCCAGCAGGTCGTCGTAGGTGGCGTACGAGGTGACCGTGAGGTCCATCGCCATGCTGCGCAGGAAGACCGCGAAGTCGTCGCGGTCGAGGTCGAAGACGGCGATCGTGTGCAGCACCGCGGGGAGCAGCGGGTCCTCGACGGGCTCGCCGCGCAGCCCGGCGAGGAAGCGGTCGGACCAGGCGGTGAGGCGAGCGGCGCGCTCGGCCGGGGGCAGCGCCTCGGTACGGTCCACGATCTCGTCGGCGAACCGGGTGAAACCGTACAGCGCGTGGACGTGGCGGCGTTTCCACGCGGGCAGCATCCGGGTGGCCAGATAGTACGTCCGGCCGTGGCGCCGATGCAGCTCACGGCACCGGTCGTAGGCGTCGGCCAGGTCCATGCGGGCCTCCCTCCATGGCGGTTCTCTCGCGCGTTTCGGTCACGAATCGACGCACGGATCGACGCAACTGCGGGAGTCAGCGTACTCTCTTCCCGTGGCCCATGACATCCTCACCGGACTTCCGCGCCGGACCGCGCCCCACCAGGCCGTCCGCCGTCACGACGTGATCGGCGCGGTGGAGGGGACGCTCGCCGACTTCCTCGCCGGCCGGATCGCCGGGCTCGACGGGCTCGATCCGGCGCTGGGCGGATTCGCCCGCACGGCCCGCGACCTGGTGCTCGCGGGCGGCAAGCGCCTGCGGCCGACCTTCGCGTACTGGGGCTGGCGGGGAGCGGTGGGGCCGGCCGAGCCCGCCGAGGCGGTGCTGCCCGCCCTCGCTGCGCTGGAGTTGATGCATGCGTTCGCGCTCGTGCACGACGATGTGATGGACGACTCGGCGACCCGGCGGGGACACCCCACGGTGCATCGGGTCTTCGCGGTCCAGCACGAGAGGGCCGGGCGCCGCGGCGATCCGGTCCACTTCGGCCGGAGCTCCGCCGTCCTCGTCGGTGACCTGCTGCTCATCTGGGCCGACCAGCTGCTCGCAGATGCCCCGCTGGCTCCCGCCACGCTGCTGGCCGCCCGCGCCTGCTACGACCGGATGCGCGCCGAGGCGGTCGCCGGTCAGTATCTGGACGTGCTCGGGGAGGCCGAGCCGCAGAACTGGTCCGTCGAGCGGGCGCTGCGCGTCGCCCGGCACAAGACGGCTGGGTACACGGTGCGCCATCCACTGCAGTTCGGCCTGGCGCTCGCGGGTCCGGCCGGGGCCGACGCGACATCGGAGGCGTACCACCGGTTCGGGGTGGCGGTCGGTGAAGCGTTCCAGCTTCGCGACGACCTGCTCGGGGTGTACGGCGACCCCGCGGTCACCGGCAAGCCGGCCGGTGACGACCTGCGTACGGGCAAGCCCACCGTCCTGCTCATGCTCGCCCGTCAGCTCGCCTCCCCCGCCCAGCGCGCCGCACTCGACCGGAGCCACGGCCCCGCGCGGGACGCCGCCGAAGTGGACCGGCTCGCCCGGGTGATCGCCGCGACCGGGGCGGTCGCGCGCGTCGAGGGTCTCATCCGGCACCGGGTCGCCGAGGGAGTCGCCGCGCTGGCGGACGCGCCCATCCACCCGGACGCGCGAGCCGCCCTGACCGGCCTGGCCGTGACCGCCACCGACCGGCCGTCATGATGAGGCCCTCGCACACCGTGGGGAGGCGCTGACGTGCGCACCGTGACAGGACCCACCGATCGGGTGGTGGTGGTGGGAGCCGGGCTGGGCGGGCTCGCCTGCGCCCTGCATCTGGCCGGGGCGGGGCGGCAGGTGACCGTCGTCGAGCGCGAGTCGGCACCGGGCGGTCGGGCCGGGCGGCTCTCGGTCGGCGGGTACGAGTTCGACACCGGGCCCACCGTGCTCACCATGCCGGAGCTGATCGCCGAGCCGCTGGCGGCCGTCGGGGAGAGCCTCGGCGACTGGCTGGAACTGACCCGGCTCGACCCGGCCTACCGGGCGTACTATCCGGACGGCTCGACATTGGACGTACGCACCGACACGGTGCGGATGGCCGCCGAGATCTCGCGGGTGTGCGGGCCGCGCGAGGCTGACGGATACCTGCGCTTCGTCGAGTTCGCCCGACGGCTGTGGCTGCTCGAACGCGACCACTTCATCGACCGTAACCTCGACAGCCCCGTCGACCTGGTGCACCTCAACCTGTTGAGGCTGCTGGCCATGGGCGGGTTCCGGCGACTCCAGCCGAAGATCAACGAGTTCTTCCGGGATCCCCGTACCCGGCGGATCTTCTCGTTCCAGGCCATGTACGCGGGCCTGGCGCCGCACGACGCGCTCGCGCTGTACGCCGTCATCGCGTACCTGGACGCGGTCGCCGGCGTCTACCACCCGCGCGGCGGCATGCACGCCGTGCCGAAGGCGCTGGCGGGCGCCGCCGAGAAGCACGGCGTGGACATCCGGTACGACACGACCGTGACCCGGGTCGAGATCCGGCACGGCCGCGCCACCGGGGTGCACACCGCGGACGGCCAGCGCATTCCGGCCGACGTGGTCGTGCTCAACCCCGACCTGCCGGTCGCCTGGCGGGAGCTGCTGCCGCCCAGCCGCCGCCCGCGCCGCCTGCGCTACTCACCGTCCTGCGTGGTGCTGCACGTCGGATCACGGCAGGCCTACACCAGGGCCGCACATCACAACATCCATTTCGGTACGGCCTGGCGGAGGACCTTCGACGAGGTGATCCGTCACGGGCTGCTGATGAGCGACCCGTCCCTGCTGGTCACGAACCCGAGCCGCACCGACCCGTCGGTCGCGCCCGCCGGGCGGCACAGCTACTACGTGCTGGCGCCCACCCCGAACCTCGACACGGCGCCGCTGGACTGGCGCGGCGGTCTCGGCCAGCGGTATGCCGACGAACTGGTCGACGTGCTCGAACAGCGTGGCTACCAGGGCTTCCGCGCCGGAGTCGAGGTCGAACGGGTCATCACTCCGGCAGACTGGGCGGAGCAGGGCATGGCCGCGGGCACGCCGTTCGCTGCCGCGCACACGTTCCGGCAGACCGGCCCGTTCCGGCCCGGCAACCTGCACCCGACGGTGCCCAACGTCGTGTTCACCGGCTCCGGCACCCAACCCGGCGTCGGGGTGCCGATGGTGCTGATCTCGGGCAAGCTCGCCGCCGCACGGGTCACCGGAGGGACGCGATGACCCGACGCGACGACGACCGGTCGGGAGGTTCGGCATGACGTCCCGCGAGGACCACCTCGTCGAACTGGTCGATGCGGACGGCACTCCGGTCGGGTCGGCCACGGTCGAGCAGGCCCATCTGGCCCCCGGCCGGCTGCACCGGGCGTT
This sequence comes from Krasilnikovia sp. MM14-A1004, assembly GCF_047159485.1. Taxonomy (GTDB): domain Bacteria; phylum Actinomycetota; class Actinomycetes; order Mycobacteriales; family Micromonosporaceae; genus Actinoplanes. The sequence continues at coordinate 7,242,277 of NZ_AP038773.1, read as the reverse complement.
CTCGATCTTCCTGCGCGACCCCGACGGCCGGGTGCTGCTCCAGCAGCGGGCGGCCGCCAAGACCCGGTTCCCGCTGCGCTGGGCCAACACCTGTTGCGGGCATCCCGCGCCCGGCGAGGACCTGGCCGCATCGGCCGGGCGCCGGCTCATGGAGGAGGTCGGCGTCGACGGTGTGGCGCTCACCCAAGCCGGCGTGTATGCCTACCGCGCGCAGGACCCGGTCACCGGACGCGTCGAGCACGAGTACGACCACGTCCTCGTCGGTGACCTGCCCACCGCACGGGTGCCCCGCCCCGACCCCGGCGAGGTCGCGGCGATCCGGTGGGTGGAGCCGGCGGAGCTGCGCGCCGCGCTGGCGACGGATCCCGACTCGTACGCACCGTGGCTCGCGGGGGTCACGGAGTGTCTGGTGCGGTATCTGGATCCCGGCGAGGAGTCCGCGGGTGGTCGATGAGGCGCTCACCGCCGGGGCCGCCGCCCGACGGCTCGGCGTCGCCGTCACCACACTGCGCACCTGGCACCAGCGGTACGGGCTGGGTCCCAGTCAGCACAGCCCCGGCCAGCACCGGCGCTACACCGCTGAGGACATGGACCGCCTGGAGGTGATGCGGCGACTCACCGCCCGGGGCGTCACGCCCGCCGAGGCTGCCAGCTGGGCGCGGCAAGGGGTCGTACCGATGGACGCCGCCGCGCGATCGGCACAAAACCGCGCCGCGCCATCGGCACCAGACCGCGCCGCGCCATCGGCACAAGGCCACGCCGTGCCATCGGCACCAGACCGCGCCGCGCCATCGGCACAAGGCCACGCCGTGCCATCGGCACAAGGCCACGCCGCGCCATCGGCACCAGACCGCACCGTGCCATCGGCACAAGGCCGCGCCGTGCCCACCGGCGCCGTGCCGACCGACGCTCAAGCGCCCCGGCGCGGCGGTGGCCCGACCGTCGCGAACGCCCGGGCCGGACCGGCCGCCCGCGGCGTGGCGCGCGCCGCCGCACGGCTCGACGCCGCTTCCGTACGCGATCTGCTGGAGGCGAACGTCGCCGACCACGGCGTGGTGGCGACCTGGCATGAGGTGATCGTGCCGGTGCTGGTCGGCATCGGCGAGCGGTACGCCGCGACGCAGCGCTTCATCGAGGTGGAGCACGTGGTCTCGCGTTGCGTGACCGAGGTGCTCGGCGCGGTGCCCCGCCCGTCACCCGGCGCACCCGCCCGCATCCTGCTGGCCGCCGCCGACGAGGAGCAGCACACGCTGCCGCTGGAGGCGCTCGCCGCGGCACTCGCCGAACAGGGCGTGCCGTGCCGGTCGCTCGGCGCCCGGGTCCCGCAGCGGGCGCTGGACGAGGCCGTGGCGCGGACCGGGCCGACCGCGGTGGTGCTCTGGTCGCAGCAGCGGCAAACCGCGGCTCCCGGACAACTGCGCGGACTGCTCGACGCTCCCCACCGCCCCCTGCTGGTGGCCGCCGCCGGACCGGGCTGGGATCGGGCCGCGATGCCGGAGGGGGTGCCTGTACTCGACAGCCTTCCGGAGGCCGTCGCGGCGGTGACGGCGGCGGCCGACCCGGCACGGCATCGGATTGATCTCCGTTGGTGCTGATCGCCCGGGCGCCACGGCGACGGGGATACCGGTTTGGAGACCGCCAGGGCCATCACGTATGCTTTCGAAGCCTCAAGCGGGGCCGGTTAGGGCCCACGCCGCCGGGATTGCAGGTATGCAATGATGGCGGAGTTGCCCTCATCGTCTAGTGGCCTAGGACGCCGCCCTTTCAAGGCGGTAGCACGGGTTCGAATCCCGTTGGGGGTACGGACCGACCTCGGTCGGGTAGTTCAGCAGTGCAGCAAGGTCCTGTGGAGCAGTCGGAGTGCTCGCCGCCCTGTCAAGGCGGAGGTCGCGGGTTCAAGTCCCGTCAGGACCGCCAGTGCCATCACGGCCAGGTAGCTCAGTTGGTACGAGCGTCCGACTGAAAATCGGAAGGTCGGCGGTTCGACCCCGCCCCTGGCCACCTTTGCGCCAAAGCGCCGACCAGCGGAAACGCCGGTCGGCGCTTTGCGTTTGACCTACCGGCCCCGGCCCCATCACGCCGCTTGCTCACGGCGGCGCGGCGACGGGCCGATGCAGAAGCTCCACCACCCTTTCGACGAGAGCCGCAGTCGTCGTACGCATCAGGTGGGTATGGACCCGGCGCCCGAGGATCGGAGCGCGGACAGCCGGTCGTCGCGAGATCCGCCACGCGCGTGCTCCAGTCAGCCGTCGTGGTGCGTCAGCGACGCGCCACCCCCGTGGCTTCGGCCGGGCCGTCGGAGGTGAGTACGACGCGACTACGGCCGGCCCGTCTTCGCCTCGGAGAGAGCATGATCGGCCGCCACGAACAGGGCGCGCGGCTCGGTACGGGCCCCACCACGGAAAAGGGCCGAGCCGGACCCCTGACGGGTCCGGCTCGGCTTGTGTGGGTTATTCGGTCAGGCTCAGGCCAGGCGCGCCCAGTAGACCAGCTCGTCGGCCTGCGCGGCGGTGAGGCCGGGCTTGTTGGCCTTCGGCTCCTTCTGCACCTTGCTAATGAACAGGTCGTACTGGCCGTGGCTGATCTTGTTGGTCAGGTCCTGCTCCAGGCCGTTGGTGGCGTTGTTGGCGGCCAGGTAACGCTGCGTCAGAGCGGTCAGGCTCGACACGGTCGGCGCGACGGTGTAGCTGACGGAGACGGGCGCCGCGGCGTTGCCCGCCACGTCGGTGCCGCCCGAGCAGGTGGCCGTGTACCGGCCCCGGCTGTCGCGGGCCCCGCTGAGGGAGGCCGACTTCGCCACTCCGGAGACGCCGTCGACGGTGTCGCAGGAGACGCTCGGCATCGCGTCCAGCGTGTAGGTGCTGCTGTTGATGCCCTTCACCTGCACCGCGGGGGCCACGGTGTCGATGTTCAGGCCGGTGACCGCGGCAGCCGTGGTGTTGCCGGCGTTGTCCGCCACGGTGCCCGTGACGCTCAGGTCGGCGCCGTCGGTGCCGGGCTGAACGGGCGCGGGGCACGCGGCCACACCGGAAGCGGCGTCGGCGCAGGTGAACGAGACGGTCGGAGCGGTCCGGTACCACCCGGCGGCGTTCTTGACGCCGTCGACCGATGCGGCGTACGTCGGCGCCGTCCGGTCCATGCTGACCCGCACGCTCGTGGTGGCCGCGTTGCCCGCCCGGTCCCGCACGGTGCCCGTGACGACCTGGTCGGCGCCATCCGCCTTCACGGTGACGGGCGAGGTGCAGCTGTCGACGCCGGACTGGGCGTCCACGCAGGTGAAGATCACCGACACGGGGCCGTTGTGCCAGCCGTTACGGTCGGCCGCCCGGGTGAGCGCCGCGGTGATGGTCGGCGGGGTCGTCTCGGGCGTCGGCGGCGTGACAACCGGCGCCGGGATCACCGGCGCGGTCGGGTCGGTCACGGTGAGCGTCGTGGTGCCGCTGCCGTTCACGTTGTACGGCCGCACGTCGATGATCCAGTTCTTACCCAGCGCCAGGGTGACCGTGCCGGAGGTGAGTCCGGCCTTGACCTTCAGCGAACCGGCGTTGGGCTTGTCCACCCCGTAGTTGATCAGGGTGTAGTCGGGGGCCGGGCCCGCGGTGGGGGCCTGCCAGCTCACGTCCACCAGCGACGAGTTCGGGCGACGGACGGCGACCACTCCCGTCGGGTCGGCAGGCTTGTACTTGTCGATGAGCGACTTGCCCATGACGGCGGAGCAGCTGCCGTACTGGTTCAGCGGAGTGACCTGGACCAGGTAGGTGCGGGTCGGGTCGAGGTTCGGGAACTGGTGACTCGTCGCGGTGGTGACCGTGTCCTGCAGGACGACGCTGTCGGAGTACCGGATCAGCTGCATGCGGTATCCGGTCAGCGGCGACTCGCCCTCCCAGACCGGCTTGTTCCAGCTGATGGTGCCGGTGCTGCCGTCGGCGCCGGTGCGGCCGGGGACCGCCCCCATGATCCCGGAGGGGGCCAGCGTCCCGGCGACGGCGAAGTCGCTGTACTCGCCGGGGCCGTTCGCGCCCTCGGAGGCGACGCGCATCTTGTACGAGACGCACGGGCCGCTCGCGGTGACGGTGTAGCTGGTGGTGCCGCCCGGTACGAAGGTGACCGTCTCGGTCGAGCCCGTGATGGTGTCGATGCGGTAGAAGTCCGCCCCCGCGACAGGCTGCCACGACATCACGATCTTGTTGACATCGTCAGCGGCCCGCGCCACCGTCACGCCCTGCGGAGCCGACAGCGCCGGGGGCACGTCCGCCGCGAATGCCGGCGTCCCCGTCAGGCCCAGCGCCGCGGCCGCGACAGCAGCCCCAGTTCCGGCCAGGAGTCGTGCGCCCATGTTCCCTCTTCTTCCCTCGTCGGCAGCCCAGTCGGTCGCCGTTGAAGAGGGGATCGGCAGCGAACCTCAACGCGGCCGCCAAGCCACCTCAAGCTCAGTTCCAGAATGCAGCGGGCCGCGACGAGGCGTTTGAGCCGATCGGCTGGTCCGGCCACCACCGCCGGTGTGCTGGAGTGCGGTTCATGATCCGTCGTCTCGTTCTGGCCCTGCTGACTGCCTGGCGGCTGGAGTGCCTGATCCTCCTCGTCGGCGTGCTGGCCTGCATGGCGGCCAAACACCTGGGGGCGGATCAGCGGATCGCCGTATCGGTCTTCATTGCGGCTGCCCTCGTCCTGCGCAAGGCGCGCCACCGCGGCGTCCTGGATCGCCTCGTCGCGCGGCTGCGGTCCGCCCTGGCCCCGACCATCAGCAGGGACAGCGGCGGTACGCAGCCCCCGCTACCGGGCCGGGCCGAAGGTGGCGGCCCCGCCCAGCCCGGCGCACCGCGGTAACCGGACGACCCCGGGCGCGCCGTCAGGCACCAGCACCCGGCGGTCGGGACCGCCCATGCCACCGGTACGCGGGAACGGCGCCCGCCGCGGCACCCGGCACGGCCACTGCGCGTCGACCAGCCGCTGCAGCAGGACGAGCTGCTTCGCCGGATCGGTGATGGCGGTGCGCCCACCGTCGTACGAGACGACCGCGCCGTCGTCGAGCTGCAGCGTCACGAGACCTCCGCCGCCCGGCGGGGTGGACGCCGGTTCCCGCGGGGCGGTGCGGGCCCACCACGCACCGGCCAGCGCCAGCACGACGGCGGTACCGGATGCGAGTACGGCGGCCGGCAGCGCCCGACCTCGGCCCTCGCCCATAACCGCAGGCTATCGAGCCGTCGGCGACGCGGCCACGAGAGCGGCCGAACGCTGCCGTACGGTCAATGAGGGTGTTATCGGTATCGACGCGCCCGACCGTTCGGGCAATTCCGCGCGGCGCGCGGGCGCCGGTTACCGCGGTTCCGCGCCGCCGTCAGGGAGTATCGATCTCGGTCACCGGTTGGGGAGGAGCGACGTGCCGAAGTTCACCAACGCCGCCGAGCAGTCGGCCTGGACACTGGCCGAGGCCCTGAACGAGAAGGGTTTCGCCTGCATCAAGCAGGCGGAGGAGGCCGCGGAGATCTTCCGGTCGGGGAAGATGCAGATGCGGCAGGCGTTCAAGGAGCGCGGGCGACCCGAGGTGGATGCGGACATCCGCTGGTCCGGGATGGCGCGGGCGAAGAAGGCCCTGTCGGACAACGGCTGGTACATGGCCCAGGCGACGATGTACCACCAGGCCGCCGCGGCCCAGTACGCCAAGGCGCTCTACCTGCGCAACAGCGACGATCTGTAGGAAACCTCAGGCCGCGCGGTGCCGCAGCGTGGCCACGGTCGAACCGGCCAGGGTGAGCAGGCAGTCGGGCAGTTGCCCGTCGGCGATCGCCGCGCTGAACAGCGCCTCGCTGGTCGGCACGTCCCCGTTCACGTACGCGCTGACGAACCGCGCCACCCAGCGCTTGTCGTAGCGCGCGTCGTCGATGCCGGGGAAGTCGAGCGTCCAGGCGCCGCCGCGCACCACGTCACGGCCCACCATGGTGGCGGCCAGGCACCAGGCGACGTCCCAGGCCCCGACCACCCCGGAACGGTCCACGACCGCGTCGAACGTGCCCACCACAGCATCGCTGTCGCCGCTGAGCGCGCAGTGCAGCACCTGCGCCGCGTCGTCCAGGGCGTGCTGGGGTACGTCCGTCACGAGAAAAAAGGTACGTGGATACGTCAAGAATCGCGCCCGAACCCGGCTGCTCACGCCCCCCGGAGCAGACAGGTGAGGCGGGCGGTGCAGACCCGGGCGCCGTCGGCGTCGGAGATGACGATCTCGTACGTGACCGCGGTCCGGCCCCGGTGCACCGGGGTGGCGACGCCCGTGACGACGCCGGAACGCACCGCCTTGTGGTGGGTGGCGTTGATGTCCACGCCCACCGCGTACGGGCGGTCCACGGTCGCGCCGTGCAGGGCCGCCCCGACCGAGCCGAGCGTCTCGGCCAGCACGCACGACGCCCCGCCGTGCAGCAGCCCGTACGGCTGGGTGTTGCCGTCGACCGGCATCCGGCCGACGATCCGCTCGGGGCTGGCCTCGGTGATCTCGATGCCCATCCGGTCGCCGAGCGCCCCGGTGCCGCTGCCGAAAAGCTCGGCCATGCCGTTCGCCGCTGTGTCCACGTCCGGGAACGTTACCGGCGACCCGGGGCCCGGCCCGCGACGACGGTCACATGCCCGCTCGGGTGACGTTGTGCTTCGGCCCTACGTTTGGTGGGTATCGAGGCAGCCAGCCGATTGAGGAGGCAGTTCATGACCGAGCCCCGGGAGATCATCGAGACGCGCGGCTCCGACCGCGTCGACCTGATCGCACGCGACACCGATGGTGACGGCCGGACGGACGTCTGGGTGTCGGACACCGACGGCGACGGCAAGCCGGACCTGTTCCAGTTCGACACCGACCAGGACGGCAAGGTCGACATCACCATGGTCGACCTCGACCAGGACGGCACCCCGGACACGGTGGTCGACGGCGACGGAGGCCTGCCGCCGGCGGTCTGAACCACCGCCAGCCGGCGGGTCACCCCGCAGACCGGTCGCGGACATCACGCCTGTGCTCCGCAGCAGGGCCGGACCGGGAAGATCGAACCGCGCTGACCCGCGGACGGCTCAGCTGCCGTCCAGGGCGGTCAGCGCGGCCCAGACGACCACGATGGCCAGCGCCACCGTGACCACGGCCCAGGCACGCCTGACCCGGGCGTCGCGGCCGGTGCGCGGCGCGACGGCCTCGGGCATGCCGAGCCCGCTCAGCACAGCCCGCTGGGCGCGGACCTCGGCGCGCCACCGCCACACCGCGCCGCCGCCCGGCTCCGCAACGGTCGGACGGCGGGCGGCGCGGCTCAGCTCGACGGCGAGCCGGGCCTGGGCGCGCTGGAGGCGGCGGACGGCCCGTGACCCGCGTCGGCCGTACCGGAATCGCGCATGCCGTCGCGCGGCCGTGCGCTGGCCGCCGGAACGCAGGACGGCGAGCTCGCCGGGGGTGATCAGGCCCGGGTCGCGCAGCCGGGCGAGGTGGGCGGTGTAGTAGTCGGCCTCGCGGTCGTGCGCGCGCCGCACCAGCAGCAGGATGAGCAGCAGCGGCGGCAGGCCCTTGAACAGGAGCACCGCCAGCAGCCCGGCGGCGCCGTTGCCGAGGCCGTCGCCGAAGATCGGCGCGTTCCACAGCACGTGCGCGCACCAGGCTCCGAACACCGCCAGCAGGGCGACCCCGAGCCGCGCCGGGCGGGACCGGTCCGTGCCGACGACCAGGTAGCCGATCCCGGCTCCGGCCAGCGCCCCGAACAGGGTGTGGCTCCACACGCCGGACAAAAATCCCCGCAGCAGGAACGTCGCCACGACGGGCTGCACGTCGTCGGTGCGCCCGGCCACCGCGACGGCCCCGAGCGCGAACACGATGTCCTCGACGATCTGGAAGCCGAGTCCGACGATCGCGCCGTACACGATGCCGTCGAGCACGCTGTTGATCTGCGACCGGGCGATCAGCACGATGGCGACCACGCCGAGCGTCTTGGCGATCTCCTCGACCGTGGGCCCGGTGAGGGCCGCGCCCCACCCGGCGGCGAACCCGGGCGAGATCACCTTCGCCACGATGTCCTCCAGGGCAGCGCCGGCCGGGATGGACACGGCCGTGGCGACCAGACCACCCCAGGCGAGTGCCACCACCAGCAGCGCGGTCGGCTCGCGTTCGAGGAAGTCCAGCTCCGTGACGAACAGCCAGAACGGTACGGCCAGCAGCGCGAACAGCGCGGTCGCGGTCAGCGTGGCCAGCGGGAACACGGCCGCGAACCGCCCGCCGATCTGCGCGATCCGCAGGCCGCCCGCGACGAGCAGCGCCACAACGATCCAGCAGGCCGGCTGCCGGGCGAGCCGGGCCATCGACAGGCCGCCGGGCTGCACCGGGGCGTGCGCGGTCACTGCGCCGCCCGATAGCTCAACGTACGGGTACTCGTGTCGATCATGGGCAGCCGTGACCCGAGGTCCAGTTCGGTGCCGCTGACGGTGACCTCGATGGTGCGCCCGTCGGCGACGAAGACGGCGTACCGGCCGCCCCGCCCCGGTGCGGTGTATCCGCCCTGCAGTCCGGCGAGTCCGCTGGCTGTCGCGATCGCCAGCTGGGTGCTGGTCACCTGGTAGCCGGGGGTGCCGGTGATGCGTTCGCGCAGCCGGGTCGCGGCGGCGGCGAGCGTGCCGTCGAACGGTTGCACGGAGATCGCGTACCGGACCGGGCCGAGCCGGAACAGCGCCGTACCGCGGTCGTCGCCGGGACGCGTCCCGGTGACGTCGACCGTGGCGCCGGGCGGCGGCACGACGCTCACCCCGGCCCCGACCGCGTACGGCCGGTCGGCGCGCACGGCCCGTTCGGCGGGCAGCACGCGATCCAGCGCGGGCAACCCGAACGCGAGCAGCGCGAGCGTGGCGACAACGGCCAGTGCGCCGAGGAGATTCGTCAGCTGATGCCGAGTGAACCTCCGCATCACTAAACGCTAGCGGGTGAATGCGGCAGGCGCCGGACGGACGGATCTCTTAAGGGTGATCGTCGGCAAGGTATCCCGGCGGGACGACCGCGGTGAGCCAGACGCCGTTGTCGGTGCGGTGGAAGACGTGCCCGGCGGCCGCCATCTCGCCCGCGGCCACGCGCAGCACCGCCACCGGCGTCCAGCCGTGGGGGTCGAGGGTGAGGCCGGCCTGCTCGGGGCGGTGCCGCAGCAGCATCGAGATGCGCCGGCTCACGCGCACCTGCTGGCGAGTGAGCGCGGTCATCCGGTGAGCTCCATGATCGCAAGGTAGTAGGGCCGGTCCGCGTCATCGATCGATATCAGTCGCCAGCCGGTGCCCGCCAGCAGCGACTCCAGCTCGGCGACGGAGCAGACCAGGTAGTCGAACCAGTCGGTGGCCAGCAGCCGGTAGCGCAGCCGCAGCCGCAGCTGGCCGCCGAGCCGCCCGCGCTCCCGATTGCGCTGGTGGTACGCCACGTGCACCGGATCGGTGGTGCCGTACGGGTCGGTGCCGTGGGCGATGATCCGGGCGCCGGGCCGGGCCAGGGCGGCCAGCGCGGCGAGGAACACCGGGGCGCGATCCCGGCCCTCCAGCAGGCCGAGGTTGTTGCCCAGCAGCAGGAACGTGTCGTACCGGGCGGCGGCGCGGGCGTACTCGTCGACCGTGCAGCGGACGGTGTCGCGCAGGCCGCGCCGCCGCGCGATCTCGATCGCCCCGGCGGAGATGTCCAGCCCGGTGACCGCCGTACCCCGGCGTTGCAGTTCGAGGGCGATGCGCCCGGCCCCGACGCCGATGTCGAGCACCGCGCCGCGGACCAGGCGCAGGGCGCGGTGGTCGTGCGGCTGCCACTGGTCGGGCTCGCCGAGATACTGGTCGGCGGGGGCTCCGTTGATCAGGCCGTCGTCGCGTTCGATGATCTCGATGACCGGCCGGGGGATCCGGCCGCCCGCGAGGGGACGCGGCCCGATCCCGGTCCGCACCGCGTAGGCGTCGCGGAGCAACTCGCCGAAGACATCACCGATGGCTGGGTCGTCCATTGTCACTAGTCTTGTGCGCATGGCGACGCTGGAGCAACTTGCCACCGAGAAGTACGTCCTGCTCACGACATTTCGCCGGGACGGCCGCGCGGTGCCGACGCCGCTGTGGGTGGTGCCGGACGGTGCCGGGCTGGGCCTCTGGACGGTCGCCGGCTCGGGCAAGCTCAAGCGGATCCGCAACAGCGGCCGGGTGACGGTCACGGCCTGCGACATGCGCGGCAATCCCAGCGGCGATGCGGTCGAGGCGCAGGCCCGCATCGGCGACGACGCCGACCGCGAGCGTGTCAAGGCGGGGATCCGCCGGAAGTACGGCGTGTTCGGCCGGCTCACGCTGCTGTTCAGCCGGATCCGCCGGGGCACCGACGGTACGGTCGCCGTCCTGGTGACCTGATCCCGGATACGAAGAAGGGGCGATCGCCTACCCCAGCGCTCGCCCCTTGCTCCGGTCCCTTGGTCGACTGTTTGCGTCAGTCACCCTGTCGCTGCGTGGGAATCTGCCCCTGCAGCAGTGCGCGAACCTCCGACTCCCGGTAGCGACGGTGCCCGCCCAGCGTGCGGATTGCGCTGAGCTTGCCGGCCTTCGCCCACCGGGTGACGGTCTTCGGGTCGACGCGGAACATCGACGCCACCTCGGCCGGGGTCAACAGCGGCTCAGGATCGTGCGTACGCGATGCCATCGGTTACTCCTCCACAGGTACCTAAAGACATCGGCCGGGGTCCCGCCGGCCGGTGCGTCTCTCATGGTCCGGCTAGTCCCCGATGTCCGACATGGGCCGAACGGCCGAACGTCCCTAGATAGACGGTTGAAGCATGCCCGATTTATCCATGTTTTCTACGCCAGATAGTGTCCCGTTTAGACCGAAACTCACGCTTCGAGCGACCGTGATTACGAAGAGTGTTCGTTTTGGGAGCGCTCTCTCGTGCCGTGATCATGCCCGTTAGTCCGAATTCACCGGATCGGGCCGACAATGCCGGTCGATCAGTTGCAGCGCTCCAGCAACTGCACCCCGCGCCACCGCGCCACCAACTTCTCGTACGCCTCGGTGGCCGCGTCGGCGTCGCCGCGCGACAGCGCCGACAGCCCCGCCGCGACCAGCCCGGGCGAGTCGTCCTCGGCCAGCATCTCGTCGGGCAGCAGATCCACCAGCCCGCCGTAGTCCAGCTCCACGATCGACCGCGGATGGAACTCCTCCAGCCACCGGGCGCCCTCCTCGACCGCCTCGGTGATCGGGGCCTCGCCCAGCGCCTTCCGCAACACCGACACCCCGCGATGGGCCCGGCGGCGTGCCTTGCTGATCTCCGTCCGGTACCGCAGGACCCGGCGGCGCCCGCCCAGGGCGATCTCCCGCTCCTCCAGGTCCACGAAGACGAACCAGCGCAACGGCACACCCCACGTCGCGATCTGCTCGTGCACCCGGGGCACCCCGCGCTCCAGCACCTTCGCCCCGTTGCGCCAGTCCTCCACGATCGCCTTGGCCTGCCCGGCCAGCACCGGCGGCACGAACGCGTCGGCCAGCACACTCGGCACCCCGCTGCGGGCGCTCAATGCCGCCTCGGCCACCCGCAGCCGCAGGTTCCACGGGCACACCAGCAGCGATTCCTCCCACTCCAGCACGTACGCCTCGTCGGGCAGGTCGGGCAGGCGGGTCCAGCCGGCGCCGAGCGCCTCCAGGACGGCGGTGCGCTGCTTGACCGGTCCCTCGACCGGACCCAATGCGCGGCCCTCGGTCGCGTACCGGCGCCAGAAAACCTGCCGGTCGCGGTCGAAGGCGGTCAGGGGCTCGTAAACCCGCAGGTACGACGCGAACAGTGACGGCACGGCGCGAGTCTTTCATGAAATCGGCCGTGGCTGACTTCCCGCGCGGGGGGAATCCGACTGTCGATTTCCCGATTAGGCTCGCGGTGTCGGCACACCCCGCCGATCAGGGCCTCACGAGGGCCCTCACCAATGAATCAGGAGAGCAAGCGATGGGCGTGTTCATCAACGACGGCAGCGACGCCGACGGGCACGAACAGGTCGTTTTCTGCCAGGACCGGCACACCGGCCTGCGGGCGATCATCGGCATCTACTCCACAGCGCTCGGGCCCGCGCTGGGCGGCACCCGCTTCTACCCGTACGCCACGGAGGAAGAGGCCCTGAACGACGTGCTGCGCCTGTCGCGCGGGATGGCGTACAAGAACGCCCTGGCCGGGCTGGACCTCGGCGGCGGCAAGGCCGTGATCTGGGGCGACCCGGACCAGCTCAAGAGCGAGGGTCTGCTGCGCGCGTACGGCCGCTTCGTGGAGTCGCTCCGCGGCCGGTACTACACCGCCTGCGACGTCGGCACGTACGTCGCGGACATGGATGTCATCGCCCGCGAGACCCGCTTCGTCACCGGCCGCAGCGTCGAGCACGGCGGCGCCGGCGACTCCTCCATCCTCACCGCCTGGGGCGTTTTCCAGGGCATGCGGGCCGCCGCCGAACACCTGTGGGGCAGCCCCACCCTCGCCGGGCGCCGGGTCGGCGTCGCGGGCCTGGGCAAGGTCGGCCGGTACCTGGTCGCGCACCTGATCGACGACGGTGCGTCGGTCGTCGCCACGGACGTCAACGAGGCCGCGCTGCAGTGGGCGCGTACGACGTACCCGCAGATCGACCTGGTGGCCGACACCGACGCCCTGATCACCGGCGACATCGACGTGTACGCCCCGTGCGCCCTGGGCGGCGCGCTGGACGACGACACCGTGCCGCTGCTGCGCGCGAAGGTGGTCACCGGCGCCGCGAACAACCAGCTGGCGCACCCCGGCATCGAGAAGATGCTGGAGGAACGCGGCATCCTCTACACCCCCGACTACGTCGTGAACGCCGGCGGCGTGATCCAGGTGGCGGACGAGATCGAGGGTTTCAACTTCGAACGCGCCAAGCTGCGCGCCACCAAGATCTTCGACACCACGCGGCAGATCCTGCGGCTGGCCGCCGACGAGGGCGTGCCGCCCGCCGTCGCGGCCGACCGGCTGGCCGAGCGGCGCATGGCGGAGGTCGGCCGGCTGCGCACCATCTACCTCGGCTGACCCGCCTTTGACACCGCCGCGCGTCAGGTGCCGGACATGGCGCGACGCGCGGCGGTGTCACCCGAGAACCCGAGGTGCCGAAGGCGGCATCGTCCATGTACCGTAAGAGCCACGAGAGATGCCTGACGTCATCGGGGCCCGCCTTCGGGCTGCCCCGAATTCTGTGCGAGGGGGTCGAGCCATGGGGCGCGGCCGTGCTAAGGCCAAGCAGACAAAGGTGGCCCGGGAGTTGAAGTACCACTCCCCGAACACCGACCTCACCGCCTTGCAGCGCGAACTGGCGGGTGCTGGTAAGTCCGATCATCATTTCGACGACGACCCGGATGAGTTCGTCGACGACGATGACGAGGACGACGCGGACGACGACAGGGATTCCTGGTCGTCATCGCGGCGCTGACCTTCGTACTGCGCAGAGCACGCGGCACTCCGCGTGCTCCTGTGTGTCGCGGGCCGAGGCGGGTCGACGTTTTCGGTAGAGGACAAGACGCCCACGCGGGGTAACCCGCGTGGGCTCGCCTTGCTGCGGTGTCAGCGGGGGCGGTTGTTCCAGTTGTAGAACGTCGGGATGTTCTCGAAGTGGTTCCACGCGCAGACCGCGGAACCGTCCTGCGTACCGGTCTCCGCCCGTTGCTGCCGCGCGACCTCCGCCTCGCGCAGCAGCGCCGCCAGCCCGGCGCGGGTGTCCTGCACCCGTGCCGTCACGGGATCCGTCTCCCCGCGGTCAGACTGCGGCCGTGGGCTCGTGATCTCGTGCATGGTCCAGCACTCCCTCGAGTAGGCGAATCTTGCTGTTGCGGCAATGGTCCGTCGTCGTGCCGTCGAAGCGCCCGTGCTCGAAGTAGCGGTTCGCCGCGTGGGCGCCACCGCAGAACCCGAAGTAGGGGCAGGTGCTGCGGCAGGCCTCGACCCCGTCGAGGAACTCCCGGATCCAGGGCGTGTCCAGTGCACCCGCGAGGATCTCCGCCAGCGGGGTGGTCAGCACGTTGCCACTGGTGAAGTCGCCGTACCGGGGGTCGGAGAAGCCGGCCAGCTCCGGTGAGAGCAGCACGACCGACCCGTCGTGGGCAACCGTGGGGATCGGGTCCAGGCGGCGCGGCAGCACGTCGTCCGCGGTACCGTCCAGCACCGACGCCACATAGCGCAATGACCATTCGATCTCGCGTACGTGGATCCGCGGGTCGCGGCGCCACGCGGCCACGAGTTCGGCCCAGAAGCCGGTCACCGCCTCGGCGGGATGCCGGTTGGCTCTGGTGTTGACGCCCTCCAGCTCCTCGACGTTGATCCCGAGCACGTCACAGCCCAGGTCGAGGAAGTACGTGTACAGCTCCGCGGCCAGGCCCGGCTCGGGGCGGGAAACCACGCACAGGGCCGAGAACGGGATGCCGTGCCGGCGCAGCGCCTCGATCCCCGCCACGATCCGGTCGTACGCGGGACGTCCGCCACGGTTGACCCGGTCACCATTGCGTTCCCTGGGGCCGTCCACACTCACGCTGACCCGGATGCCGTGCTCGGCGAAGAACTCGCACCACGCGTCGTCGATCAGGGTGGCGTTGGTCTGCACGTGATGCTCCACCGCCGGGCCGAACGGCGCCAGCAACGCGGCGAGGTGCTCGCGACCGGCCGCCAAGGGCTCGCCACCGTGCCACACGACCGAGAAACGTCCCGTCCGGGCCCAGGGTTCGACCGCCTCGGCGACCGCTTCGGCGACGGCCACCGGCATGCGCCGATCGTCGGCGCGGAACGGTAGGTAACAGTAGGAACAGTCGAGATTGCAGAGCGTGGTGGGCTGCATGACGACGTAGGTGGGCACGGCCGAGATGCCGCGCATGCCGTTGAAGGGGCCTCCGTGTCGAGGCCGCGAAACGGCCACCCGTCCACCTCCGTCCGCCAACGTCGTCGACTCGGGTCAGGCTAAGTCCCGCCGTCTACCCGAGTGGGCCCACCCCTCCGCCTGCCGTGACACCGTGTTACCGAAACGACGATCCGCGCGCGCCGACCGATCGACACGCGCGGATCATTGCACACCCATCGCGCAGAAACTCACCCGCGCGTGTGCTGGCCCATCATCTGCACCTGACCGGTGCCCTCGACAACCTCGCCGACCTGCCACGCCTCGACGCCACGGCCGGTCAGGTACGCCATCGCCCGATCCGCGTCCTCGGCCGAGACGATCGCGAACATGCCCACGCCCATGTTGAACGTGGCCTCCATCTCCGCGTCGTCGATCCGGCCCTTGGCCTGGATCAGGTCGAAGATCGACTGCGGGCGCCAGGTGGCCCGGTCGACCACCGCGTCGACGTGGTCCGGCAGGATCCGGACCAGGTTGCCCGGGATGCCGCCGCCCGTGACGTGCGCGAACGCCCGGACGTCCGTCTCCTCGATGAGGCCCAGGCAGTCCTTGGCGTAGATCTTGGTGGGGGTCAGCAGCTCCTCGCCGAGGGTCCGCTGCCCGCCGAAGTCGTCCACCACGGTGTCGAGCCGCATCCGGCCCGCGCCCAGCAGCACGTGCCGGACCAGCGAATATCCGTTGGAGTGCAGGCCGGACGAGCGCATCGCGATCACCGCGTCGCCGATCTCTACCTTCTCCCGGCCGAGGATCTCGCTCTCCTCCACGACGCCGACGCCGGTGGCGGAGACGTCGTACTCGTCCGGGCGCATCACGCCGGGGTGCTCGGCCGTCTCGCCGCCCAGCAGGGCGCAGCCCGCATAGCGGCAGCCGTCGGCGATGCCGGCGCCGATCTCGGCGACCCGGTCCGGAACGACCTCGCCACAGGCGATGTAGTCGAGCAGGAACAGCGGCTCGGCGCCGCAGGCCACCAGGTCGTCGACGACCATGGCGACGAGGTCGATGCCGATCGTGTCGTGGATGTCGAGCTGCTGCGCGATGACCAGCTTCGTGCCGACCCCGTCGGTCGACGACGCCAGGATCGGGCTGCGGTACTTGCCGGCGTTCAGCCGGAACAGGCCCGCGAAGCCACCCAGGTCGCCCATCACCTCCGGGCGGGTGGTCTTCTTGACCTTGGTCTTGAGCAGCTCGACCGCGCGGTCACCGGCGTGGATCGACACCCCGGCGTCCGCGTACGTGACCGTCCGCTTTCGCGGGGCGCGGCCCGCACCCGCCGTCCAGGGCTGGCGGTCGGCGCCTTCGGCACCGGCGCTGTTGCGCTCGGACACGTGCGTCACGGTTCTCCCCTTTGTGCGCGTGGTGCGCGGTTACTTTGCCGGTGCTGCCGGTTCTTACGACGTCTGTGTACTGCGGTGGGTTCCCGGTCAGGGACGGTTCAGCGCGTCCCCGCCGCCCGGACTGGCGACGAGGGGTGCCCCCCGATTCTCGTCGGAGTGCTCGGCATTTTCATACTCGGCCTCCAGCTCCGCCACCGCCGCGGTGGCTGCCTCCGGTGAGGCCGACGGCATCGAGGCGCGGCGGCCGACGCCCTCGAGCAGATGCTTGCCGATCAGGTCGCCGGCCGGCAGCTCGATCGGATACTGGCCGTCGAAACAGGCCATGCAGAGCCGGGTCTTCGGCTGCTCGGTCGCGGCGACCAGGCCGTCCAGGGAGACGTAGCCCAGGGAGTCCGAGCCGATCGAGCGGCGGATGCCGTCGATCTCCAGGCCGTTGGCGATCAGCTCGGCCCGGGTGGCGAAGTCGATGCCGTAGAAGCAGGGCCACTGCACGGGCGGCGAGGAGATGCGTACGTGCACCTCGACCGCGCCCGCCTCGCGCAGCATCCGGACCAGGGCGCGCTGGGTGTTGCCCCGCACGATCGAGTCGTCGACCACGACGAGGCGCTTGCCCCGCACCACCTCGCGCAGCGGGTTCAGCTTGAGCCGGATGCCCAGCTGGCGGATGGTCTGCGACGGCTGTATGAAGGTACGCCCCACGTACGCGTTCTTGGTCAGGCCCGCGCTGTACGGGATGCCGGACGCCTCGGCGTACCCGATTGCAGCCGGGGTGCCCGACTCCGGGACGGGGATCACCAGGTCGGCCTCGACCGGGTGCTCCTTGGCCAGCCGGCGGCCGATCTCCACCCGGGCCGAGTACATGTTGCGGCCCGCGATCGTGGTGTCCGGGCGGGCCAGGTAGACGTACTCGAACAGGCAGCCCTTCGGCTCCGGCGCGGCGAACCGGCTGGAGCGCAGGCCGTGCTCGTCGACCGCGATCATCTCGCCCGGCTCGACCTCGCGGACGAAGCTGGCGCCGACTATGTCGAGGGCGGCGGTCTCGCTGGCGACCACCCAGCCCCGTTCCATCCGGCCCAGCACCAGCGGGCGGACGCCCTGGGCGTCGCGGGCGGCGTACAGGGTGCTCTCGTCCATGAAGACGAAGCTGAACGCGCCGCGCAGCCGGGGCAGCACCTCCAGGGCCGCGGCCTCGACCGACAGGTCGGGGCGGGCGGCCAGCAGCGTGGTGACCAGCGCGGTGTCGGAGGTGGCCAGGCGGTCGTTCTCCAGGCCGCGCTCGGCGATCTCGCGGGCGAGCTCGGCGGTGTTGACCAGGTTGCCGTTGTGCGCCAGGGCGATGGTCGTGCCGGCCGTGGTGGCGCGGATGGTCGGCTGGGCGTTCTCCCAGTTGGATCCGCCGGTGGTCGAGTAGCGGGTGTGCCCGATCGCGAGGTGCCCGCGCAGGCTGGCCAGGGTGGGCTCGTCGAAGACCTGGGAGACCAGGCCGAGGTCCTTGTACACCACGACCCCTGAACCGTCACTCACCGCAATGCCCGCCGCCTCCTGGCCGCGGTGCTGTAGTGCAAAAAGCCCGAAATAGGTGAGTTTCGCGACCTCTTCCTCCGGGGCCCAGACACCGAAGACGCCGCAGGCATCCCGGGGACCGTGCTCCTGTGGGTCGAGATCGTCGGTCAACCGGCCGTCGCCTCGGGGCACCTGCTCGCTCCCTCACGTGGTCTGCTCGACTCGCGGGTCAGTTCCGACGGACCAGTGTACGCGAGGCGGCCGGACACTACCGGGCCTCAGTCGCCATCCACCAGCGGCAGGAGGCCCGACAGGTCGGTACGGGTCCCGCTGGCGGCGACGCGTCCGGCCGCCACCGCGTCCGCCCAGGCCAACCGCCCCGCGGCCAGCAGCACCCAGGTCGCCGGATCGGTTTCGACCACATTGGGCGGTGTGCCGCGGGTATGCCGCGGACCCTCGACGCATTGAATCGCACCGAACGGTGGAACGCGCACCTCCACCGATCGGCCGGGGGCACGGCGCGCAAGGTCCGCAAGGGTCTGCCGGACCGCGTCACGCAGCATCGTTCGGTCGGGTTGAAGGCCGCGGCTCAGCGCGTCCACCACGGCCGCCAGGGACTCGGATTTATTGTGCGCACGGGACACGACGGGACGATACGACCCGGCCTACGAATATTGCTCGGCGGCCCTGGGTCGCGCAGAAGACGGTGAACAAGGCATAGTGACCGACGGTGTGTACTCGTCGCGGGATCTACCGGGCAACCTCAGTAGCCGGAGACCGTGCGACCGGAAGGCGGTGGACGTGACAACGCACCTACGTGCCCGGGCTGTCCAGGCCGGTGCGTTCCTGGCACTGACCGGCGGGATCCTGGTGATCGCCCCATCGGCGGCCCACGCGGATCCGCCGACGGTGTCGATCGACAGCCTGTCGTCCACGGAACTGCCATCCGGCGGCCGCACGACGGTGAGGTACACGATCACCAACGCCAACAACGGGGCGCCCGGCGGCGACACGACCATCCGCGTGTCGGTCACGGGCATGGGCTGTGGCGGCGACTGCAGCCCGGCCGCCAAGATCGAGGCCGGGCAGAGCCAGAGCTTCACCGCTCAGCTGACCGCCCCGCAGGTCGACGCGGGCCAGACCAGGACGGTCACGGTCCAGGTCACCGCGACCCTCGGCGACGAGACCAACAACGCGTCGCAGACCGTGACCGTGCGTGGTGCCGACAAGCCCAAGACCGTGCGGCAGATCTCCGGGCGGGTCAAGGACGGGGACGGCAAGGCCCTGTCCGGTGCCACCGTGGGCTTGCAGGACAACGCCGGGCACCGGTACAGCACCACCAGCAACAACGACGGCGGCTACCAGTTCACCTCGTCGGATCAGCAGCCCATCGCCACCGGCAACATCATCGTCGGCGCGGCCAAGTCCGGCTACCGGACGGTCACGGTCAACGTGCAGGGCGAGGCGAACCGGGCCATCAACGTGCCGCTGACCCTCGCCTCCGTGGCCGCCACGCCGACCGCGACGCCGTCGGCGACCGCCACGGCCAGCACGGCGCCGTCCACGGACGCGGCCGTCGACACCCCGACCGAGCCGACCGAGGCGCCCGCGGCCGGCAACCCGGAGCCGACCAACGCCGCCAGCCAGCAGGACAGCGGCTCCGGCTCCCTGCTGTTCATCATCCTCGGTGGACTGCTCGTGGCCGCCGGGATCGGCGCGATCGTGCTGGTGCTCCTGCGGCGCAAGGGCAACGACGACAGCGACGGCGCCGCCGGTGCCGCCGCCCAGAGCCCCAACCGGTACCCGGGCGGCGACGCGACCCGGGTCGCCGCACCGGCCGGCAGCAGCGCCGCCGAGGCCACGATGGTCACGGCAGCGCCGTCGATCCGGGACGCGCCGACCATGCTGCAGCAGCCCGTACCGGCGGTGGACGAGTTCCCGGACCCGTACGGCGCGCCGCCGCTGCCGCAGGGCAGCTACGCCGGCCCGGGCGGCTGGGGCGCGACTCCCGCCGCTGCCGGGGCCGCCGGGGCGTACGGCGCAGCGGCCGGCGCGGCCGGGGGCTACGGCGGCGGCCAGTACGGCGCCGCGGCCGTGCCCGCACAGGCCAGCGGCTACGACGACTACGGCTACGCGGCCGCCCCGGACCACGAGGACGGGTACGGCGGTTACGGCACGGCCGACGGCTACGGCGGCGGTGCACCGCAGCAGCGCTACGACGAGCCGACCGGCATGTACCGGCCGCAGCCCGGAGGCGGCGGCTACGACCAGGGCCCCGGCTACGACCAGGGCTACGGCGACCAGGGCTACGGCGCAGAGCCGGAGTACCCGCCGGCCGGGCGCGCACGCCCCGACGCGGGTGGCGGCGGCTACCGGCCCGGTGGCTACCCGCCCGCTCCCGGCGGCGGACCCGACCAGGGCGGCTACGGCGCCTGGGCGGGCCAGGCCGGTGGCGCACCGCCCGCCGGTGGCGGGTACGGCGGCGCCCCCGCGGCCGGTGGCGGATACGCCCCGCCGCCCGCCGGGTACGGCCCGGGTGACGGCTACGCTCCCGCACCCGGCTACGGCCAGCCCGCCGGCGGACCCGGATACCCCGACCAGGGCGGGCCCGGATACGCGGGCCAGGGCGGCGGGTACGACGCCCGCGCCCCGTACGGCCGCCCCGGCGGTGGCTATGGCGGCGCGCCCGACCAGGGCCAGGGCCAGGGTCGTGGTGGACGGCGCGACGACGAGGAGTACTACGAGCAGGGTGGGCGCCCGGCCGGGCCACCGACGCAGCAGTGGCATAACGGCTGATCCACGCGTTCACACCAAGGCCGACTCCGGAGACGGGGTCGGCCTTCGGCGTTCCGGAGGCCGCTAGCGGCCGGGCGGGTGGGCTGGTGCGGAAAGGCGCGCGAACAGCAACGCGCCACGGCGGGCCGGGGCTCGCCGTGGCGCGGTGTTGCTTGTCTGGGCGGAAAGTATCGGCGGCGTCAGTCGCCTGCGCCGTCCGCCTTGCCGCCCGCAGCCGACTCACCGACGGTCTCCGTCTTGGCGTCGGTCTCCGTCTTGCCACCGGCCGGCGTCTTGTCGTCGCTGGACAGTTGCCGCGCCTCCGGAGCGGCACCCGCGGAGGCCGGTGCGGTCGACGCGGAGGCCGATGCCGCCGGCGGTGCGGCCTCATCCGTGACGGCCGTCTCGGCCGGGGACGCTGCGTTGTCCGTCACCTCGTCGGCGGACTCACCCTGCGGGCCGGTCGTGGCCGACTTCTGCGTGCCCGTGACGCCGGCCGGCGCCGCCTCATCCTGCCGGGACACGGCCGCCTCGGCCGCCTGCCGCGCGGTGAGTTCGGCAGCACCGCCGAACAGGCGAGGCATCGTCTCCGAGTACGCGGCCCGCAGTTCGTCCAGCCCGATGGTGAACTGGCCCTGCAGCTCCAGCGCGGGCTCCGCGGTGGTCGCGCCGAGCGGCGTACACGTGATCTGGTGTTCGGCCGCGAGCGCGACGAACGCCTTGTCGTGTCCGCGCGGCACCGCGACCAGGGCCCGGCCCGCCGACTCGCTGAACATGTGGACGAACGCGGTGAGTTCGCCCTCCTGCGCGGGCAGCGTGACGCGCGCGCCGACCGTGCGGCGCAGGCAGGACTCCACGAGCACCTGGGCGAGACCGCCGTCGGAGAGGTCATGCGCGGCGACGACGTGGCCGCGCACGGAGGCGGCGGCCAGCAGCGCACCGAGCCGCTGCTCCTGCGCCAGGTCCACCTTGGGCGGTCGGCCGCCGAGGTGGCCGTGGGTGACCCACGCCCATTCGGAGCCGGACAGCTCGCAGGCCGTGTCGCCGAGCAGGAACAGCAGGTCGCCGTCGGCCGCGGGCGGCGTCCGGAAGCCCATCGGTACGCGGCGCGCGACGTCGTCGAGGATGCCGAGGACGCCCACGACCGGGGTGGGGTGGATCGCCGCCGCGCCGGTCTGGTTGTAGAAGCTGACGTTGCCGCCGGTGACCGGGATGCCCAGCTGCTGGCAGCCGTCGGCCAGGCCGCGCACCGCCTCGGCGAACTGCCACATGACGGCCGGGTCCTCGGGGGAGCCGAAGTTCAGGCAGTCCGTGACGGCGACCGGCTCGGCGCCGCTCACCGCGACGTTCCGGTACGCCTCGGCCAGCGCCAGCTTCGCCCCCTCGTACGGGTCGAGCCGGGCGAAGCGGCCGTTGCCGTCGACGGACAGCGCGACCCCAAGGCCGGTCTGCTCGTCGAGGCGCAGCACCCCGGCGTCCTCGGGCTGGGCGAGGACGGTGTTGCCGAGCACGTACCGGTCGTACTGCTCGGTGACCCAGGTCTTGTCGCACAGGTTCGGCGAGGCGACCATGCGCAGCAGGGTCTCGCGCAGCTCGTCCGGGGTGGACGGCCGGGGCAGGGTCTCGGCGCGGTCGGCCTGCAGCAGGATCAGGTCGGCGGGCTCGCGCAGCGGGCGGGCGTACACCGGGCCGTCGTCGGCCAGCGAGCCGGGCGGCACGTCGACGACGGTGTAGTCGTTCCAGCTGATCACGAGGCGGCCGGGCAGGCCCGGGGTCTCGCTCGGGGTGACCTCGCCGATCGCGGTGGCCCACACGCCCCACTTCTCGGCGGTCTGCAGCACCGCGTCGAGCTTGTCCGGCGCGACGATGAGCAGCATGCGCTCCTGCGACTCGCTGGCCAGGATCTCGGTCGGCGACATCGACGGCTCGCGCAGCGGCACGCGTTCCAGGTAGATCCGCATGCCGGTGCCCGCCGCGGCGGCGGTCTCGGTGAGTGCGCAGGTCAGGCCCGCTCCGCCGAGGTCCTGGATGCCGACGACCAGGCCCGCGTCGTACATCTCCAGGCAGCTCTCGATGAGCAGCTTCTCCATGAACGGGTCGCCGACCTGCACCGACGGGCGGCGCTGCTCGGCACCCTCGTCGAAGGTGGCCGACGCCAGCACGGAGACGCCGCCGATGCCGTCGCGGCCGGTACGCGCGCCGAGCAGGACGACAACGTTGCCAACGCCCGCGGCTTCCTTCTTCTGCAACCGCTCTACCGGCAGCACGCCGATGCTCAGCGCGTTGACCAGCGGGTTGCCCTGGTAGCACGGGTCGAAGACGACCTCGCCGCCGATGTTGGGCAGGCCCAGGCAGTTGCCGTACCCGCCGACGCCGGCGACGACGCCGGGCAGGACGCGGGCGGTGTCGGGGTGGTCGGCCGCACCGAAGCGCAGCGGGTCCATCACCGCGATCGGGCGGGCGCCCATGGCGAGGATGTCGCGCACGATGCCGCCGACGCCGGTCGCGGCGCCCTGGTACGGCTCGACGAAGCTGGGGTGGTTGTGCGACTCCACCTTGAACGTGACCGCGAGGTCGTCGGAGATCTGCACGACGCCCGCGTTCTCGCCGATGCCCGCGAGCATCCGGGTGTTCTGCGGCGCCTTCTCGCCGAACTGGCGCAGGTGCACCTTGCTCGACTTGTACGAGCAGTGCTCGCTCCACATGATCGAGTACATGGCCAGCTCGGACGCGGTCGGGCGGCGGCCGAGGATCTGCCGGATGCGATCGTACTCGTCGTCCTTGAGGCCCAGGTCGGTGTGCGGCTGCAGCTCTTCCGGCGTGGCGAGCGCGCGCTCCACCGTGTCCGGTCCGCCGTCGAACTGGTTCACCAGCACGTCCGTGGCCGCGAACCCGGACGGCTTGGCCGGTCCGGCCGACGCGGCCGGCGGCTGGTTGGGCACCCCGCGCGGCGTGGCCGTGCCGCTGGTCGCGGTCTCGGGCTGCGTGGTCATCGCTGTGCTCCCTGTCCCCCTGCGAGCTGCGCGCCCCGGTCCCCTGCGAGATGGCCTGCCACGGCCTGCGCGCCCTGTCCCCCTACGACCGACGCGCCGGGTCCCCCCTGGGCCTGCGCGCCGACAAGTGCCGCTCCCTGCCCGGCCCCCGCCAGGTGCCGCAGCACAGAGGTGAAGAAGCCCAGGCCGTCCAGCGACGGGCCGGTCAGCGCCTCCACCGCGTGCTCCGGGTGCGGCATGATGCCGACCACGTTGCCGGCCGCGTTGGTGATCGCGGCGATGTCGCGCTGGGAACCGTTCGGGTTGCCGCGCAGGTAGCGGGCGACGACCCGGCCCTCGGCCTCCAGCTCGTCGAGGGTGCGCTGGTCGGCGGCGAAGCAGCCCTCACCGTTCTTCACCGGGATCAGAATCTCCTGGCCCGGCGCGTACGCGTTCGTCCACGCCGTGCCGGTCGCCTCCACGCGCAGCCACTGGTCGCGGTTGCGGAAGTGCAGGTGCTGGTTACGGGTGAGCGCGCCCGGCAGCAGGTGGGCCTCGCAGAGGATCTGGAAGCCGTTGCAGATGCCCAGTACGGGCATGCCACCGCGGGCGGCGTCCGCGATCGTCTCCATCACCGGGGCGAACCGGGCGATGGCACCGCAGCGCAGCGCGTCACCGTACGAGAAGCCGCCGGGCAGGATCACCCCGTCGACGCCGTGCAGCTCCGGGTCGCCGTGCCAGAGGCGGACCACCTCGGCCCCGGCGATGCGCGCCGCGCGGGCGGCGTCGCCGTCATCGAGCGAACCGGGAAAAGTGACCACACCGATCCGCATGGTCACGCGCCCTCGGCAACGGTGTCGTCGAGGCGGATCGAGAAGTCCTCGATCACGGGGTTGGCCAGCAGCTTGTCGGCGATCTCGCGGGCCCGGTCGAGATCGGGCTCACCCGCAAACTCGATCTCGATGCGCCGGCCGATGCGGACAGAGGAGACATCGGAGATCCCGAGCCTCGGCAGCGCGTTGGCGACCGCCTGGCCCTGCGGATCAAGGATCTCCGGCTTGAGCATGACGTCGACGACGACGCGGGACACGGGCACTCCTGACTGTAGGTGCGCAGCGGGTGCCCCGGGAACGGGGCGAGCGGCCAAAGCCTACCCTGTGACGTTCTCTCACGGCGTATCGGCCGGTGTCGGCAGGCCGACGATCACACGTGCTGAACAGGGAACTTCGGTGGGCGTCTCCGCCCCTTCACCGAGCGTGACCAGGGACGCGTCTACAGGATCGGCGCGGGGGCGTAGCGGGCCGCCTCCGGGTGCGCCGCGACGATCTCCGCGATCCGCGCGGCGACCGCCTGAACCTGGGCGGGGGCCGCGCCCACGAACGCGGCCCGGTCGGCGACCAGGGCGTCGATCTCGGCGCGGGACAGCCCGAGCCGCCCGTCGGCGGCCAGCCGGTCGAACAGGTCGTTGTCGGCAGCGCCCTTCTCCCGCATGGCCAGTGCCACGGCCACCGCATGCTCCTTGATGACCTCGTGCGCGACCTCCCGGCCCACGCCCTCGCGTACGGCGGCGACCAGGATCTTCGTGGTGGCCAGGAACGGCAGGAAGCGGTCCAGCTCACGAGCGATCACCGCCGGGTACGCGCCGAACTCGTCGAGCACCGTGAGGAACGTCTGGAACAGCCCGTCCGTGGCGAAAAACGCGTCGGGCAGCGCGACCCGGCGTACCACGGAGCAGGAGACGTCGCCCTCGTTCCACTGGTCGCCGGCCAGCTCACCGACCATGGACAGGTAGCCCCGGACGATCACGGCGAGGCCGTTGACCCGCTCGGAGGAACGCGTGTTCATCTTGTGCGGCATCGCCGACGAGCCCACCTGGCCCGGCTTGAAGCCCTCGGTGACCAGCTCCTGGCCGACCATCAGCCGGATCGTGGTGGCCAGCGACGACGGCGCCGCAACGATCTGGGCGAGCGCGGACACGACGTCGAAGTCGAGCGAGCGCGGGTAGACCTGCCCGACGCTTCCCAGCACCCGCCGGAACCCCAGGTGGGTGGCGACCCGCTGCTCCAGCTCCGCCAGCTTCGCGGCGTCGCCGTCGAGCAGGTCGAGCTGGTCGGCGGCGGTGCCGACCGGGCCCTTGAGGCCGCGCAGCGGGTAGCGCCCGATCAGATCATCGAGCCTTTCGTACGCGATGAGCAGCTCCTCTGCCGCGCTCGCGAACCGCTTGCCCAGCGTGGTGGCCTGGGCGGCGACGTTGTGCGAGCGCCCGGTCAGCACGAGGTCGCCGTGCTCGACGGCCAGCGCGGCGAGCCGGGCCAGGGTGGCGACGACCCGGTCGCGGACGAGTTCCAGCGACGCCCGGATCTGCAGCTGTTCGACGTTCTCGGTGAGGTCGCGCGAGGTCATGCCCTTGTGGATCTGCTCGTGGCCGGCCAGCGCGCTGAACTCCTCGATGCGCGCCTTCACGTCGTGCCGGGTGACCCGTTCCCGCTCCGCGATGCTGTCCAGGTCGACCTGGTCGACGACCCGCTCGTACGCGTCCACCACCCCGTCGGGCACGGCGACGCCGAGGTCGCGCTGCGCGCGCAGCACGGCCAGCCAGAGCCGGCGCTCCATCCGGATCTTCTCCTCCGGGGACCACAGGGCGACGAGGTCGGCGGAGGCGTAGCGGGCGGCGAGGACGTTCGGTACGGTCACGCCCGCGATTCTTCCATGGGCGCCGGTGCCCGCTCCGGGACCCGATGCTCCAGGTGACGGACGTCCCGGCTGCTCAGCATGCCGAGCACCGCGACGGCGATGAGCACCGCCGCACCGATCAGCGTGGGCCGCACACCGACGACCTGCGCGACAGGTCCCGCGACGACCTGACCGACCGGAATCGCCACGAACGAGCCCACCATGTCGTACGAATAGACCCTGGCGAGTTTGTCCGCGGGGATGTGCTCCTGCATCGTGGTCTCCCACGCGATCCCGAACTGCTCGACCCCCAGCCCGGCGACGAACGTGGCGGCGCACAGCACAGCGAGGTGCGGGGCGATGCCGAGGGTGAGCACCGGCAGCAGGACGAAGCCGGTGCATGCGGTGCCGAACAGCAGCAGCCGCCGCATACGGACCCGCATGGCGAGCAGCGCACCGAGGATCATTCCGGCGGTCTCGGCGGCCAGCACGAGACCCCACGCGCGGCGCCCGATGGTGGCGTCGGCGACGACCGGCCCGAGCACCATGAACGCGCCGCTGAGACACGCGTTCACCACGCAGAATCCGGCGACCACGACCCACAGCCAGGTGCGGGACACGAACTCGGTCCAGCCCGTCCGCAGTTCCGCGACGATGCCGCTGCGTGCGGGTGTCGCCGCGACCGGCTCGCCCGCGACGGGCTCCGCACCAGCGGGTGGCTCGGCGACGGCCGGCGGTGGCCCGGCGGGCAGCCGCAGCAGGGCGTAGCAGAGCGCCGCCGCCAGGAAGGTCACGGCGTCGACGGCGATGCCCCAGCCCGGCCCGATGCCCGCGACCACGATCCCGCCCACCGGCGCTCCGAGGATCGCGGCGCCGTTGAGGAACAGCCGGTTGAGCGCGTTGGCCTGCTGGCGCAGGTCGGGCGGGACGATCTGCGGCAGGACCGCCGCCGAGGCGGGCATCATGAGCGCGCCGACCGCGCCGTTCACCGCCGACAGCGCCACCAGGGTGGGCACGGTGGCGGTGTGGGTGAGCACCAGGGCGGCCACCGCACCCTGGGTGGCGGCCGCGGCCAGGCTCGCCCCGACCATCAGCAGGTGCCGGGGCAGGCGGTCCGCGAGCGCCCCGCCGAACAGCAGGAACAGGACGTTGACCGCGGTGCGCACGCCGACGACGAGGCCGAGGGCGCCGGCCGAGCCGGTGAGGTCGAGGACGGCGAAGGCGAGCGCGATCGGGGCGAATGCGTTGCCCAGCGCGCTGATCGTGCGGCCCAGCAGCAGCAGGCGCAGCCCGGGCAGCCGGAGCGGGGCGAGTGTCTCGCGGATCATGAGAGCCCGTCCGGGTCGGCAGACGCCATCTCGAACATGGCGACGGTGGTGCTGGTCCGTACGGTTCCCGGGGTACGCGGCGGCCGGGCGGCATCGTGCAGGTCGCGGGCCGCTTCGGCGATCCGGTCCCGGATGTCGCGCCAGATCTCGGGGTCGATCCAGACCTCGGCGTCGGCCATCAGATTCGTGCTGTTCTCCGGGAAGTGCGCCTGGGCGCTGCGCCGGATCAGCTCGTTGGCGAGTGCCGGGTAGATGGCGCGATCGGCGGTGTCGGAGGACCGCCCGCGCGCCCGCTGAGTGGCGAGGTCGTGGGCGGTGTCGTACCGGTACCTCTTCGCGATGCCGCCGCGGATGCGCTCCTCGCCGGCGGGCACGACCATCCCGGCGGCCAGCAGCGTGCGCAGGTGGTAGCTGGCGTTGGCGTGGGTCAGGCCCAGCTCGCGGGCGACCTCCGCGGCGGTCAGCGGTGCGCCGGTGAGCAGCGACATGATCTGCAGCCGGACCGGGTGGGCGGTGGCCCGCAGGGCGGTCCGCCGCTCGGTCTCCGCCGCGGGTGGCTCGTGCCGATCGGTGGCGGCCCGTCGTGCGGTGCGCGGGGGCTGGTCGCGCGGCCCTTCTCCCAAAGACATGTTGGGCAGTCTAGGGGCGGCCGGGCCGACTGTCCAACAGATATTTGGGGGTGGCAGACTGCGCAAGGAAGGCAACATCGCTAAGGTTACTCGCGAGTAGGTCCGGCGTTCACAGCGAAAGGTCCACGATGACTGATTTCAGTTCCGAGTCGCTCGCCTCGATCGGCCCGAAGGAGTTCGCGCAGCTCGTCAAGTCCACCCCGGACGCGAAGATCGCCGAGGTCATGGCGTCCGACGACCGCGGCAAGATCCTCGACGAGGTGTTCGACCGGATGCCCGGGCTGTTCCGCGCGGACAAGGCCGGCAACACCCAGGCCGTCATCCACTGGGCGATCACCGGCGGCGCGGCAGGTGACGACACCTACGAGACCGTGATCGAGAACGGTGCCTGCACCGTCACCAACCAGCCGGCCCGCGAGCCGAAGCTGGCCATGACCATGGACCCGGTCACGTTCCTCAAGGTCGTCTCGGGCGACGGCAACCCGATGATGATGTTCATGACCGGCAAGATCAAGGCGAAGGGTGACCTCGGCCTCGCCGCCCAGGTCGCGAAGCTCTTCGACCTGCCGAAGAGCTGAACCCTCTTCGACCCGCCGACGGGCCGGATCCCGGCCCGACGAGGACCCGCCCGATCAGGGCACGGTGATCTGCCCCTGGGCGGCCCGCAGCGCGATGTCCGTGCGATGGTGCGAGCCGTCCAGGGTGATCCCCTCGACCAGCGCGTACGCGGCTTCGCGGGCGCCCGCCAGATCCGGCCCGGTCGCGGTCACGCTGAGCACCCGGCCGCCCGCCGATACCAGCACACCGTCCGGGCGCCGCACCGTCCCCGCGTGGATCACCCCGGGGGCCTCCGCACCCGTGATGACATCACCGGTACGCGGCGTCCCCGGATAGTTGTGGCTCGCCACCACCACGGTCACGGCCGCGCCCGGACGCCAGCGCAGCGGTGGGTGCGCGGCCAGCTCGCCCGTGGCGGCGGCGCGCAGCAGCCCGGCCAGCGGCGTCTCCAGCAGCGCCAGCACGACCTGGGTCTCCGGGTCGCCGAACCGGGCGTTGAACTCGATGACCTTCGGCCCGTTCGGGGTCAGCGCCAGCCCCACGTAGAGCAGCCCGGCGAACGGCGTGCCCCGGCGGCGCATCTCCGCCAGCGTCGGGTGCACCGTCTCGGCCATCACCCGGTCCACCAGGTCGGCCGGCGCCCACGGCAACGGCGCGTACGCGCCCATCCCGCCGGTGTTCGGACCGGCGTCGCCGTCGCCGACCCGCTTGAAGTCCTGCGCGGGCATCAACGGCACCGCGGCGGTCCCGTCGGTCACCACGAACAGCGACACCTCCGGGCCGGACAGGAACTCCTCGATCACCACCCGGCCGCAGTCGCGGGCGTGCGCCACCGCGGCCGCGCGGTCCTCGGTCACCACGACACCCTTGCCCGCGGCCAGCCCGTCGTTCTTCACCACGTACGGCGCGCCGAACTCGTCGAGCGCCTGATCGACCTCTGCCTCGATGGTGCAGGCGTACGCCCGGGCGGTCGGCACACCGGCGGACGTCATCACGTCCTTGGCGAAGGCCTTCGAGCCCTCCAGCTGCGCGGCCGCGCCGGACGGCCCGAAACAGGCGATGCCCTTGGCGCGTACGGCGTCCGCGACGCCCGCCACCAGCGGGGCCTCCGGACCGACCACGACCAGGTCGGCACCCACCTCGACGGCGAGCGCGGCCACCGCGGCCGGGTCGGTCGCGACCACGTCCCGCAGTTCGGCGACCTCGGCGATGCCCGGATTGCCGGGGGCGGCCACGAGCTGGACGGCAGGGTCAGCGGTGAGCCCGAGTGCGAGCGCGTGCTCGCGCCCCCCGGACCCGATCAGAAGTACGCGCACGTCCGCCGATCCTACTTTCCGCATCCGGTCATGAGGCGGGGCGGTGGCCCTTGATCACCAGGTGGGCGCGGGGGCGGTGGGCCGGTAGCAGATTCGCGTAAACTTCGGCAGTACCCGGGCCTCTCCGCGTACGCGTTCGCCGGAAGCATGTTCGACAGAAGGCTTGGGGACCCGAAGTGCCAGTGATCGTGTTGGTCGGCGCCCAGTGGGGCGACGAGGGCAAGGGCAAGGCGACCGACCTGCTGGGCGACCGTCTCGACTACGTCGTCAAGTTTAACGGCGGCAACAACGCCGGCCACACCGTGGTCATCGACGGCGAGAAGTACGCCCTGCACCTGCTGCCCAGCGGCATCCTCAGCCCCGGAGTCACGCCGGTGATCGGCAACGGCGTGGTGGTCGACCTCTCCGTGCTGTTCCAGGAGATCGACGCGCTGGAAGCCCGCGGCATCGACACGTCCCGGCTGCGGATCAGCGCGAACGCCCACGTCATCGCGTCGTACAACCGGTCTCTCGACAAGGTCACCGAGCGGTTCCTGGGTGCCCGGCGGATCGGCACGACAGGCCGCGGCATCGGCCCGACGTACGCGGACAAGATGAACCGTCTCGGCGTGCGCATCCAGGACCTGTTCGACGAGTCGATCCTGCGGCAGAAGGTGGAGGCCGCGCTCGGCTTCAAGAACCAGGTGCTCAGCAAGATCTACAACCGCAGCGCGATCAAGCCGGACGAGGTCATCGCCGAGCTGCTGTCCTACGTCGACCGGCTGCGCCCCATGGTGGCGGACACCGCGCTGGAGCTGAGCCAGGCCATCGACGCGGGCAAGGTGGTGCTCTGCGAGGCCGGCCAGGCCACCCTGCTCGACGTCGACCACGGCACGTACCCGTTCGTGACCAGCTCGAATGCCACCGCCGGCGGCGCCTGCACCGGTGCCGGCATCCCGCCCACGCGGATCGACCGGGTGGTGGCCGTGCTCAAGGCGTTCACCAGCCGGGTCGGTGAGGGACCGTTCCCCACCGAGCTGCACGACAAGTTCGGCGACCACCTGCGTGAGGTCGGCCACGAGTACGGCACCACCACCGGCCGCCCGCGCCGCATCGGCTGGCTGGACCTGGTGATGGCCCGGTACGCCCAGCGCATCAACGGCGTCACCGACTTCGTCCTGACCAAACTGGACAATTACGACCAGCTGGACGAGATCCCGGTCTGTGTCGCGTACGAGGTGAACGGCGTGCGGCACGACGAGATGCCGGTCAGCCAGTCCGACTTCCACCACGCCGTGCCGATCTACGAGACGCTGCCCGGCTGGCAGCAGGACATCTCGGGCTGCCGGACGTTCGAGGACCTGCCCAAGGACGCGCAACGCTTCGTCGAGTACGTCGAGCAGCGCATCGGCGCGCGCATCTCCGTGGTGGGTGTCGGCCCCGGCCGCGAGGCGGCCATCGAGCGCCACTCCATGCTGGGCGAGGACTGACCGTGTACGACGTGGTGATCCTCAGCCTCGCTGAGGGAGGAGGCAGCGGCTGCGGCGCCGCTTGCGGCTGCGGCGCGGAAGGCGGCACCTCGGCCCAGAGCGCCGGCGGCTGCGCCGAGGGCGGCTGCGGCTCGGGTGATGGCGGCTGCGGCTCGGGTGATGGGGCGTGCGGCTCGGGTGATGGGGCGTGCGGCGACCACGAGGTGTGCGCGCCACGCCAGGGACTGGCGCGTACCCCGGTGCTGGCCTGCGCGGACGCGCTGCGTGACGCGGGTGCCCGGGTGGAGATGGTCACGGCCTCCTCCGACGCCGAGATCGATGCGGTGATCGCCCGCTTCGACGCGGAGCCGCGTACCGATGGCCTGTCGTGGCCCGACGCGGACAGCAAGCTGCGGCTGGTGATCGCGACCGCGGCCGACGGCCAGCTGCGCGCGGTGCTGCGCCGCCTGGTCCGGCGCTACGCACCGCCGCCCAGCCGGCGCCCCGCCGATCTGGCCGACGGCCGTACCGTGCCGGATCTGCCGCCCGTGGCGATCCTGCCGCTCGATCCGGGCGGCACTACAGACCTGGCCGCCCAGCTCGGCCTGCCCCGCGAGCCGGCCGCGGTGGCCGCGGCCGCGCTCGGCGGCACCGTGCGCCGCCTCGACCTGCTTCGCAACGACGGCGGGTCGGTCACCCTGGACGGCGCGCTGGTCGGCGGAGCCGACGGCAGCGGCCGCGCAGTGCCGTGGCGGGGCCGGGTCGAGGTCGACGACGCCGTGCTCACCGACGGTGACGACCCGGTGCTCGCGTGTGCCATCGGCAACGGCTCCGGGTACGCCGAATTCGACGGCCTGCCCTTGCTCACCGGGGTCGACCCCGCCGACGGCCGGGTCGAGGTCGCGGTCGCGGTGCCGGTAACGGTCAAGCAGCGCCTGCGGAAAACACGGGTACGCGTGGAGGTGCGCCGCGCCCGCGGCCGCGCCGTCAGTATCCTTCCGCGCGACGGTGACCTGCCGTTTCTCGACGACGGGGTGGACGGGACGATGAGCCGAAAGCGCTCGTGGTGGACCGAACCCGGAGTCTGGGCGGTGTACGCCAGCTGACTGGCTGTGCAACTCTGAGTACGAACTGAGGTACGAGAAATACCGGAGGTAGCACCCGTGGAGGACGAAAACGCTGACCGCGTCTACGTCCCGGGCTCGAACGGCACGCCCCCAGCCCGGGACGTGGAACCGTTCTGGCCGCCGGAGGAGCTGAACGCCCCCGTGCACGGCGGAAAACCCGTCCCGCACGCCGCGCCGCCCGCTGTTCCCCTGTCCGGCACCCACCCCCCGGCGGAGCAGGGGGTGTACCGCCCGGTGGACCGCCCCGTCGTGCCCTCGCCACCGCGCGTCGACCCGCCGCGGGCAGCGGCACCGTCGTTCCCGTCGGCGCCCGCCGCCGACCCGGCCACGCGGGGGTGGCCCGGCGTCGTCTCGGGCAACGCACCCGTGTCGGGCCCGGGCCACGCCGTGTCGGGGCAGACCGGCCCCACCTCACCGGCCCCCGCGACCGGTACAGCACCGGTCTCCGGAGCCGGAGGGGAACCCGGGCCGGACATGACGGCCACCGGTACGCCGCGATCGAGCGCCCGTCTCAACGGATCGGTGCCCGGCGCCGAGTCCCCCGTCGCCCCGGTGTCCGGCGGCTCGTCCGAGCGTGGCTCGTCCGAGGCCGGCGGACCGATCGGCGGCCCGGCAACCGATGCCGTGACCGTGCAGGCGGCGTCGCCGTGGGCCCAGCCGCCGTACCGCCACCCGTCTCCCGGGCAGGCCGACCACCCCGCGCCCGGGCATACCGGTCCACGACCAGCGCATCCGGGGCCGGGCCAACCAGCGGCCCCGCAATCCGGACCCGCGAATCCCGGACCCGCCCATCCCCGACCCGCCCAGGCAGGCCCGATCCAGCCCGGCCACGCCGAGCCCGGACCGGCGCAGGGCCGCTCGGGCGGGACATATCTCGGTGGCGACCGTGCGACCCACTACCCGACCGTGAGCCCGCGGCGTGGCCCGGCGCCCGCCGAGGAGCAACCGGCGGGTCCGGTCTACCGGCCGGGTCCGGTTCCTCCGGTGCCGCAGCCCGAAGCCACCCGGCCCGCCACGCGCGAGACGTCAGCTGAGTCCGGGTCTGCGCCGGCCCGGCCCGCCCAGGCCGGGCCGCCGGCACCCGCCGCGCAGACCTGGTCCGGGTCCGCCCAGAGCCAATCGGGAGCGGCCCGGGCCCCCTCCGGGCCGGCCCAGCGACCGGGCCAGCCGGCTGCGCACGGCACCGGACCGCAGGTCCCACCCGCCCAGCCCACACAGGGAAACGGCCCCCAGAGGCCGCACCCGCAGGGCCCACACGGAAACGGCCCGCAGACCCCGCACACGCAGCCCCCACACGGAAACGGCCCGCACCCGCAGCCCCCACACGGAAACGGCCCCCAGGGCCCGCACGCCCAGCCCGCCCAGGGACACGGCCCGCACGGGGCCGGCCCGCAGGCGCCCGGTCCTCAGCATTGGCCGGCCGACCAGCAGCCGGGAGACCCGCGCGGCCGCACTCCGCAGCAGGCACCGCCGGGCCCGTACCCGCCGGGGGTGGACCCGCGGGCCGTGGCCCCACACCCGCAGGTGCACCAGCCGCAGGCCGGTGGCGAGCAGCCGACCATGGATCCGTTCCAGCAGTTGCCGTGGGTCTCCGACGGGACCCCGACGGCCGAGGAGTTCGCCCGGCGCCGGCTGGCCAAGCCACCGGAGCCGACCGCCACGATGGGCGCCCGCGCCATCGTCACCAAGGGCACCATGGGCCTGCTCCGGCTGGCTCCGGGCAAGCGCGAGCTGGAGTACAAGCAGGACGTCGAGAAGGTACGGCGCAACTTCGGCGGCCTGCGCCAGGTGACCGTGGTCAACCCGAAGGGCGGTGCCGGCAAGACGGTCGCGGTGCTGCTGCTGGCGATGACGTTCGGGCAGAAGCGCGGCGGATACGTGCTGGCTTGGGACAACAACGAGACCCAGGGCACGCTCGGCATGCGGGCGCAGCAGGACTTCCACGCCCGTACGGTCCGCGACATGATGCGCGACCTGCACCTGTTCCGGGGGTCGCACGGGCGGGTCGGCGACCTGTCGCAGTACGTCCGCGCCCAGGGCGAGGGCATGTTCGACGTGCTGGCCTCGGACGAGTCCGCGACCGCCGGTGAGATGCTGACCGCCAGTGCGTTCGCCGAGATCCGGGAGATCGTCAGCCGGTTCTACAAGTTGATCTTCGTAGACACCGGGAACAACGTACGGGCGCAGAACTGGCAGGCGGCGATGGACGCCACCGACCAGCTCGTCATCACCATGTCCGCCCGAAACGACTCGGCCGAGACGGCGGCGCGCATGCTCGACCACCTGGAGCAGAG
Source organism: Krasilnikovia sp. MM14-A1004 (assembly GCF_047159485.1). GTDB lineage: Bacteria > Actinomycetota > Actinomycetes > Mycobacteriales > Micromonosporaceae > Actinoplanes. The sequence goes on along the minus strand of NZ_AP038773.1, from coordinate 7,207,449 downwards.
CGGCCGCCAGCGGCTGGTCCGGCAGGCGGTCAGCGTGGTGTCGATGCCCCCGACCCGCAAGGACATCGACCTGCCCGCGATCCAGCGGCACTTCGCGGCCCGCACCCGGGCCGTGCTGCTGGCACCGTACGAGCGGCTGATCGACTCGGGCGAGCCGCTGCGCTACGGGCAACTGTCCGCCAATACCCGCGACGCCTGGCTCAAGATCGCCGCCGCGGTTGCCGAGGGCCTGTAGCCCTCAGCACTGAGGGCTTGTAGACCTCAGTGCCGGGGCTGGTCGACCTCAGCTCAGGGCGTCCGCGGCGGCCGGGTCGCTGTCGCGCAGGAACTGGGCGCACCGCGCCGCCTCGTCGGACTCGCCGATCGTGGCCGCGGCCTGGGACAGCGCGTGCAGACAGCGCAGGAAGCCCCGGTTCGGCTCGTGCGACCACGGGACCGGGCCGTGCCCCTTCCAGCCGTTGCGACGCAGGGCGTCCAGGCCACGGTGGTAACCGGTGCGGGCGAACGCGTACGCGGGCACGGTGCGCCCCGCGGCCAGCGCGCTCTCGGCCAGTGCGGCCCAGCCACCGCTGGACGCCGGGAACCGGGCGGCGACCGCCTCGTACGCCGCGTCCGTGCCGATCTGCGCGGCCTCGGCGAGGGCCTTGTCCGCCTCGTCGTCGGCGGGCAGGCGGGTGGCGGGCGGCTCGGGAAGCAGGTTCTGCATGAACCCATTCAACCCGTTCGCCCGGTGCCCGCGCCGCCGGGGTCCACGCGGACCGGGCCCCGGCTCGGGATCCGGCGGCTAACCTCCTAGGAGTGCCTGGTGATCCACTTCAACCCGTGTTCGGCGACGAGACGCCGTTCGACGCGACCGCGTACGAGATCGAGTCGCGCGCCGAACTCGACGGGCACCTGGCCAGGGGCTCCATCGCCCGCCTGATCCTGCTGGGCCTGCGGCTGGACGAGGACCCGCCCGACCTGAGCGGGGTCGACGTCCACGGCACCCTCTTCGTGGGATGCCGGCTGTCCTCTGCCGAGGTGGAGATCGACCTGATCCGGCGCGGCGCCCACCTGATCCCGCCGTTCGACGCCCGGCCGTACCCGACCCACCCGGCGCAGCTCTACACCCCGGAGGACCTGTCGTTCGGCTTCGAACGGCACGGCTTCGCGGGCATGTACGACACGGTCGTCTACGACCACTTCGGCGAGCACGGCGGCGCCGCCCCGGACATCCGCGAGGCGCTGGCACAGCGGTTGCACGACGCGGGCATCGACAACGCGCTCGGCAAGGCCCTGAACGCGTGGGTGCGGGCGCATGGGCCGGACGGGACCGTGGGGATCAGCGGCGCGGTCGGGATCATGGGCGGGCACGCGGAGCCCCGCGGGTCCGCCGCGTACCGGATGGCCGCGACGCTGGCGTGGCGGCTGGCCAACGCGGGCCGCCTGGTGATCACCGGCGGCGGCCCGGGGGTGATGGAGGCCGCCAACCTGGGCGCGTACTTCGCCAGCCGCGCGGAGAGTGAGCTGGCGGCGGCGATCGCGATGCTGGCGGCGGCTCCGGACTTCCGGGATCACGATCCGTACACGGCGGCGGCGCTCCAGGTGCGCGCGGCGTACCAGGCCCCGACGTCCGCGGCCGGAGACGTGGTCGCGCGGCTCACCCACGGCGGCCTCGCGCTGCCCACCTGGCTGTACGGCCACGAGCCGGCGAACCTGTTCGCGGGCCAGATCGGCAAGTACTTCTCCAACGCGGTACGCGAGGACTCGATCCTGCGTCTGTCCCGCGGCGGCATCGTGTTCGCGCCCGGCTGGGCGGGCACCGTGCAGGAGGTGTTCCAGGCCGCGACGAAGACCTTCTACCGCACCGACGGCCCGAGCGGCGCATTCGTGTTCCTGGGCACGACGCACTGGTCCGGGCTCCCGGTCGAGGACCTGCTGCGCCCCCTGCTGGCCCGCTCCCCGCACGGCGACCAGTCCGGCCTGATCGTGGTCACCGACTCCCTCGACGAGGCGATGACGGCACTGACCGGCTAGGCCACCCGCACCCGGCGCCAGCTGTTCACCGGGAGGTCCACGTCGGGTACGTCGGTCAGCCCGTTCTCGTCCATCGCGTTGTAGACGGCCAGCCGCGCCCCGTCGAACCGGAACTCCACCGCGTGCAGCACCCTGGGCAGCCAGTCGGCGACCGTGATCCGCTCGATGATGTTGACCTCGCGCAGCACCCGGCCGCGGGCCCGGCGCAGCGCGGCGTGCGGGTCGGCGCGCCAGTCCAGCTGGATCCCGGTGCCGAACCAGTCGATCGGGGCGGTCATGTCGACCTGGTCCCAGGTGATCGCGCACTCGTCGAACTTGCGGTGGGTGATCTCCACGTTGGCGCCGCCGAGGCCGTTCGGGCCGGCGAAGCCGAGGATCACCGGGCCGTCGGCGAACCAGCCACGGGCGGAGATGTCCCACATCAGCCAGCCCGCCATCAGCTCCCGGCCGATGAGCCGCGTGAAGCGCTGCCGATGGACCGCCGCCAGCGCCTCGGCGTCGTGCTGCCACTCGGGTTCGTAACCCTCGATGCCGAGCACGATCACCTACCACCGGTCGATAACCGGACGATCGTACCCGGGCCGCGGCGGCGGGCCGCAAACACGGAAGCGGCCGGTCCCGCGTACGGGGACCGGCCGCGACCGGATGATTACTTGGCGAACGTGGTGCCGGCGGAGCGCAGGTGCTCGGCGGCCTCGACGACGCGCTTGGCCAGGCCGTTCTCGGCCAGCTTGCCCCAGGCGCGCGGGTCGTAGGTCTTCTTGTTGCCGACCTCGCCGTCGATCTTCAGTACGCCGTCGTAGTTCTTGAACATGTGGTCCGCCACCGGCCGGGTGAAGGCGTACTGGGTGTCGGTGTCGATGTTCATCTTGATCACGCCGTAGTCGAGGGCGGCGCGGATCTCCGAGAGCAGCGAGCCGGAGCCGCCGTGGAAGACCAGGTCGAACGGCTTCTCCTTGCCGACCTTGGCGCCGACCGCCTCCTGGATCTCCTTGAGGATCTCCGGGCGCAGCTTGACGTTGCCGGGCTTGTACACGCCGTGCACGTTGCCGAAGGTCAGGGCGGCCATGTAGCGGCCCTTCTCGCCCGAGCCGAGCGCGGCGACGGTGGCCATGGCGTCCTCGACGGTGGTGTACAGCTTCTCGTCGATCGCGCCGACGACACCGTCCTCCTCGCCGCCCACGACGCCGATCTCCACCTCCAGGACGATCTTCGCGGCGGCGGCCTGGGCCAGCAGCTCCTCGGCGATCCGCAGGTTCTCGTCCAGCGGCACGGCCGAGCCGTCCCACATGTGCGACTGGAACAGCGGGGCCTTACCCGCGGCCACGCGCTCCTTGCTGATCGCCAGCAGGGGGCGTACGTACCCGTCGAGCTTGTCCTTCGGGCAGTGGTCGGTGTGCAGCGCGATGTTGACCGGGTAGTGCTTGGCCACCTCGGTGGCGAACTCGGCGAGCGCGACCGCGCCGGTGACCATGTTCTTCACGGTCGGGCCGGAGACGTACTCGGCGCCACCCGTCGAGATCTGGATGATGCCGTCGCTGCCCGCCTCCGCGAAGCCCTGCAGGGCCGCGTTCAGCGTCTGCGAGGACGTCACATTGATCGCGGGGTACGCGAACGCGCCGGCCTTGGCGCGGTCGAGCATCTCGGCGTAGACCTCAGGGGAAGCGATGGGCATCGGTGATCTCCTTGATCTTGCGTACGGATAGTGCGTACGACCGGAGGTGCCAGAGGGCAGGACCGCGCTGTCCTCCAGCAGGCAGTATTCCGCAGCCACCGGTGTCGGGGGAAATCGCCCCGTTTCCCGGTGCCCATCCGGCGGGATCGGGCTCCGCAAGCCGCCGTGACGGTCGTACCGTGGAAGGCACAGTCCGCCCCACCGGAGGGAGCGACGATGACCCAGCCGCACCACCTCGATGTGGAGGCCCCCGAGGCCGACGCCGCCGAGCAGGCCGCGATCGCGGATCCCCGGTGGGACGACGTCGCTGAGCCGCGGGTCCCCGAGGACCTGGAGGCGCCCGACTGGGACGCGCAGGAACAGGCCCAGGAGGTCCCGTTCGACGACGACTACCGCTGAGCGCGGCGACGGTCGTCACATTCGGCCGGGTGGGCCGACCGGGCCACCCAGTCGGAGCACAGCGGGTACACAGCCTGTCCCGGTACCCTGCACTGCGTGACCATCCGTGCCCTGTCGGAGCAACTCGCCCTCAACCCGATGGACCCGAAGCAGCTGCTGCAGACCTTCGGCCTGATCGGCGTGTTGGCGATCCTGTTCGCGGAGACCGGCCTGCTCGTCGGCTTCTTCTTCCCGGGCGACTCGCTGCTGTTCCTGGCCGGGATCGCGGCGTCCCCGGTCGCCGACTCGATCTTCGGTTCGGGCACCCGGTTGTCCCTCGCCGGCCTGCTGATCGGCGCGCCACTCTGCGCGATCGCCGGCGCCCAGTTCGGTCACTGGCTGGGAGCACGCTACGGCCGCCAGATGTTCGACCGGCCCAACTCCAAGCTCTTCAAGAAGGAGTACGTGGAGAAGGCCGAGTACTACTTCGAGAAGTTCGGCCCGGCGAAGGCCGTGGTGCTGGCGCGGTTCATCCCGATCGTCCGGACGTTCCTGAACCCGGTCGCGGGCACCCTGGGCATGCCCGCGCGCAAGTTCCTGCTCTGGAACGTCGTCGGGGCCATCCTCTGGGTCGACGGCGTCCTGCTGGTGGGCTACCTGCTGGCGGACCAGATCTGGCACGCGGTCGGCGACAAGATCGACCACTACATCCTGCCCGTGGTCGCGCTGATCATCGCGATCTCTGTGCTCCCGATCGTCATCGAGATCATCCGCGAGCGCCGGGCCAAGCGCCACGGCACCGCCCCCGAGGATCCGGGAGCGGCGGCCGCGATCGGGGTCGTGGCGGCGGCGAGCATCGCCGGGCTGGCCGAGTCGGTTCGCGACGACGAGGACGAGCAGCGCCCGCACCACCGGGGCAGCCACCGGGCCTGACAAGCCCGGCAGGAGGTTGTCAGACGGTCACGGGTGCCGAACCGGCGAGGCGGTCGAGGAACTCGTCGGGGCACTCGCGGAGCCCGTCCAAGCGCCCGGCGGCCAGCGCCCGGTAGGTCAGCGCCGCAGCCTCTTCCAGGTTCCGGGCCCGTTTGTGGGCCAGTTCGACGCTGTCGGCCATGACCACGCAGCCGTGCTGGCTGAGCACGAGGCAGTCGGTGCCGTCGGCGGCCATGGCCGCGGTCAGTGCGGCGAGTTCGCCGCCGCCCGGCAGGCGGAACGGCACCGTGACGACCCGGCGCAGGTAGAACGCGTGGTCCGTGGTGACCAGGCGCACGTGCTCGCCCAGCGCGTCGAGCAGCAGCACGGTCTGCGGATGCAGGTGGACGATGGCGTTCACGTCGGGCCGGGCCCGGTACAACGCCAGGTGCAGAGGAAGTTCGCTGGTAGGCGCGACGCCGGACGGGACGGCGCCGATCACTGTGGGTGAGCCGTCGGAGATCCGTACGGCCGCGAAGGTCACCCGGCTGAGCCGGTCGAGCCAGGCACCGGCTCCGGTGACCCAGCAGGCGTCGTCGTCGGGCTCGCGCGCGGAAAGGTTGCCGCCCGATCCGCAGACCAGGCCGGCCTGGACGACGTCGTAGCCCACATGGGCCAGTTGGTCGCGCAGGTCACCAGGCACGTAGTTCACCGGTAGCTCCTCGGGTCCTCGGGGGTGGACTTGTTGGAGGTCTCGCAATCCAGCCTGGCGTCACGCTGGTTTCCTGTGACGCCAGGCGTCGGCTTCCGGTCAGCGCGCCTTCTTCGTGGCCCGCTTGCGCGGCGGGGTCAGCAGGTCGGCGATGGTCGCGATGGCGGTCGGCACCAGGCGGTAGTACGCCCAGACGCCGCGCTTCTCACGCTCCAGCAGACCCGCCTCGGTCAGGATCCGCAAGTGGTGGCTGACGGTCGGCTGCGACAGACCCAATGGGGCGGTCAGGTCACAGACGCACGCCTCGCCGTCCGTTGCGGACTGAATGAGGCTGAGCAGCCGCAGCCGCGCGGGGTCGGCGAGTGCTTTGAGCACTCCCGCCAGACGCTCGGCGTCGGCACGTTCAATTGGCTCGCCGGCAAGCGGCGAGATCTGAGGCATTGTCATTTCCGCCAACGCAGTTCCCACGATCTCCATCCTTCCACCAACTGCATCGATTCTCCTGCATGTGGGCAGGAACGAACCGGCTAACTTTCAGGCCGTAAGGCCGAGATCGGTCGTCGGGTCAGCCGATCGGTACACCAAGCCGGCGACCGCGACGGTCGCTTCAGTTCGCCGATCGACCATTACCTCGACACCGACTTCGGTCCCTGCCTCCTGCAACGCCTCAGCAGCCGTCTGGTCGCTGTCCATCGCTGTCGGGCTCTCGATCCACACCGGGGGAGTGAGACGCCCCACATTGTCGATGTGTCGATCCGCGCCCCTATGGATCGACACACTCCGCATTCGTACAACCGCGCTGTGGTGCTTGGTCGCACTGTCCGGATCGCCACCGTCACACAACGCTGCACGACCCGATGAAAGCACGCGACGACTCTGGGCGACGGTCGTTTCAGTGATGAATTTACGCAGGTCGTGGTGCGCTTCCATGACATCGAGGGTACTGGCTGGATGGGAAACGGAACGTACCGCCCTGCCGGGGCCGAAAGGGAACTATAGACCCTCAGCATTGCCGCCCCCGATCTGTAAGTGTTGTTTACTAAACGTCGACCGAAAGAGTTTCAGCACCCATAGAGGCAGCTCAAAGCGGGTCTTGGTGCGACCGCCGGGTTAACCGCCGGCACCCAGCGTCCTCAGATCAAATCCTCAGCACTTACACAACATTGACAAACATCTGTCCGTCCAGCGGGCGGAACGACCCCGTGCAGGCCCGCAGAAGACATCCGGACAGTCGGCTCAGCCGTGTCCTTCGGCGTCAAACGGTACCCGTTCGGGTGACCCACAAACGTCGATGCCTGGGTCTCTCAACTCGACGGACGCGACCAGAATTCGTCGTCCTGCCCCGGCGTGGGCGTTATGGATGGAACCGACGGGTAACCAGCCCCATAGGCCACCACGCCACTTCCATACGGCGAGCCATGACCGACGAGCACGCCGGGACCGTACGGTGAACCGTGGCCCGGCACCCCGGCAGTGGCCGCCCCGGCCCGGCCGAAGAACGACCCCGGCGCGGCCAGCAACAGCACCGCCACGATCAGGTAGCCCACCATCTGGGCGACCGCCACACCCACGTTGAGGCCGATCCACCCGTCCGGGTACGCGCCGCTCAGTGCCGCGCCCAGCGACCCCGGATCGCCGTCGCCGCTGCGCTGCACTCCCACCGTGACCAGCGAACCGCACCCCGCCAGCAGCCCCAGACCGCACACCACCCAGGTGCCGATCCGGGCCGCGTTGCTGCCCCGGCGCAGTCCGAGCGCCAGCACCACGCACAGCGCGAAGAGGATCACCGCGACGGCCGTGCCGACCGCGGCCCCGATCCACACCACGGACACGAACCCGTCGACGTCCGCGGCGGCGGCCCCATGGGCGGCATCGCGGAACCGGGTCACGACGCCCGGGGCGATCGCGATCGCCGTGATCGCGTACGCGAGGCCGGCCAGAGCCATCAGGCCGAGCAGGACCGCCGCGAGCGCCACCGGCACCGGCCGGCGGCGCGACGGGACAGCCCCCTGGGCCGCGGGCACGGCGAAGGGCGGTGAGACTGGGTAGGACATGTGACGGCTCCCCGGGTGATGCGTTGCGCCACGAACCTACCCGTGGCCGGGCCCGGCCGCCGCCCTTCCTCCAGTGCTCAGGGCCACCGGTGCCCGGAACCGCCGCTGCTCACGACCGCTGGCGCGCAGGACCACCGCTGCTCAGGACCACCGGCGCTCAGGGCCACCGCTGTTCAGGACCACCGGCGCTCAGGGCCACCGGTGCTCAGGACCACCGGCGCTCAGGGCTGCGCGGTGGGATCCGCTGGCGGCCCCGGACGCTCCTCCCTCTGCGGCCCGGACGGGCCCTCCGCAGCGGAACCGTCAGCGGAGGACGACTCCCCGCCGGCTTCCGGTGCGGCCACGTCCGGTGACGCACCGGGTGCCGGCGGCTCCTGCGACGGGGTCGCATCCGGGGTCTGGCCGACCGGCTGACCCGGACCGGGATCGGGCACCTGACCGGGATATCCCGCACCGGTCACCGGTCCGGGATACGGCGGCTGACCGGGAGCCGGCTGACCGGGAGCCGGCTGACCTGAAACCGGCTGGCCGGGGAACGCCTGGCCCGGAATCGGCTGGCCGGGATAGATCGGCTGGGCGGGATACGACGACTGACCCGGATAGGGCGGTTGGCCCGGATAGGGCGGCTGCGCCATCGGATACCCCGGATACGCCGGGTACGGCAGCGACGGATCCCACGCCGGCTGCGCGGCCCGGAAGTACGGGTTCGAGGCGGGCAGGGCCAGCAGCACCAGCGCGGCCAGCAGGGTCAGCAGCGTCAGCGCCGAGAGGATCGTCGTGACCGGCGTGTACCAGGAGGGCAGTTCCTCGCGGAGCCGGCGCTCCAACTCCCGCGCACTGGGCCCGGTGGTGTTACCGGTGTCGACGTTCAGGGAGCTGGACAGCGCCGTACCCGCCAACCCCACCCCGCTGCAGCACAATGCGATGCCGCCGAGCACCCAGGTGGTGATCCGGGACCCGTTGCGGCCCTTGCCGTTGAAGATCGCCAGCACGGCGAGACCCACGGCGAACAGCACGTTCACCACGATCCCGACGATGCTGGCCACCACGGCCACGGTCTCGGTGCCCTCGGCCGCGGTCCCCCGGTACGCCTCCCGGTAGACGTCGGCCATCGTGCCGGCGCTGCTGAGCGTGATCACGGCGCCGATCAGCGACAGCCCCGCTGTCGCGTACAGCAGGAACGAGGAGATGGTCACGGGCGTCGGTCGAGTCCTCGGCGCCGGCGCTTGTGGATACATGGGAACGGCCACAGAGATCCCTCCTTGATCCACTGACGGTACCGTTCGGACGCTACGCCCGCGACCGTGGTTTCGCGCACCGTAACGAAGGACGCCAACGGAGCGAATCGGACCGGTGTGCACGGGATCGCTCGATCGAGGGGCGACAGCGTTAACTCTCGACCCGTAAACTGCGTACTCGTGGCGCCTCGTCGGCTGGAGACCTCCTCGACGGCGCCCGTTGTCCGACCAGGTCGCCGCCCCCGCCCACAGACCGCCGGGGCCCAGGCTGACCGGATCCGGGCACCTTCCCCATTAAGCCGGCCGCGTGTCCACGCCGCGGCCGCCCCAGACCTGACAAGGACCGGTGAGTCCCATGCCACACGCCGACACGCTGACCGTCGTGCACCATGACGACACGAAAACCCGATACACCGACGTCCGCTACCAACTGATCCGCGACGGCATCCGGATCTGGTCCGACGAGGGCGAACACTCCCTCACGGACATCCTGATGACCCACGCCTACCGGCGCGGAAAACCGAAGAACTGATTCGGGTACGAGGGCCCCGCCGCACCGGCGGGGCCCTCGTCCGTCCACGGTCTCAGCCGCGGCTCACCAACAGGCCGTCCTTGGCGTCGGTGAGATCGACCTGAACGGTGTCGCCGTCCACGATCTGACCCGCCAGCAGCGCCTTCGCCAGAGCGTCACCGATCGCCGACTGGACCAGGCGCCGCAGCGGCCGGGCGCCGTAGATCGGGTCGTAGCCGTGCTCGCCGAGCCACTGCACAGCGGCGTCCGTCACTTCCAGGTTCAGCCGCCTGTCCGAGAGCCGGTTGCGCAACCGGCCCAGCTGAATGTCCACGATGGCCGCCAGGTCCTGCGCGGTCAGCGAGTGGAACACGACGATGTCGTCGAGCCGGTTGAGGAACTCCGGCTTGAAGTGCGACCGGACGGTTGCCATGACCTCCTCGCGGCGCTCCTCGTCGCTGAGCGTGAAGTCGGAGATCACCGACGAGCCCAGATTGGACGTGAGCACGAGGATGGCGTTGCGGAAGTCGACAGTACGGCCCTGGCCATCGGTGAGCCGCCCGTCGTCGAGGACCTGCAGCAGCACGTCGAACACGTCGGGGTGGGCCTTCTCCACCTCGTCCAGCAACACCACCGAGTACGGCCTACGCCGCACCGCCTCGGTCAGCTGGCCGCCCTCCTCGTAGCCGACGTATCCGGGCGGGGCGCCGACGAGGCGGGCGACGGAGTGCTTCTCGCCGTACTCGCTCATGTCGATGCGCACCATGGCCCGCTCATCGTCGAAGAGGAACCCCGCGAGTGCCTTGGCCAGCTCGGTCTTGCCGACGCCGGTGGGACCGAGGAACAGGAAGCTGCCCGTGGGCCGGTCCGGGTCGGCGACGCCGGCCCGCGCCCGGCGCACCGCACCGGAGACCGCCTCGACGGCCTCACGCTGACCGACCACCTTGGCCCCGAGCGAGTCCTCCATGCGCAGCAGCTTGGCGGTCTCACCCTCCATCATCCGGCCGGCCGGGATGCCGGTCCACGAGGAGATCACCTCGGCGATGTCGTCCGCGCCGACCTCCTCCTTGACCATGGGCGGCTCGGCCTTCTCCTCGTCCTCGGCCTCCGACGCGCTGGCCAACTCCAGCTCCAGGGCGGGAATCTCCTGGTACTGCAGCCGGGACGCCCGTTCCCACTCGGCGTCGCGCTGCGCGCGTTCGAGTTCGACGCGGGCCTCGTCGAGGCGCTTCTTCAGCTCGCCGACCCGGTTGAGGCCGCCGCGCTCGCGGTCCCAGCGGGCGGTCAGCGCGGTCAGCTCCTCCTCCCGGTCGGCCAGGTCGCGTTCCAGGCGCTCCAGGCGGGCGACCGACGCGGGGTCGGTCTCCTTGCCCAGGGCCAGCCGCTCGACGCGCATCCGGTCGACCTGGCGCTGCAGCTGGTCCAGCTCGACCGGCCGGGAGTCGATCTCCATGCGCAGCCGGGAGGCGGCCTCGTCGATCAGGTCGATGGCCTTGTCCGGCAGGAACCGGTCGCTGATGTAGCGGTCCGACAGGCTGGCGGCCGCGACCAGCGCGGCGTCGGTGATCTGCACGCGGTGATGCGCTTCGTACCGGCCCTTGAGGCCGCGCAGGATGCCGATGGTGTCCTCGACCGTGGGTTCGCCGACCACGACGGGCTGGAAGCGCCGCTCCAGGGCGGGGTCCTTCTCGATGTGCTCGCGGTACTCGTCCAGCGTGGTCGCGCCGACCATGCGCAGCTCGCCGCGGGCCAGCATCGGCTTGAGCATGTTGCCGGCGTCCATCGAGCCCTCGCCCTTGCCGGCGCCGACAACCGTGTGCAGCTCGTCGAGGAACGTGACCACCTGGCCGTTGGAGTTGCGGATCTCCTCCAGGACGCTCTTGAGCCGCTCCTCGAACTGGCCGCGGTACTGCGCACCGGCGACCATGGCGCCCAGGTCGAGCGAGACGAGCTTCTTGTCGCGCAGCGTCTCGGGCACGTCCCCGGCCACGATCCGCTGGGCCAGGCCCTCGACGATCGCGGTCTTGCCGACGCCGGGCTCACCGATCAGGACCGGATTGTTCTTCGTACGCCGGGACAGCACCTGCACGACCCGGCGGATCTCCGCGTCCCGCCCGATCACCGGATCGATCTTGCCCTCGCGGGCCAGCGCCGTGAGATCCACGCTGTACTTCTCCAGCGCCTGGTACGTCTGCTCCGGGTCCTGGTTCGTCACCCGCCGGTCGCCGCCGCGCACCGACGGGAACGCCGCGACCAGCGTCTCCTCGGTGGCTCCGGCGTCGCGCAGCGCCTTGCCGACCGCGCCGCCCACCCGGGCCAGCCCGGCCAGCAGGTGCTCTGTGGAGACGTACTCGTCGCCGAGCGGCTTGGCGATCAGCTCGGCCTCACCGATGGCGTTGACGAACTCGCGGGACAGGCTGGGCTCGGCGATGCTGGCGCCGCGGGCGGAGGGGATCTGCTCCACCGCGCGAACGGCCACGCGCCGGATGTCGGCCGGGTTCGCGCCGATCGCCCGCAGCAGGCCGGGGGCGGTCGAGCCGCCGGTGTCCAGCAGTGACAGAAGCAGGTGCCACGGTTCGACCGAGGCGTGCCCGCGCGTACTGGCGGTGGCGACCGCGCCGGTGATCACATCGCGGCTCTTGGTGGTGAGGCGTTCGGCGTTCATGTGCTCCCCTGATCGGTGATTCCGCCCGGGTACAGCGCCCGCAGACTTGAGCGTATTCCACTCAACCCTAAGCTCGGCCGTCCAGTCCGACAACGTGACGGCGTGCGGGTGCCGTGACCGTCGCCACAGCTGCGGAGAATTCCTCAGGTCCGCCCTCAGCGGCTCGGACGACCCGCCGATAGGAACGTCGGACATTTGCCCGGGACTGGGGGGGAGGGCAGCGTGCGCGTGGTGGGTACCGCAACCGGCGGGGCCGGTGTGGCCGGTGTGCCGGATTCGGTGGGCCGGATGAGCGTCGGGGTCTCGCTCCTGCGAACGGCCGGGTTCGCCGCCGTCTACGCGGCCGCCTTCCTCGCCGGAAGGACGACCGTGCTCAGCGGCCATCACCTGGCCCTGCTGTGGCCCGCCGCCGGCGTTGCCGTCGTGTGGTTCTGCGCCCAGCGGCGAGCACGCGCGCGGTGGGTGGACGGCCTGGCGCTGTACACGATCGGCCTGGCCGGCAACATGCTCACCGGCGCTGAGCCCGCCCTCGGCGCGGCCCTCGCCCTGGCCAACCTCGTGCAGGTCATCGTCTTCACGGCGCTGCTGTCGCGGTGCCGCCCGGCGCTGTGGGGGGCCGGCGGGCACCTGCGGCTGTCCACGCCCCGGGATCTGGGGTACGTGCTGGGCACGACCGTGGCCGCCGTGATCGCGGGCGCGACCACCTGCCAGGCCGGGATATGGCTGGTCACCGGGCAGCTCACCGGGTCGTCGTTCATCTCGTGGATCACCCGCGACATCGCCAGCGGGATCCTGATCGGTGTGGCCGGGCTGTGGTTCGGGCCCGCCGTGAGCGCCTTCCGGCAGCGGCACGGGTCGCTCGTCGGCTGGTGGCGCTCCGCGGACCGGGCCCTGCGGGCGATACCGGGATGGCGCGTGGGCGAGTACCTGACCGTGGCGACCTGCTTCGCCGGCGCCTACCTGATCGGGTTCGTGGCTGACAACGGGCTGCCGCTGATCGCCGTGACCGCCTGGGCCGCCATCCGCCTGCGTACCGGTTTCGTGGTGCTCAACAACCTGGTCCTCGCCGGGGCCACGGTCGTCGTCACGCTGCACGGGGAGGGCGCCCTGGCCGACATCGCCGACCCCTACCTTCGCGCGGTGACCGCGCACCTGCTCGTCACCATCGTGGCGGTTGCCGCCCTGGCCCTGGCCCTCGAACGCGACGAGCGCGCGGGTCTGTTCCGCGAGCTCGCGGACCAGCGTGAGCAGGCCCGCGAGCACGCCGCGCTGATGAGCGCCATCATCGACTCGATGGGCGACGGCCTCTCCGTCGTCGACGGCCGGGGCCGGGTCGTGCTGCGCAACCGCGCCGCGGTGCGCCTGCTGGGCGAGGTCAGCGTGGTCGGCGACGCGCACCGGCGGTTGCGCCGCCTCGACGGCACTCCGGTGCCCACCGAGGCACTGCCGCACACCCGCGCCCTGGCCGGGGACCACGTCGAGGGCGACGACCTGCTCGTCCGCAAGCCCGGCGACCACGACCCCCGGATCGTGCAGGTGACCGCCACCCCGCTGCCGAACGGGCGGGGTTGCCGCAGTGCCGTCGTGCTGTACCACGACGTCACCGCGGAACGCCGCCACCGCGACCTGCTCGTCAACTTCGCCGGCTCCGTCGCGCACGACCTGCAGAGCCCGCTGACCGCCGTCGAGGGCTGGACCGAGCTCGCCTCCGACGCCCTCGACGCCGAGCAGCCCGCGATCGACCGTTCCCGGGACAGCCTCAGCCGGGTCTCCCGTGCCGCCATCCGCATGCGGGGGCTCATCAACGACCTGCTGGCGTACACCGCCGCCCGCGACGCCGACCTCGCGCCCACCCGTGTCGAACTCACCGGCCTGGTCGGTGACGTCGCCGCCGCCCGCGCCGACGCGGCCGTCGCCGCCGGACGCCCGGCGCCGCAGGTCGCCCTCGGCCGGCTCCATCCGGTGCAGGCGGATGCGGGAGCGGTCCGGCAGCTGCTGGACAACCTCATCGGCAACGCGATCAAGTACACCGCGCCCGGTGTCACTCCCCATCTGCGGATCACCAGCGCGCGCCTCGGCGACACCGTCGCGGTCACCATCTCCGACAACGGCATCGGCATCCCGGCCGGGCAGCACGAGGCCATCTTCGGCGACTTCCACCGCGCCCACGCCGACGGCGGCTACACCGGCACCGGCCTCGGGCTCGCCATCTGCCACCGGATCGTCACCCGCCACGGCGGCACCATCACCGCCGACGACAACCCCGGCGGCGGCGCCCGGTTCACCTTCACGCTGCCCGCGGCCGACCCGCCGCCGGCCGTCGGCGAGCCCCCGCTCGCGCTGCCCAGCACCACCGCCCCGACGCGAACCGGCGGCCGGGTGCCCGCCCGCGCCTGAGGCGTCCACCGGCCGCATCCCGTTCGGTTACGGTGGTCGGGTGCGCGTACGGGTAGAACAGACCCCCCTGCCTGGTATCGGTGTCCGGCACGACCTGGTCACGTCGTCCGGCCGTACGGTCGGGGTGGTCTCGCACCGCAACGGCCGCCGCGACCTGGTCCTCTACGACGTCGACGATCCCGACTCCAGTCTCGCCTCGATCCCGCTCACCGACGACGAGGCGGAGGCGCTGGCCGATGTGCTCGGCGCGTCGCTGATGCTGGGTCAGCTCTCCGGCCTGCGCCAACAGGCCGCGGGGCTGCTCACCGAGCAGGTGGCGATCCCGGCCGGCTCGGCGTTCGTGGGTCACCGCCTCGGCGACACCCGGGCCCGCACCCGTACGGGAGCCTCGATCGTGGCCGTGTTGCGCGACCGCGAGGTGATCGCCTCCCCCGGCCCGTCCTTCAGCTTCGAGGCGGGCGACGTGGTCGTCGTCGTCGGCACCCGCCAGGGCCTGGACGGCGTCACCGCCATCCTGGCCGGCGAGTACGGCGGCTGACGCGTCGTGCACGACACGGCGGTGCTGCTCGTCGAGATCGGCGCGGTGCTCTTCGCGCTCGGCATGCTCGGCCGGCTGGGCCGCCGGGTGGGGTTGTCCCCGATCCCGCTGTACCTGCTGGCCGGGTTGTGTTTCGGCCACGGCGGCCTGATCCCGCTGTCGGCCAGCGAGGAGTTCATCTCGATCGGCGCCGAGATCGGCGTCGTGCTGCTGCTGGTGATGCTGGGCCTGGAGTACTCGGCGACCGAGCTGGTCGGCAACCTGCGCGCGGCCGCGCCCGCCGGGATCATCGACGGCGCGCTCAACGCCCTGCCGGGGATCGGTTTCGCGCTGCTGCTCGGCTGGAGCCTGGAGGCCGCCGTCGTGCTGGGCGGCATCACCTGGGTCTCCTCGTCCGGGGTGATCGCCAAGGTGCTGGGCGACCTGGGTCGGCTCGGTAACCGGGAGACCCCGGTGATCCTGTCGGTGCTGGTCATCGAGGACCTCGCGATGGCCTTCTACCTGCCGCTGATCACCGCCGTGCTGGCCGGGCTGGGGATCTTCGGCGGCGTGCAGGCGCTCGCCGTCGCGGTCGCCACGGTCGCCGCCGTCCTGCTGGTGGCGCTGAAGTTCGGCAACGCCATCTCCAGCTTCATGTCCGTCCGCGACCCGGAGGCGCTGCTGCTCAGCGTGCTGGGCCTGACGCTGTTCGTGGCGGGGGTGGCCGCCCGGCTGAACGTCTCGGCCGCCGTGGGGGCGTTCCTTGTCGGCATCGCCCTGTCCGGGCCGGTCGCGCACCACGCCACCGAGATCCTGACGCCGCTGCGCGACCTGTTCGCGGCGGTGTTCTTCGTGTTCTTCGGGCTCTCCACGAACCCGTCGGACATGCCGGCCGTGCTGCTGCCCGCGTTCGGGCTGGCGGTGCTGACCGCGGCCACGAAGGTCCTGACGGGTTATCTGGCCGCGCGGCGGGTCGGCATCGCCCTGCCCGGGCGGCTGCGCGCGGGGCTGGCGCTGATCCCCCGCGGCGAGTTCTCCATCGTCATCGCCGGGCTGGCCGTCGCCTCGGGGCTGGAGCCGAGGCTGGCGCCGCTGGCCACGGCGTACGTGCTCATCACGGTCATCAGCGGACCGCTGCTGGCCCGCCTGCCGGACTACGCGTGGTTCAAGGCGGCGGTACGGCGGCGGATGAGCGCGACCCGGCGCCCGCCGAAGCCGTTGCCGACCGGCGACTGAGCGTCAGCGGCCCGAAAGTCGGACCTTTCCGGCCCATACGCAGCTCCGCGCTACTTCTCAGTACCGGAATGTGATCCCAGGGCCTTCCGCAGCGCCGTTTCGTCGCGCTAACGTGTCGCGGCGACAACTTCCTGTTAATGAAGCAGTTCACGGCGTAGTGCGCCGTGCGGTACACGGGCAGGGCGAGGGCGGCGGCGTGAGCGTGCGTGAGTCGACATTCTTCGGATTCGCCAACCCGGTCGATCCGCGGCCGGAGGAGATCCAGGCCTGGGCTTACCACCCGGAGGCCGTTCCGCTGGACGCGATGCCACCCGACTGGGATCTGCTCATCGCGGGCGACGTGCTTGCTCCGACGCTGTTCGAGCTGGCGATGGACCGGCAGTGCCCGGCGCGCCGCTTCGCGCTGCACTGCATGTACATCTACGCGGCGGACGGCGTACGCCCGAACGCGTCGAGCCAGCGCAAGCGGCGGCTGAAGAAGTACGTCGAGCGCGCCGAGGAGGTCGGCGACGAGCCGATGTCGATCTGGGCGCACAACTGCCGGGTGCTGATGACCCGGCCGGAGCTCTTCGACTACCAGGAGTGGATCGAGGGCGGACTGGTCCGGCACCCGCGCCGACTGGGCCTGTTCGGCCGCCGCTGAACCTCCGCCGCGCTGGCGGCACCACACGTGCGGCGCCGCCACCTGGGCATGGCCTCGCGGCCCTCGCTGCGCTCCGTGCACTCGGCCATGCCGCGCTCCGCCGCGCGACGACACGGCGGCGGCTCCCCGGCCGAACCGGGGGCCGCCGCCGAATCGCGTCTATCGGTCCGAGCTGCGGCGCGGGCGCCACACCACCAAGGCGGTCGACGGGCGGTCCTGACGGACCAGGTCCCGACCCGGGTACGGCCCGACCGCCTCCAGCTGCGCGATCCGCGTGTACGCGTCGTCCAGCTGGCTCTGCAGCTCGAGCATCCGCTGCTGGAGGTCGGCCACGAGCTGTTCCAGCCCGATGATCCGCTTGATGCCGGCGAGGTTGACGCCCTCTTCCTGACTGAGTTTCTGCACCTCGCGCAGCAGCGCGACGTCGCGCTCGCTGTACCGGCGACCGCCGCCGCCGGCCCGGCCGGGCTGCACCAGCCCGAGCCGGTCGTACTGCCGGAGGGTCTGCGGGTGCATCCCGGCGAGCCGGGCCGCCACGGAGATGATCAGGACCTTGGCGTCGGAGGCCTGTTCCACCGAGATCTCGACCTCTTCGTACATGTGCCACCTCCTGCTGTCCGGTCCTCACCGAACCGCTGTTCCGGTCCTATCCGAAGCGGCGCCGGCGCGCCTCGATGCGCTCACGTCCGGCGGGCGGGGTGAGCTTGGCGAACGTCTCCAACGCGTCCCGCGCCTCGTCGGAGATCGTCGAGGGCACCTGCACCTCGACCGTGACCAGCAGGTCACCGGCCGGGGCGTCGCGCCGGGCGACCCCCTTGCCGCGCGCCCGCAGCTTGCGGCCGCTCGGCGTACCCGGCGGCACCCGCAGGGTCACCGTGCCGTCGAGCGTGGGTACCGGCAGGTCGGTGCCGAGCACCGCCTCGGCGATGGTGATCGGCACGGTGAGCGTGAGGTCGTCCCCGCTGCGCCCGAACAGGTCGTCCGGGCGGACCTTGACCTGGACGTACAGGTCGCCGGCGGGACCGCCGCGCTCGCCGGGCTCGCCGCGGCCGGACAGCCGGATCCGCTGGCCGTCCGCGACCCCGGCGGGGAAGCGTACGTTGATCGTCCGGTTCTTGGTGACCCCGCCGGTGCCCCGGCACTCGGGGCACTTGACGTCGACGATGCTGCCCGCGCCCTGGCACTCCCGGCAGGGCTCCGAGAAGCTGAACGAGCCCTGGTTGCGGGAGATCAGGCCGGAGCCGTGGCAGGCCGGGCAGGTCCGGGGCATCGTCCCGGGCTTGGCCCCGTTGCCGTGGCAGGTGTCGCAGACCCCGGGCGAACGCAGGGTCAGCGGCAGCGTGGTGCCCTGCACCGCGTGCACGAAGTCGAGGGTCACCTCGGCCTCGACGTCACGGCCGCGCTGCGGCCCGCGCCGGGGACCACCACCGGCGCCGCCGCCCGAGAAGATCGAACTGAAGATGTCCGAGAAGCCGGCGCCGCCGAACCGGCGGTCGCCCGCGCCTCCGGGTGCACCGGCGCCGCCGAAGTTGCCGAACAGGTCCGACGGGTCGAACTGCGCCCCACCCGGACGGGCACCGCGGCGGAACGCGCCGGAGCCGAACAGCGAGCGCATCTCGTCGTACTCTTTGCGCTTCTTGTCGTCGGACAGCACGTCGTAGGCCTCGGAGGCCGCCTTGAACTTCTCCTCGGCCTCCCGGTTGCCCGGATTACGGTCGGGGTGCAGCTCGCGGGCGAGCTTGCGGTAGGCCTTCTTGATCTCGTCGGCGGAGGCGGACTTGCCCACCCCGAGAACGGCATAGAAGTCCTTCTCCAGCCAGTCCTTCGAACTCATCTAGTCCACCCCCTCCAACCCGACGGTCCCGCCCGCCTCTCGGCGGGCGGGACAACGTTGTTGCTCATGCGGGATCGGCAACCGCGACCAGCGCCGGACGCAGCAGCCGCTCGCCCAGCGTGTAGCCGCGGCGCATGACCTCGATGCAGGTCGGCTCCGTGACGTCCCCGGACATCTGGTGCGCCACCGCCTCGTGCCGCGTCGGGTCGAAGGGATCGCCCTTCTCACCGAAGGCGGCGAGCCCGTACTTGCCGAGCGCGGCGGTGAGCGCCTCCGCCACTGTCGCGAACGGCCCGACCAGGTCGCCGTGTTCCCGGGCCCGGTCGAGGTCGTCCAGCACCGGCAGCAGGGAGGTGAGCACCGAACCGATGGTCTGCTCGGCCGCCGCCCCCCGGTCGCGGTCGACCCGCTTGCGGTAGTTGGCGTACTCGGCGGTCACCCGCTGCAGGTCGCGGGTGCGCTCCTCCAGCTCTGTACGCAGCGCCGTCAGCTCGGCGCCGAAGGCGCCCGCCGCGCTGTCGTCGTCGTCCTGACCGGGGGCCCGGTGGGCGCCCCCGCCGCTGGACTCCTTGGCCTTGGCGGCCGTGGCGGCGGAGTCCTTCGCGCTCGGGTCGATCTTGCGCCGGTCGCGGATGACGACGCGCTCTGCCGCCTGAGGTTCGTTCTCGTCGTCCGCGGTGCTCACTTCTTGTCGTCCTCCACGATCTCGGCGTCCACCACGTCGTCGGCGCCGCCGGCACCGGGACCGGCCGCACCCGCGCCCGCACCGGGGCCGTCCTGCGCGCCACCGGCACCCGCAGCACCCTCGGCGCCCTGCTCGCTCTGCTGGGCGTAGAGCAGCGAACCGGCCTCCTGGGAGACCTTGGCGAGCTCCTCGTGCGCGGACTTGATCTTGTCGATGTCCGTGCCACCGAGCGCGCTGCGCAGGTCACCGAGCGCATCACTGATCTTGCCCTTGGTGTCCTCGGGCAGCTTGTCGCCACTCTCGGCGAGGAACTTCTCGGTCTGCCACTGGAGCTGCTCGGCCAGGTTGCGGGTCTCCGCGTCCTCGCGCCGCTTCTTGTCCTCGTCGGCGTGGTCCTGAGCGTCGCGCATCATGCGCTCGATGTCGTCCTTCGGCAGCGCGGAGCCGCCGGTGATCGTCATCTTCTGCTCCTTGCCCGTGCCCATGTCCTTGGCGGCCACGTGCACGATGCCGTTCGCGTCGATGTCGAAGGTGACCTCGATCTGCGGCACGCCGCGCGGCGCCGGCGGCAGGCCGGTCAGCTCGAACGTGCCGAGCTTCTTGTTGTACGCCGCGATCTCGCGCTCGCCCTGGAAGACCTGGATCAGCACGGACGGCTGGTTGTCGTCGGCCGTGGTGAAGACCTCGGAACGCTTGGTCGGGATCGTGGTGTTGCGCTCGATCAGCTTGGTGAAGATGCCGCCCTTGGTCTCGATGCCCAGCGACAGCGGGGTCACGTCGAGCAGCAGGACGTCCTTGACCTCGCCCTTGAGCACGCCGGCCTGCAGGGCGGCGCCGACGGCGACGACCTCGTCCGGGTTCACGCCCTTGTTGGGCTCCTTGCCGGTGAGCTGGCGGACCAGGTCGCTGACCGCGGGCATCCGGGTGGAGCCGCCGACGAGGATCACGTGGTCGACGCTGGCGACCTTGATCCCGGCGTCCTTGATCGCCTGCTCGAACGGGCCCTTGCAGCGGTCCAGCAGGTCCTGCGACATGCGCTGGAACTCGGCCCGGCTGAGCGTCATGTCCAGGTGCAGCGGGCCCGACGGCCCGGCCGTGATGTACGGCAGGTTGATGCTGGTCGTGGTCGCGGCGGACAGCTCGATCTTGGCCTTCTCGGCCGCCTCGCGCAGTCGCTGCAGCGCCATCTTGTCCGCGCCCAGGTCGATGCCGTGCTCGCCGCGGAACGTCTTGATCAGGTGGTCGATGATCCGCTGGTCCCAGTCGTCGCCGCCCAGGTGGTTGTCACCGGAGGTCGACTTGACCTCGATGACGCCCTCGCCCAGCTCCAGCAGCGAGACGTCGAAGGTGCCGCCGCCGAGGTCGAAGACCAGGACGGTCTGCTCCTTGGAACCCTTGTCCAGCCCGTACGCGAGGGCGGCGGCGGTGGGCTCGTTGACGATGCGCAGGACGTTGAAGCCCGCGATCTCGCCGGCCTCCTTGGTGGCCTGCCGCTGCGCGTCGTTGAAGTACGCCGGGACGGTGATCACCGCGTCGGTGACCGTCTCGCCGAGGTAGGCCTCGCTGTCGCGCTTGAGCTTCATCAGCACCCGCGCGGAGATCTCCTGCGGGGTGTACTTCTTGCCGTCGATGTCGATGGACCAGTTGGTGCCGACCTCGCGCTTGACCGAGCGGATGGTCCGGTCGGGGTTCGTCACCGCCTGGCGCTTGGCGACCTCACCGACGAGCACCTCGCCGTTGCGCGCGAAGGCGACGATCGACGGAGTCGTCCGGGAGCCCTCGGCGTTCGCGATGACGGTGGGCTCGCCGCCCTCCAGAACGCTGACGCAGGAGTTCGTGGTGCCGAGGTCGATGCCGACCGCACGTGCCATGTTCGCTTCCTCGCTTCTTGCGGGCCTGGTTGTCCCCGGGCCGTTGGGCGCCGCCCGAGGGATGCGCTCTCAAGTTGAGTGGACCAGGCTCAATGATGCCACGCCGGATCCAGCCGTCAAGTCGAACTTGAGCCTACCCGGCGCAAGTCCGAGCGAGGGGACATACCTGTCCGGTCACGGCCGGGCGGTACCTGTTGTCTGCGATGCATAGATCAGGCACGCTTTACCCGTGACGACGCACGGTGACGCGGTCGGACCTGCGGCCCTGCCCGTCGCCCCCACACCAGACCCCGAAGGCCCCACCGCAGGGAGAAAGCCCAAGGTGCGGGTGACGGAGGCCACCGCCCCGAGGAACACGGCCCCACCCGAGACATCGACGGACATGAGTGACACGGCCGACTCCCCCGAGGCGGCGCCCGCGGAGGTCGACAGGGCGGCGCCACTCACCGCGCCGGTTCCCACGACCGAGCCACCCGCCGCCGTGCGGGCACTCACGGCCGCACTCACCAACCTGCGGAAGACCCTCGACGGTACGACGTACCCGCTGGTCATGCGGTCGGCCGAGGAGGCCGGACGGGTCAGTGCCGCGCTCGTCTCCCAACTCGACGACTATCTGCTCCCCCGGCTCACCCGGCTCGACGCCCCGCTGCTGGTCGTGGTCGGCGGCTCCACCGGCGCGGGCAAATCCACCCTGGTCAACAGCCTGGTCCGGGCCCCGGTCAGCCCGGCCGGTGTGCTGCGGCCCACGACCCGCTCCCCGGTGCTGGTCAGCCACCCGTCCGACCAGGCCTGGTTCCGCCAGGGGGAACTGCTGCCGGGGCTGACGCGTACCGCCGAGTCCACCTCGGACCCCGGCGCGCTGCAGCTCGTCGCCGCGCCTGCCCTCGGCGCGGGGCTGGCCCTGCTGGACGCGCCGGACATCGACTCCGTCGTGGACCGCAACCGCGCCCTCGCGGCCCAGTTGCTGGCCGCCGCGGACCTGTGGCTCTTCGTCACCACGGCCGCCCGGTACGCCGACGCCGTCCCGTGGGAGCTGCTCACCACCGCGCGGCTGCGCGGCACCGTGATCGCGCTCGTGCTCGACCGGGTGCCGGACGAGGCCGCCGGCGAGGTCTCCGCGCACCTGCGCGAGATGCTCGGCGCGCACGACATGGCCGCGGCGCCGCTGTTCGTGCTGCCCGAGACCACACTCGACGGCCAGGGCCTGCTGTCCGAGGACGTCATCCGTCCACTGCGCGACTGGTTCGCACAGCTCGCGGCGGACGCGACCGCCCGTTCCACGGTCGTGCGGCAGACCCTGGACGGAGCCCTCGCGGCGCTGCGCCCCGCCGTGGAGGGCCTGGCCGCGGCCGCGGACGAACAGGCCGCCGCGACGGCCGCGCTGGACGAGCGGGTGTCCGCGGCGTACCGGACGGCGCGGCGGGCGGTCGAGGACGGGCTGCGCGACGGGCGCCTGCTCCGCGGCGAGGTGCTCGCCCGCTGGCAGGAGTTCCTCGGCACCGGCGAGTTCCTGCGCAGCCTGGAGTCGCGCGTCGGCCGACTGCGCGACCGCGTCGTCTCCGCGCTCACCGGCCGTCCCGCCCCCGGGCAGAACCTGCAGATGGCGTTGGAGTCCCAGCTGGTCACGCTGCTGCGTGGCCTCGCCGCCGACGCGGCCGAGCAGACGTACGCGGCGTGGCAGGCGCACCCGGCCGGGGCCGCGCTGCTGGCGCCGGAGCTGCAGCAACCCTCCGCCGACCTGCCCGAGCGGGCCGAACGCGTGGTCCGGGACTGGCAGCGGTACGTGCTCGACCTGGTGCGCACCGAGGGCGGCGACAAGCGGGCGACCGCCCGCGGCGCCGCGTACGCGGTGAACGGCGCCGGGCTGGCCGTGATGGTCGCCGTGTTCACCGCGACCGCGTTCATTCCCACCGGACTCGAGGTCGCCGTGGGGGCGGGCACGACGGTCGCCGCCCAGAAGGTGCTCGAAGCGATCTTCGGTGACCAGGTGATCCGTACCCTGGCCAACCGGGCCCGTACCGATCTGCTGTCCCGGATCGACACCCTGCTGGACACCGAGGCCGCCCGGTACCGCGAACGGACCGCCGCCGTGGCCCTCGACCCCGAGCCCGGTGCCGCGCTGCGCCGGGCCGCCGCCGACGTGGAGAACGCCCGGGAGGACCTCGCGTTGACCACCCCCACGCCCGCCGAGGCGGGTACGCCGTGAACCTGGTGGACCGGGTCCGCGACGCGCCGACCGACGACGAAGGGGTGGACGCGGCACGGACCGCCGACCGGCTGGACGCGCTGCGGCGGTTCCTGCGGGTGGTCGACCCGTACCTGCCGGATCACGATCTGGTGGCCGCGCACACCCTGGTCGAGCGGGCGGGCAACCGGCTCGCCCTGTCCCGGGAGCACACCGTCGTCGCGCTCGCGGGCAGCACCGGCAGCGGCAAGTCCAGCCTGTTCAATGCGCTGGCCCGGCTCAAGCTGTCGCCGGTGGGCGTGCGCCGCCCGACGACCGGCGTCGCGCACGCCTGCGTCTGGGGGCCGCTGGAACCGGCCTCGAAGCTGCTCGACTGGATCGGCGTGCTGCCCAGGCAGCGGTTCCTGCGCGAGAGCGCCCTGGACGGCGACGACGAGGCCACCCTGCACGGGCTCGTGCTGCTGGACCTGCCCGACTTCGACTCTGTCGAACGCGGCCACCGGCTCGAAGCGGACCGGCTGCTGGCGCTGGTCGACCTCGTTATCTGGGTGGTCGACCCGCAGAAGTACGGCGACCGCATCCTGCACGAGGCGTACCTGCGGCAGTTCCGGCGGCACGCGGGCGTCACCATCGTGGTGCTCAACCAGGCCGACCGGCTGTCCTCCTCGGACACCGACCTGGTCCTCGCCGACCTGGGTCGCCTGCTCGAAGCGGACGGCCTCGGCGGCGCTCCGGTCCTGGCCACCTCCGCGAAGCAGCCGGGCATGCTCGCCGATCTGCGGGCCGCCCTGGAGCAGACCGTGGCCGGGCGGCAGGCCGCGCTGCGGCGGCTCGCCGGGGACCTGGAGACCGTGGGCGAGCAGCTGGCGGCCACGATGGGTCCGCCGGCCGCCGAGGACGAAGTGGACAGGGCCACCGTCCGGCAGCTCGCCGGTTCGCTCGCCGCGTCGGCCGGGGTGCCCGCGGTGGCCGAGGCGGCCGGGAACGCGTACCGGCAGCGGGCCGTGGCCAGCACGGGGTGGCCGCTGGTGCGCGGGCTGAGCCGCCTGCGACCGGACCCGCTGCGGCGGCTGCACCTGGGCACCGCGCCCGTGCAGGGCGGTGCCGGCCCGGAGCCCGGCGTCGACGCCCCGCCGGACGGGCCCGCGCCGGTGGCGCGTACCTCCCTGCCGGAGGCGAGTGCGGCGCAGCGCGCCGCGGTGACCCTCAGCGTGCGGGCCGTCGCGACCCGGGCCGCCGCGCCGCTGCCCCCGGTGTGGGCGCCACCGCTGAACACCGCGGCCCGATCGCGCGCCGGGGATCTGCCGGACGCGCTGGACCGCGCGGTCGCCGCGACCGACCTCGGCCTGAGACGCAACCCGCTGTGGTGGCGCGCCGCGGGCCTGCTGCAGTGGCTGCTCACCCTGACCGCGCTGGCCGGCCTCGGCTGGCTGATCACCGGGTACGCGCTGCGCGCCCTCGGCCTGCCGCAGCTTCATTACCCGGCGGTCGGCGCGGTTCCGCTGCCGACCCTGCTGCTGCTCGGCGGGCTGATTTTCGGCGTGCTCTTGGCGCTGCTGCTGAAGCCGGTGATCTCCGCGGGTGCCCGGCGCGCCCGGCGGCGGGCCGAGCAGCGACTGCGCGCCGCGGTCACCGAGGTGGCCCGCGAGTACGTCGTGGCCCCGGTCCGCGAGGTGCTCAACGCGTACGCGCAGGCGCGGGAGGCGCTGATCGCGGTGCGTTCCGACTAGCTGCGCAGCGCGGTAGGACCGGTACGCTGAGCGGCATGGCGGCACCCCAGACTCCGTACGAAGCGGTCCTGCACGCCGCCCGCGACGTGGCGAAACTGGACTGCGCCCTGGACGCCGAGATGCTCGGCACCGCCCTGCTGGGCAGCGTGTACGCGGTCGCCGCACAGGACCGGGCCGCGGCCGTACGCGAATTCGTCGGCCGTTTCCTCACCGCGACCGCGCGCCGCCGCACCGCGTCGGCCACCACGATCCGCGAGGTCTTCGCGGCGCTGGTGCCGGACGCGGCGGGTGCCGCCGAGGTCCGGCCCGGCGCCCGGGCCCCGGCGTGGAGCGCGCAACTGGGCCGGGTCCACCCGACCGGTTGCTACGCCTACGGCGACGTGTACGGCGACCAGACCTCCTATCTGGTCACCTTCGCCTACGACGACAGCCAGGACGGCGGCCCGGACCACGCGGTCGTCGCACTGATCGACCACAACATCGGCATCACCAAGGACGTCTTCGTGGGCGGCCCCGCAGAACGCATCCTCGGCCAGGTACGGGAAATGTGCGCGACGGACGAGCTGACCTGGTTCCGCGAGGAGGACCCCGGCCGGGTACGCGTCGAGGTCGGCCGGCACCTGCAGATCACGGACGGCCTGGGCGACCTGCCGTCCGACGGATCCCTGGCCACGGACCGCGCGCTGGCGGCCGCCCGGCTGGCGCTGCTGCCGGCCGCCACGACGCCGCCCCTGCCCGAGCCGCCCGAACTGTCCCATCCGGACCGCGAACGGCTGGTACGCGACTTCCTCGCCGCACCCGAGGCGACAAGCGCCGGGCTCGGTCGGATCCAGAGCGACGACGAACTGTCCTCACTGCACTTCTGCCTGAGCCTGATCCTCGACCACGCGACGGGCCTGCCGGGCGGCGATCCGCTGCGCTGGAGCCCCGCGGTCGCCGGACTGTTCCTGCTGGACTGGGTGCATCGCCGGGCCGTACTGGACATGGACGACGCCGCGATGCTGCCGCGGGTCACCAGGGCCTGGTCGGCGTACGCCACCCGGCGGCGCGGCCTGCCCGAGGCGGCGGTCGAGCAGGCGAACTCGGTCGTCGAGGAGATGATCGACGAGTTTGCCCGCCTCTACGCGACGGGCGAGCGGCGCAGCCCGGCCACGGCCGCGGTGGCCCAGCTCATCTCCGAGGGTGTCGACCCGAACGACGCCGCGGCCATCGACGCCTGGATCGACGCCAACCGGCACCGGCTGAACGACGACCCGTCCTGATTCACCACCACCACGACGGCGGGTCGTCCGGGTCGGCGTGGTGCCGCCCGGCGCGGGAGCCGGGCCAGCGGTAGTCGTCCCATCGCCGGTCACCGGCCCGGTGGGTGCGCCAGTAGGGGCGGTCCCGGGTGCAGTCGTCGCCGTAGCCACTGAAGCGGTGGCTGTTGTGGGCGCGTGCGGCGGCGGTCGCGAAGCGCAGGTTGTGCGGTCGTTCGGCCATGCCTGACCTCCAGGTCTCGAGGAACAGATCTTGGTCTGGAATCGGGCTGGGGAGGACGGGACCGGGCGGCGTCCAGCACTCGCCGTCGTCCGTGCACCAGGCCTGCCCGGGCGGGTCCTGTGGTTGCCCGGGCGGGTCCTGCGGGTCGGGGGGCGGGATGTCACCCGGCGGCGGTGTCCCGGGGCCGCCGGGTGACGGTGGTTGATCGGGGTCCGCGGGCGGGGTGCTGGGTCCGTCCGGCGACGGCGTTCCCGGCTTCCCGCTTCCGCCGGGCCCGGCCGTGCCGGGGTTTCCGCCCGCACCCGGAGACCCGCCCGGCGTGCCCTCAGTCGGAGACCCACCCGGTTGGCCTTCGCCGGGCTGACCGCCACCGGGAGTTCCCCCGGGCTGGCCGCCACCGGGCGCTCCGCCGGGCTGACCGCCGCCCGGTGTCCCGCCGGGCCTGCCGACGCCAGGCAATCCACCAGGGTTGCCACCTGGCTTGCCGCCGGGGGAGGGACTCGGGGGCTTGTTGCCGGACGGGGAACCACTGGGCTTGCCGCCGCCGGTGGGCGAGCCGTGCGGGCCGCCGCCGGGCGAATGGGAGCCACCCGACTTCGGGCCCTTCGACGGCGTGCCGGGCGCAGTGCTGTGCCCGTACCGATTGATGTCGGTTTCCCGACCCGCGCCCTCCGATCCGGACGGCTCGGATGTCGCATCCGGGGTGGGGGTGGTCTCTCCGGGCTGTGCGCCGCTGCTGGCGGGTGGCGTTGCCTGCGGGACGCCGCCCGGCACGGGCCGGACCGGGCCCGACGAGGCGGGCGGCAGCAGCGGCACGTCCATCGCCCCGGTCCGGCCCCGGCCGATCGAGTCGCGACCCGCGGTGATGGCGGCCAGAACGGGCAGCGAGGCAAGCCCCACCAGCAGCGCGACGATCAGGACGTAGCGCCGGGTGGGCGCGGTGAGCCCGTCGGCGCGGTAGACGCCGTTGAGGCGCTTGCGCAGCACCTTCATGGGCGGCACGAGCCCGTCGTCGTCCGGCTCCGGCACGACCTGCACCCTCCTCACCCGGCCGCCGGAAGATCAACGAAATCGCATCCGGCTATCCGTCCCAGTGCTGAGGTGAACGACGCATCCGCGCTTCGGCAGCGGCAGAGGTCGGCCGTTCGTACGTTCGTGAGCGCACGAAAAGTGCTTATCCGGACAAAGGTGTCCAGCGATTGCTCGGGAGAATTTCCCGACTGTGATCCACCCGACCTGTGGTGGCACTCACGTTCTCTGTCAGGATGGGAGGCGACGGCACCGCCGCCGTCGCCTTCGCCGACCAGCGGAGCGCCCGGCGGGACGTCGCTCCCCGGCGGGGCCTGCCCCGCTGACAACGCCGCGCGGCAACCCCACCCGGGCCAGGCGCGGCGATACAGCCTCCGGCGGGTGCCGGAAGCGTGGTCAGCCGCGCGGACGGGCAACACCCGCCGCAGGCCCAGATGAAGGAACAGGGAGATACGGATGGCGAAGGGCACGAGCGAACCCGGGGCCGACGCACCGGCCGGCGGGTTCGTGCAACTGCTCACCCCGGACGGGGAGCGCGTCGACAGCGTCACCACCGACGACGGTGTGACGTACTCGGTCGACTTCACCGACGACGAGTACCGGGAGCTCTACTCCGACCTCGTCACGGTCCGCCGGCTCGACGCCGAGGCGACCGCACTGCAGCGGCAGGGCGAGCTGGGCATCTGGGCAAGCCTGCTGGGGCAGGAGGCGGCCCAGGTCGGTTCCGGCCGGGCACTGCGCCCGCAGGACATGGCGTTCCCGACCTACCGCGAGCACGGCGTGCTGTACTGCCGCGGTATCGACCCGATCATGCCGTTCGGCCTGTTCCGCGGCGTTGACCAGGGCGGCTGGGACCCGAACGAGTTCAAGTTCCACACGTACACGATCGTCATCGGCTCGCAGACGCTGCACGCGACCGGCTACGCCATGGGCATCACCATGGACGGCAAGACCGGCACCCCCGACGGCGAGGCCGTCATCGCGTACTTCGGCGACGGCGCGACCAGCCAGGGCGACGTGAACGAGGCGTTCGTGTGGGCGGGCGTGTTCCACGCCCCGATGGTGTTCTTCTGCCAGAACAACCAGTACGCGATCAGCGAGCCGCTGGAGCGCCAGACCCGTATCCCGCTGTACCGCCGCGCCGCCGGTTACGGCTTCCCCGGCGTCCGGGTGGACGGCAACGACGTCCTGGCCACGTACGCGGTGACCCGCGCGGCCCTGGACCACGCCCGCAACGGCCAGGGCCCGACCCTGATCGAGGCGTACACCTACCGGATGGGCGCGCACACCAGCTCGGACGACCCCACCCGCTACCGGATCGCCAGCGAGGTCGAGGCCTGGCAGGCCAAGGACCCGATCCTGCGGCTGCGTGCGTTCCTCACCAAGCAGCAGCTCGCCGACGACACGTTCTTCGCCGAGGTCGACGACTCGGCCGGCAAGATCGCCCTCTCCCTGCGCGAGCGCGTTCTGGCCATGCCCGACCCGCAGCCCGTCAGCATGTTCGACAACGCCTACCCCCACGGCTCGCCCGAGGTGGACGTGCAACGTCAGCAGTTCGCCGCCTACCAGGCATCGTTCGAGGGGAGTGCCCACTGATGACTGCACCTACCCGCGGCGGAAAACCCCAGAACAACCCCGTCGAGACGATCACCCTGGGCAAGGCCCTCAACCACGGCCTGCGCCGCGCCCTGGAGAACGACCCCAAGGTCGTCATCATGGGCGAGGACGTCGGCAAGCTCGGCGGCGTCTTCCGGATCACCGACGGCCTGCAGAAGGACTTCGGCGAGGACCGGGTCATCGACACCCCGCTGGCCGAGTCCGGCATCATCGGCACCGCGGTCGGCCTGGCCATCCGCGGGTACCGGCCGGTGTGCGAGATCCAGTTCGACGGCTTCGTCTTCCCGGCCTTCGACCAGATCGTCACCCAGGTGGCGAAGATGCACTACCGGTCGCTGGGCAAGGTCAAGGTGCCGATCGTCATCCGGATTCCGTACGGCGGCGGCATCGGCGCGGTGGAGCACCACTCCGAGTCCCCCGAGGCGCTGTTCGCGCACACCCCCGGCCTGAAGGTCGTGACCTGCGCCAACCCGACCGACGCGTACGTGATGATCCAGCAGGCCATCGCGTCCGACGACCCGGTGATCTTCTTCGAGCCCAAGCGGCGCTACTGGGAGAAGGGCCCGGTCGAACTGGACGCCCCGCTGTCCGGCGCGTACCCGCTGCACGCCTCCCGGCTGATCCGGCCCGGCACGCACGCGACCGTGCTGGCGTACGGCCCGATGGTCAAGACCGCCCTGGACGCCGCGACCGCGGCCGCCGAGGACGGGCGCGAGCTCGAGGTCATCGACCTGCGTACGCTCTCGCCGCTGGACATGGCGCCGGTGTTCGAGTCGGTACGCCGTACCGGCCGCTGTGTCGTCGTGCACGAGGCCCCGGGCAACGTCGGCCTCGGCGCGGAGATCGCCGCCCGGGTCACCGAGGAGTGCTTCTACTCCCTGGAGGCCCCGGTGCTGCGGGTGTCCGGCTACGACATCCCGTACCCGGCCGCGCGGGTCGAGGAGGAGTACCTCCCCGACCTCGACCGGTTGCTGGACGCCGTCGACCGTACGTTCGGCTGGTGACCGGGATGTCACGCATCAAGGAGTTCAACCTGCCCGACCTGGGCGAGGGTCTCACCGAGGGTGAGATCCTGTCCTGGCTGGTCAAGGTGGGCGACACGATCGAGCTGAACCAGCCGATCGTCGAGGTCGAGACCGCCAAGGCCGCGGTCGAGATCCCCGCCAAGTGGGGCGGCGTGGTCACGAGGATCTTCCACGAGGCCGGTACGACCGTGGAGGTCGGCGCGCCGATCATCGCGATCGACACAGAGCCGGGCGCGGGCCCGGTCGACGAGCCCGTACAGTCCCCGGCCGCCCCCGTGCCGTCCGCGGCGTCGCTGGCGGCCGTGGAAGTGGCGCCCGCCGAGGGTGCGGTGGAGCCGGGCCTGATCGGTGGCCCCGCGCCGGGTGGCCGCACGGCGATCCTGGTCGGCTACGGCCCGCGCAACACCGCGGCCAAGCGGCGGCCCCGGGTCAACGGCACGGATCAGGCGGCGCCCGCCGCCGCGCCCGTGGCACCCGTTGCGGTGGCGGCGCCCGTGGCACCCGCGCCCGCTCCGACTCCGGTCGCGCACCGCGCCGGGCCGGTGCTGGCCAAGCCGCCGGTCCGCAAGCTGGCCCGGGACCTGGGAATTGATCTCGCCGCGCTGGCCGGCACCGGGCCGCTCGGCTCGGTCACCCGGGAGGACGTCCAGCAGGCGGCGGCCCGCCCGGCCGTCGAGGCGGAGCCGATCGCCGCGACTCCGGTCGTGGCTGCCGGGGACGGCACCCGCGAGCAGCGCATCCCGATCAAGGGCGTGCGGAAGCTGACCGCGGAGAACATGGTGGCGTCGGCGTTCACCGCGCCGCACGTGACCGAGTTCCTCACGCTCGACGTGACCCGCGCGATGAAGACGCTGGAGAAGATCAAGGGGCGGCCCGAGTTCCGCGACGTGCGGGTCTCGCCGCTGCTGCTCGTGGCGAAGGCCGTGCTGGTCGCGCTGCGCCGGCACCCGATGGTCAACTCCACCTGGTCCGGGGCGACGAACGAGATCGTCGTCAAGGAGTACGTGAACCTCGGCATCGCCGCGGCCACCGACCGGGGCCTCATCGTGCCCAACGTCAAGGATGCCGGGCGGCTCACCCTGCGTGAGCTGGCCGACGCCCTCAACGCGCTGGTGCAGACCGCCAAGTCGGGCAAGACGCCGCCCGCCGACATGCAGGGCGGGACGTTCTCGATCACGAACGTCGGGGTGTTCGGCGTCGACACCGGCACGCCGATCCTGCCGCCGGGCGAGTCGGCGATCCTGGTGTTCGGGGCGATCCGCCCGATGCCCTGGGTGCACAAGGGCAAGATCAAGATCCGCCAGGTCACCACGCTGGGACTCAGCTTCGACCACCGGATCGTCGACGGCGAGCTGGGTTCCAAGTTCCTGCGCGACGTCGGCGCGTTCCTCTCCGACCCCGAGGGGGCACTGCTGTCCTGGACCTAGAGCCCGCCGAGGTTTATTCGGCAACTGGGTTTCTCGGCCTTCGATCCTTAGGTCAAGTAAGCACCGTCACCCCATAATCGTTTGCCGCGCCGTCTTCGTGTGCGCCACACTGGTGGTGCCACGGAGACGAGTAGCAAAGACGAGGGCAGTGACAGTGAGCAGCACCATGGACCGCATCCGAAGCCGCCGAATCGCCAAGCGTCAGGAGCGCGCCATCGACCGCGCCTGGCACTCGGCACCCACCCAGGCCATGCGGGACGAGATCGCGATTTTCGCCCAGCGCCGGCCGATCTGATCCAGACAGCACGACGGCCCGCCCGGTCCCACCGGGCGGGCCGTCGTCGTTCCCGGCTGGTGCCCGCCATCGGGACAGGCCAACTTTTCCCGGACCGTCGGTGATCGCAAACCCACAGGTCGCGGCGGCGGTGCACGCTACCGGCACGGGTTTACGAGCACCTTAAGGAAGTACACCGGGATTCCGACGACCCGCACCGCCCGGTACGGTGGGTCACTGGTCGCCTTACCCCCGGCGTGGCCTGCCGGGGCGGCGACCGGGGCCACCGCTCCTCCCCCGGAGCCGGCGACCCCGCACGGCCCGGCCGGGGCAGAGCGCCCGGCCGCCGGTCCGACGACCGGGCGGCCGCGTGCGTGTGTGAGGCCGGCACGGTGACAGGTATGGAGGAGGCGCGTATGACGTCCGAGGGGCAGCACGCCGGTAGACAACCGGCAGAGGCCACGTCGGGCGGAGCCGCCGAGCAGTTCGGCGCCGACTGGTTCCCACCCGATTCCGACGGAACCCCGCCGTCCAGCCGCCCAGCGGGACCCCCGGTCACCGGGCAGGCACAGACTCCGCCCGCCGCCGGGCGGGCACTTCCACCGGCCGATGGGTCGTCGCAGATCCCGCCCGCCGCCGGGCAGGCGCAGGTTCCGCCCGTCGCCGGCCGGGCCCAGGTCCCGTCCGCCGACCCCAATGTCTACGCCCCGCCGCCGCACGCCACCCCGAACGGCGGCTCGCCGTTCGTGGTTCCCGCGGTGCCCCCGCCCGGTCAGGCGGCCGAACTTCCGGGTGCACGCCCCTTCCCGGGCGACCCCGGCGCGTTCCCGACCAACCCCGCCGCGGACCAGGCGCCGCCCTCCGCGTGGGCTCCGCCGCCGGCGACGCCTTTCCCGGCGCCGGAGACCAACCCGTTCACCGCATCCGAGGAGCCGAACGCGTACCGGCCCGCGGAGCGTGAACCGTTCGGCAGCTGGCCCGCGGACGGCAACTCGCCCGAGCGCCGTGCCGGTGACATCGAGGGGTTCGCCCCCGGCTCACCCACCCGCGGCATGATCAGTGACGACCCCGGCCCGATGCCGTCGTCGCCCTTCGCGCCGCCCGCCTCCGCCGCTGGTTCACCCGCACCGGTATGGGGCTCCGGCTTCGAGCCGCCCCGCGCTCCCCGCGCCGCGGACGAGCCCGGACACCACGGCGCGCCGCAGGCCAGCGGGTTCGGCCCGGATGTTCGTGTCCCCTTCCCCGGCGCCCCCGGCCTCGAATCCGCCGCACCGCCGGCCGACCGGGACGGCCTGCCCGGCGCGGCGCCCTTCGGCGACCAGCAGCCCCGGGTCCCGGGGGCCACCCTCGGTGATCTACCCGACGCCCCTCCCGCCTCCCTTCTCGGTGGCAGCGGAGGCTTCGCGGCGCGCAGCACTCCCCCCGCCGACCTCCCGGGCGAACGCGTGGCCGACAACGGCCTACCGATTCGCACTCGTCGCCCCATGGCCGACGGCGAGGCGGGCGGGCTTGCGTCGACCCCACTCGACGGCCCGTCGACCTTCGATCGGCCCCGGCCGTTCACTGCTCCGCCCGTCGACGGTCCGGGACGATTCGACGGTCCCGCGCCGTCCGACGGTCCGCGGCCGTTCGATGCCCCGCCGGCGGCGCCCGCGTCTCCCGGCCGCCCGACCCATGGCGTCCCGGGCAGCCCGGAATCTCGTAGCCCGGCGTTCGGCAGCCCAGCTTTCGGCAGCCCCGCAACCAGCGGTTCGGCGTTCGGCAGCCCCGCAACCGGCAACCCCGCATCCGGCGGCTCGGCGTTCGGCAGTCCCGCATCCGGCGGCTCGGCGTTCGGCAGCGCGGCGTCAGGCAGCCCGGCAACTGGCAGCCCTGCGTTCGGTAGCGCATCGTTCGGCGATTCGACATCAAACGGTCCTGCGCGCGGCGGCGCATCAGGCGGTGGCCCGGAGCACGGGGACCCCGGACCAGGATTCGCTCAGCGCGTTCCCGGCGCGTCGTTCGGCGCGGATGGGCCACCCGCCGCGCCCGGCTCGCCGGGGATCGCGCCCGGGATCGCCCGGGGCAACGCCGGTCCGGTCATCGCCGAGGCGCGCCGCAGCGTCCCGCAGCCACGGGACCCGAGCGACGAGCCCGCACTCGGCACGGCGCGACCGGTGTCGGCCAGTGCCTCCGTCCCGGTCGCCAGCCGCGTGGCACCGGATGCGGAAGCGGCACCACCGGCCGCTCCTGCCCAGGCACGCGTCTACGGACGCCCGGCCGCACCCGCCGACGAGGGCCTGGCGCCGGTGACACCGTTCCCCGGCCGCAGAGCCGACGAACCCGCCGACGATCTCGGCGGCCCGTCGCAGGACCTTCCGCCGCTGGGCCCGAAGACCCCACCACCCGGTGGCAACCCCGGCCCCGTCCGGGCCGCGGCCAGCGCGCGCGTGGGTCCGCCCTTCGCTCCCGCGTCCCCGGCGCCGGAGCAGCCGAGCGGGCCGTACCAGGAGTTCACGACGGACGTTGCGGGCCGCGGGCGGGACAACCCGATGGACCGCTACGGCGAGGACACCTCGGACATGGCGGGCCGCAACCCCGTCGACAAGCCGTACGTGCCGGAGCCCGCGCTGCCCTCGATGCACGCCCGGCCGCCCCTGACGGACGGCTTCCCACCACGACCCGAGCCGGATGCCGCGCCACCGCCCGGAATCGCCGGGGACCGGCCCAGACTCGGCGGAGTCTTCCCCGGCCCCGCGACGCGCGCCACGGTGACCCCGCCCGGCCCGGACGCCACGGCCCAATGGCCCGGCGCGACCGGATCCGACGCCACGGCCCAGTGGTCCGGCACCAGCGGATCCGACGCGCCCGCCCAATGGTCCAGCGCGAGCGGATCCGACGCGACCGCGCAATGGTCCGGCACTGGTGGATCCGACGCGACGGCCCAATGGTCGGGCGCGAGCGGATCCGACGCGACTGCGCAATGGTCCGGTCCGGCGCGCTCGGAGGGGGCGGCCGCCTGGCCCGCGCCCGCTGGGCAGTCCGAGGCGGCCGCTGTTACCGGGCCGGTCGATACGCCCGCGGCGGCACCGGACAAGCCCGAAACCCCGCACGTGCGGGTGCTGCCGGTCACCGTCATGGTCGTCCTCGGTGCCGCCATCGTGCTGGGTCTCGTGTTCGGCGTCGTGTGGCTGATCTCGCGTGGTACCGGCTCCAGCGACAGCGGTTTCAGCGTCAGCCAGGGCGACTGCGTGAAACGCGCGGGCGACGACGCGGTCAAGGCGACCTGCGGTGACGCCGGGTCCTACCAGGTGGTGTCCATCGTGGACGCAAAGGACAAATGCCCGGACCCTGGCCAGCCGTACGTCCTGAATCCCTCGGGCGACGACCAGCACAAGGTGCTCTGCCTCAAGCCCAACGGCTGACCGCCGACGCGGTCGGACCCCCGCCGACGGGGCTGGCAGACTGAACCTCATGACGTCGTTCCAGCCAGCCCCCGGTCCCCGCGTACGTGCCCCCGAGCTGCGCGGACGCGGGTGGCTGAACACGGGCGGCAAGGCGCTGACCCTGGAGTCACTGCGCGGGCGCTGCGTCGTACTCGACTTCTGGACCTTCTGCTGCATCAACTGCCTGCACGTCCTGGACGAGCTACGGCCGCTGGAGGAGCGCTACGGCGACGCGCTCGTGGTCATCGGCGTGCACTCGCCGAAGTTCGAGCACGAGCGCGACCCGCAGGCCCTGGCCGCGGCGGTCGAACGGTACGGGGTCAGCCACCCCGTCCTCGACGACGCCGACATGGTGATGTGGCAGCAGTACGCGGCCCGGGCGTGGCCCACCCTCGCGGTGATCGACCCGGCGGGTTACCTGGTCGCCTCGATGGCCGGCGAGGGACACGCCGAGGGGCTGTCCCGGCTGCTGGACGAGCTGATCGCCGAGCACGAGGCCGCCGGAACCCTGCATCGCGGCGACGGCCCGTACGTGCCGCCCGCCGCGCCGGACACGACGCTGCGCTTTCCCGGCAAAGCGATCGAACTGCCCTCCGGGCACCTGCTGGTCTCGGATTCGGCCCGGCACTCGCTCGTCGAGCTGGCGGCGGACGGCGAGAGCGTGGTGCGCCGGATCGGTACGGGCGACCGCGGCCGCGCCGACGGCCCGGCGGACGCCGCGAGCTTCTCCGAGCCGCAGGGCATGTGCCTGCTGCCCGCGCCGGTCGCCGAGCGGGCCGGTTACGACGTCGTCGTGGCGGACACGGTGAACCACCTGCTCCGCGGCGTGCGCCTGGCGACCGGCGAGGTCCGTACGGTGGCCGGCACGGGCCGCCAGTGGCGCGCCGCCACGGACGGCCCGGAGCAGGACGCGCTCTCGGCGGACCTGTCCTCCCCGTGGGATGTCGCCTGGTACGACGACCGGATCGTGATCGCCATGGCCGGCATCCACCAGCTCTGGTGGTTCGACCCCGCGCGGGGCACCACCGGCGTGTACGCGGGCACCACCGTCGAGGCACTGCGCGACGGCCCCCTGCCCGACGTGTGGATGGCCCAGCCCTCGGGGTTGGCTGCGGCCGGGGACCGGTTGTGGATCGCGGACAGCGAGACGTCGGCGCTGCGCTGGATCGCGGACGGGGTCCTGCACACGGCGGTCGGCCAGGGACTCTTCGACTTCGGCCATGTGGATGGTCCGGCCAAGGAGGCGCTGTTGCAGCACCCGCTGGGTGTCGCCGTGCTGCCGGACGGCTCGGTGCTGGTCGCGGACACCTACAACGGGGCGGTGCGCCGCTTCGATCCGCAGACGGGCACCGTGTCCACGGTGGATTCGGGGCTGGCCGAGCCGAGCGACGTGCTGGTCGCCGCCGACGGTTCGGTGCTGGTGGTGGAGTCTGCCGCGCACCGGCTGACCCGGCTGGCGCCGGGGGCGGTGCGGACGGTGGCGGGCGAGCGGCACCGGGTGGAGCGTCCGCCGTCGCCGTTGGCGCCGGGCGAGGTGACGCTGGACATCGTCTTCACCCCGGCGCCGGGTCAGAAGCTGGACGACACGTACGGGCCGTCGACCCGGCTGGAGGTGTCGGCGTCGCCGCCGGAGCTGCTGCTGGCCGGGGCGGGTGTGGGCACGGATCTGTCCCGGCGGCTGACCGTGAACCCGGCCGTGACCTCCGGCGTGTTGCAGGTGGTCGCCCAGGCCGCCACGTGCGACTCTGACGTCGAACATGCCGCATGCCATCTGACCAGGCAGGACTGGGGGGTACCGGTAGTTGTCGAGCAGGGTGCGCCAGCCCGCCTGCCGTTGGTTCTGCGGGGCCTGGATGAAAGTACGGCGTCGTGAGGGCAAACACTACCCACCGGTAACCTACGGTGCCGTAACCTAGAGCCGTGACGACTTCCGCCCCGTCCCGGACGACGCCGGCCGATCTCGGCAAGCCGCGCCTGCGCGGCCGGCTCCATCAGTACGCGTTCTTCGTCGCGCTGGTCTGCGGCATCGTGCTGTGTTCCATCGCGGCCAGCCGGCCCGGCATCGCACCGTTCCTGAGCTGCCTGGTCTACAGCCTCACGGTGTGCGGGCTGTTCGGCGTCAGCGCCCTGTACCACCGCCGGTTCTGGTCCGACCGCGGCTACCAGATCATGCGGCGCATGGATCACTCGATGATCTTCATCTTCATCGCCGGCACGTACACGCCGTTCTGCGTCCTGCTGCTGCCGCCCGCGACGCGCGACGTCATGCTCGCCATCATCTGGGCCGGCGCCCTCGGCGGGGTCGCCCTGAAGGTGATCTGGCCGCACCTGCCCCGGTGGGCCGGCGCGCCGCTGTATCTCGCCCTCGGCTGGGCCGCGGTCGCGATCCTGCCGGACGTACTGCACCACGGGGGCGTGACGGTGCTGGTGCTGCTGGCCGCCGGTGGCGCGGCGTACAGCGTCGGGGCGGTGTTCTACGCCCTGCGCCGGCCCAATCCGTGGCCGACGGTCTTCGGCCACCACGAGTTCTTCCACGCCTGCACGCTGGTGGCGGCGATCCTGCACCACATCGCGATCTACTTCGCGTTGTACGCCTGACCGCCGCCCGCGCTGTCCCGCTGGGCTACGCCACCCGTGTTCAGTAGCCGGGCGGCGGAGGCGGTGGCGCGTCGTCGCGGCGGTACTCGGCGACGGGTGCGTCGCCGACCACGCCCGGACGGCCCCGGCTGACCACGACGGCCCGGCGCCGGCTGTTCCAGAACCAGATGGTGATGATCAGGCCGACCAGACCCGCTGCCATCAGTACCCAGCCCACGACGTTGAGGTCGAGGCCGCTGAAGTTGGCATTGACGGCGAACGCGAGGATCGCCCCCAATGCCAGGAGAAAGATACTTCCGCCGATGCCCATGGGCCCTCCTTGGCTCGTCGGTGCGTCGACGCGCGTGTTTACCCCGGTGAATCGACCTCTAATCAGGCAAGCTGTTCGGCATGACCGCGTGCACCGTCGTACTGATGCGCCACGCCAAGGCGGAGACGCCCGGCGAACTGCCGGACATCGACCGTCAGCTCACCGACCGGGGCCGGGCCGACGCGGGCGCCGCGGGAGCCTGGCTCGCCGCTCAGGGCCTACGCCCGGAGCTGGTCTTCTGCTCGCCCGCCATGCGGACCCGCCAGACCTGGCATGCGGTCGCGGTGGCACTGGCCGACGCTGACCCGTCCGGCCCCGCACCCGAGGTGCGCTACGAGCCAGGCCTGTACGCGGGCGGCCGCACCGAGGTCATCGACCTGCTGCGGAACGTGCCCGAGGGGACGGCGACG
Organism: Krasilnikovia sp. MM14-A1004; assembly: GCF_047159485.1. Lineage (GTDB taxonomy): Bacteria > Actinomycetota > Actinomycetes > Mycobacteriales > Micromonosporaceae > Actinoplanes. The sequence continues at coordinate 7,168,593 of NZ_AP038773.1, read as the reverse complement.
GTGCTCGTGGTGGGCCACAACCCGACGATGTCCGACGTCTCCCTGCTCCTGGGCACCCCGGACGGCGAGCCCAGCCTCGCGGGCATGCGGACGGCCGGGCTGGCGGTGCACCGGGCCGACCTGGTGTGGTCGCAGACCGAGCCGGGCGCGCTGCCGCTGGTGCAGGCCCACACCGCCCGCGCCTGACTGCCCGGAAAACGCCGAGGGCCGGCGGACACCCTTGTCCGCCGGCCCCCGTCGTTCAGGGGAGGGTTCGCGTCAGAACGCCTCTTCCGGCAGGTCCATCAGGTCGAGGTTGGTGTTCTCGATGATCCGGCGGTCCGCACCGACGCGCGGCAGAACCTCGCGGGTGAAGAACCGGGCGGCGGCCACCTTGCCGGTGTAGAAGTTCTTGTCCGCCGGGCTCAGCTCGCCGCCGAGCGCCTTGAGGGCGACCTCGGCCTGGCGCAGCAGCAGCCACGAGAGCACGACGTCACCGATGGCCAGCAGCACGCGGCGGGAGCTGAGGCCCACCTTGTACAGCTCGCGGGCCTCGCCGCCCTGGACGGCCTGCAGCCAGCCCATCTCGATGCCGAGGATGGCCTGCAGCTCGCCGAGGGCCTTGGCCAGCGCGGCCCGCTCCTCCTTGAGCTGGCCGTTGCCGGCCTCGGTCTCCACGAAGGACTGCATCTCGGTGGCGAGGGTGGCCAGCGCCCGGCCCTGGTCCTTCACGATCTTGCGGAAGATCAGGTCGAGGCTCTGGATCGCCGTGGTGCCCTCGTACAGGGTGTCGATCTTGGCGTCGCGGACGTACTGCTCCAGCGGGTAGTCCTGCAGGAAGCCGGAACCGCCGAAGGTCTGCAGCGACTCGTGGCCGAGCAGTTCGTACGCCCGCTCCGAGCCGACGCCCTTGACCAGCGGCAGCAGCAGGTCGTTGACCCGGGCCGCGGCCTTGGCGGCCTTCTCGTCACCGGCCGCCTCGGCGATCGCGACCTTGTCCTGCCACGTACCGGTGAAGATCACCAGGGCGCGCATGCCTTCCGCGTACGCCTTCTGCAGCATCAGCGAGCGGCGTACGTCCGGGTGGGCGGTGATCGCGACGCGGGGGGCGTTCTTCTCCGCGTTCTGCAGCAGGTCGGCGCCCTGGACGCGGTTCTTCGCGTACTCCAGCGCGTTGAGGTAACCCGTCGACAGGGTCGCGATGGCCTTGGTGCCGACCATCATCCGGGCGTACTCAATGATCATGAACATCTGGCGGATGCCCTGGTGGACGTCGCCCAGCAGCCAGCCCTTGGCCGGGATGCCGTGCTCGCCGAAGGTCATCTCGCAGGTGTTGCTGACCTTGATGCCCATCTTGTGCTCGACGTTGGTGGCGAAGGCGCCGTTGCGCTCGCCCAGCTCGCCGGTCTCCGGGTCGAAGTGGAACTTCGGCACGATGAACAGCGACAGGCCCTTGGTGCCCGGGCCGCCGACACCCTCGACGCCGACCGGACGGGCCAGCACGTAGTGGATGATGTTGTCGCTCAGGTCGTGCTCACCCGAGGTGATGAAGCGCTTGACGCCCTCGATGTGCCAGGAGCCGTCCGGCTGCGGGATGGCACGGGTGCGACCGGCGCCGACGTCCGAACCCGCGTCGGGCTCGGTGAGCACCATGGTCGAGCCCCACTGCTTCTCGACGAACAGCTTGGCCCACTTCTTCTGCTCCTCGGTGCCCTCGACGTGCACGACGTGCGCGAAGGACGGGCCGGAGGAGTACATCCAGATGGGGGCGTTGGCGCCGAGCACCTGCTCGGCGATGGCCCACCACAGGGCGCGCGGGGCGAGGGTGCCGCCGAGCTCGCTGGGCAGGTCGAGGCGCCAGAACTCCGACGCCATGAACGTCTCGAACGACTTCTTGAACGACGCGGGCAGGTCCGCCGTGTGCGTCGCCGGGTCGAACTTCGGCGGGTTGCGGTCGGCGTCCGCGTAGCTGACCGCGAGGTCCTCGCGGGCCAGGCGGTTCACCTCGGCGAGCACGTCGCGCGCGGTGTCGGCGTCCATCTCGTCGAACGGTGCCTGGCCGAACGCTTTGTCGGCCCCGAACACCTCGAAGAGGTTGAACTCAAGGTCACGCAGGTTGCTCTTGTAGTGAGTCATGGTGCTTGGCCCCGCCTCCCGAACGCGAGTTACTCGTCAGTAACCAACACTGTATTACCCGCGGGTAGGCGTCGACAACCCGCGCGAGATCTTTGCTGGGCGTCAAAAAGCGACCAAACGCCCTCGATCAGGTGGAACCGGTGTCGCCATTCGGTCATTTGCCGGTCGGCGGGGCGCCCGGAAGTATCGGCGGGCCGCCCCGCTCGTTGCTCCCGTTGTATGCGTCACACGCGTACACGCAGAGCAGGGACAGCTCGCCGACCGCCGACATGGCGGCGAACGACCTGGGGAGGTCACGATGTTCGCCACGATCAAGAATCTGATTCCGGAGCCACGCCAGGCCGACCAGCAGCCCCGCGCGTACGTGGGCCGGCACCGCCAGCCCGAGAAGTTCACCGCACGCGCCCAGGTCACGGTCGTACCGGGGCCGGGAGGGCGCGACCCGGACAAGGACAGCGCTGCGGCGGAGGGCGACGCGCCCGCGGACGCGGCCTGAGACCGAGCTTCCGGACGACTCAGCTGCCGGCGGCGCCGACCTCCCAGCTCGGCATGGGAACGGAGGCGCCGCCGTCGCGGCCCGAGTACTCCAGCAGGACCAGGGCGATGTCGTCGTCGAGCCGGCCGTGGACCCAGTCCACGAGAGCGGTTTCCAGCGAGGCAAGCCCGTCGCCGACCGTGCCGTGACCCAGCAAGCGCCAGGCGCGGTCCGCCGTCGGGAAGAACTCACCCTCCCGGCGCGCCTCGCCCAAACCATCGGTGAACAGCAGCAACCGGTCGCCCGGCTCCAGCCGCTCCACGCGGGGACGGGCCACCGGCATGAAGCCCAGCGGCGGCGCCGGGGCGGGCGGCTCCAGGGCGATCACCTGGCCGCGGCGCAACAGCAGCGGTGCCGGGTGTCCACAGTTGACGATCGTCAGCGTCCCGCCCCGCTCCTCGACGAGCGCCGCGGTGACGAAGTCCTCGTCGCCGACGCTGCGGGCCACCGCCCGGTCCAGATCCGCGACGATCGCCCGCAGGTCCGCCCGCTCGTACGCCACGTGCCGGTACGAGCCGAGCACGATGCTGGCCAGGCGTACCGCGTCGAGGCCCTTGCCCCGCACGTCGCCGATGATGATCCGCACCCCGTACGGCGTGTCCAGGGCCTCGTAGAGGTCACCGCCGATGTCGGCGGCGGCCGACGCGGAGATGTAGCGGCCGGCCACCGCCAGCGAGCCGACCTGCGGGCCGATCGGACGCAGCACCGCCTGCTGCGCCACGGCCGCGAGCCGGAGCAGCTCCGCGATCCGGTCGGCCTGCCGCTGCCGGATCGTGGCCACGCTCGCCGCGATCCCGGTCGCCAGCATCACGCCGAGCACGTTGACCATGCCGACCATGTCGAACCGGCCGTACGAGCCGGCGAAGATCGTGCCCACCACGGCGGCCAGCGCGCCCACCCCGAGCACGGTCTGCCAGGAGGCGAACACCGCGGCCAGAAACGGCACCGCCGCCAGCAGGCCGACGAAGTTGACGTCCCTGCCATCCGCCAACTCCACCGCCGACACGACGGCGAGCAGCACGAGAGCCGCGCCGAGGCCGGCGCGGGATCCTGGGCTGAGCGAGCGTCTGCCCGCCGGGAGAATAGGCATGGCTTCGCCGAACAGCATGCCTGATCGACGCGAGCGACTGCATCACCTTCGACGCGGAGTCTGGGCACGTTGCGGCCCTTTGCGCCCGGTGCGGGCGCGGCGCGCGTACCGGTGACAGGATGTCCGCGTGCCGAGCGACCTGCATGATCTCCTGCGTGCCGCCTTCCGGTGGACCGATCCGGGACCGGGCAGCGGGTACCTGGTGAGCGACCGGTCCGGCTGGTGGCGCGATCCCACGATCCTGGACGGTCTCGGCCCGGCGCTGACGGGGCTGTTTCCCGGCGCGCCGCCCACCGTGGTGATCGCCCCCGAGATCACCGGCTTCCTCCTCGGGCCGCTGGTCGCGCGGGCCGCCGGCGCCGGGTTCGTCGAGGCGTACCGCGAGGGTGCGCGGCTGCCCATCGCCGAGCCGATGACGTGGGCCGACGTGCCTGCCGACCATCGCGGGGAACGCCAGCGGCTCGGGGTGCGCACCCGCCTGCTCGGCCCGGCCGACCGGGTGCTCGTCGTGGACGACTGGATCGCCACGGGGGCGCAGGCCCGGGCCGTGCACGCGCTCGCCGCCGCCCGCGGGGCGGAGATCATCGGTACGGCGGTGATCGTCTCCGAATGCGACAGCGCCACGGCGGCCGAGCTGACCGTACGCGGCCTGCTGACCGGCGCCGATCTGGATGTACCGGACTAGCGCTGATCAGGCGCGGGCGCTCGTCCAGTCGGCGAGCACCCCGATGCTCGGCTGCCAGCCCACGGCTTCGTAGCGGGCCAGCCCGTGCCGCACGTACGGATCATCGGCCATCAGGTCCCGTGCCTGCTGCGCGGTCGCCGCGTCCAGCAGGACCACGCCGCCGGCCGGCGGGTTCTGCCGCCCGGCCGAGACCAGCACGCCCGCCTCGCTCAGCTTGCCGAGGAAGGCCAGGTGGTCGGCGCGGACCTGGTCGATCTCGTCGAGCGGCGCCAGATAGGTGGAGATCATCAGGTACACGTCGGTTCCTCTCACCGGTGACGGACGCTGGCCATCGTACGAGCGGAGAGCGCCGGACGGCCGATCCTGAAACGGTGGTTTCCGTCGCAATCGGACAATCCGGGGCGTCGATCGACGGCGGCGCCCCGTTGGCAGGGATGACCTCCCCCGCCGACCCGAAAGGCAACCGTCCGATGTATCGGAACATCATCCGCTGGTTCAGCGCCGCGGCGGCGGCCGCCTCACTGATCGGCATGTCCGGTCCGGCCGCGCTGGCCGCACCGGCACCCGTACAGATGACCTTCAACGCGGCACCCGAGCCCGCCGACCAGGGCCAGGCCCTGACGCTGTCGGGCCGGGTATGGCTGGGCGCGACCGGCAACCGGTCGCGGGTCTACTTCTACTTCCGGCGCGCCAACACGCCGGCCTGGGTGTACACCGGATACGCCGACTCCAACGACAGGGGGTACTTCAGCACGCGGACCACGGCCCGGTACTCCGGCACCTGGCGGGCCATGTACCGGGGCACGGCCTCCCGGGCCGCGATCACCCGGCTCGACGCGGTCGCCGTGCTGCACCGCGTCCCGCGCCGCCTGGTCACCTACACCGGCACGAGCACGTCCTGGCAGGGCCCGCGCATCCGCATCCCCACCGCCGACTTCCAGGCCGTGGCCACGTACCGGTGCCCGGTCGGTGGGTACATGTACCTGCACTGGAACGGCGACTCGTTCGGGTTCGAATCGGTCAGCTCGTCCACGCCGTCCGGGACGCTCACCCTGAACGGGCACCAGGGCGCACGCAGCGGCTACTTCGACATCGACACGTACTCGGACTGCTCGTGGACGATCACGGTCTACTCCGGAACGGTACGGGTACTGGCGTGAACCCACCGGAGGGCTGGGCTGCCTGCCCGGCCCTCCACCGTTCGGCAGGCCGGGTCAGCCCTGCGGTACCCAGATCCATGGCGGGTCAGGGCGTTCCTGCTGGGTCTCGGTCTCGGTGAGCTCTACCAACTCCTCCGGCCGTACCCGTGGTGGCAGCTCGCCGAACTCGGCATGCCTCAGGAACGCCATCTCCTGCTCGGAGAAATCCTCGTGGGACGTGCCGTCATCGCTCATCGCCGACCTCCTCCCGCACATTGTGCCGGGCGCGCGCCCGCCGCGGACAGCGGCGATCACTGTCGCGTCGCGGTGAGCCCCGGTGGTTGGTCGACGGGGGCCGCCACCGGCCCTGAGCCGGTCGCCGACTCGGTGACCGCGCGGTTGCGGCCCGCGTTCTTCGCCTCGTAGAGGCGCTCGTCGGCGGCCCGCAGCACCGCCTTCACACTGGCACCGGCCAGAGGCAGGACGGCCGCACCGAGTGAGGCCGTCATCGGGATCTCCATGTCGTCGGGCAACCGGATCGGCTGGTCGGCCAGCGCCCGGCGCAGGCGCTCGGCGAGTGCGGCGAGGCCCGCTGCGCCGGTACCGGAGGTCACGGCGAGGAACTCCTCGCCGCCCCAGCGCACCAGTACGTCGTCACTGCGCAGGACACCGGCCAGGCGCGTCGCGCTCTCGGCGAGAACCGCGTCGCCGGTGTCGTGCCCGTACACATCATTGACGGCCTTGAAATGGTCGAGGTCGATGATGATGACGCCGAGCTCATGGCCGTCGCGGACCGCTTGCTCCGCCTGGATCTGCAGGGTCTCCTCGCCGAACCGGCGATTGTGCAGGCCGGTGAGCCCGTCGGTCATCGCCAGGCGGCGCTGCTCGGCCAGGGCGGCGTCCAGTTGCCGGGCGACGCGGCGCTGGTCGCGGATGCTCAGCTGCGCGCGCAGCGTCAGCCCGATGATCGTGACGGCGACCAGTCCGAGCACGGGCCGGGTGATCCGCCCGTCCAGGGCGTCCTGCCCGGCCCAGCCGAGCACGCCGGCGACCGCCAGCAGGAAAGGCCAGAACCCCAGATCGAATACCAGGTGGCGCGCCGTGGACTGCGCCTCGTCACGCTGCCCGCGGGCGTCCCACAGTGCGGCGACCGCGAAGAGCAGGACCACCGGGAAGTACAGGTTGCGGTTCACCGCGTCGTCGACCCAGACGTCCCGCATGGCCAGGGCGCTGTTGAGTACGTCCGCTCCGGTGGACAGCAGCACGCCCCCGACCACCAGGGCGATCTGGGGCGGTACCCGGCGCTGGCCGCTGAGCCCGACCGACAGGAAGACCGCGAGGCACGCCACGTCCAGCAGCGGGTACACCACGTCGACGAGCGAGTTCACCGTGAACTGCCCGTGCAGATGCGGGACGACCAGCCATTGCCAGCCCGCCACCCCGACCGCCGTCGCGACGAACAGGCCGTCGATCTGGCCCCGCAGCTGCCGCAGCGCACCCGTGCCAGTGAAGCCGATCCCGACGCTGAGAATCAGCCCGAGGTACGAGCCGACGAGCGCCACGTCGCCGATCGAGGCGGTCTCCACGGGACGGCCGATCAGTTCGTACCCGGTCCAATAGACGTCCGAGGCCAGCCACAGCAGGTTGGCGACGAACACCAGCCGCCACCACTGGCGTCGCGACCTCGGACCGCGCCGGGCGGCGAAGTAGGCGGCGGCCGTGGCCACCGCGATGCCGAGCGGGTAGACCACATTGCCCAGGATCGTCCGGGTGATCCCGCTGCCGTGGCCGACGAGGGACACCGTGATGAAGGCGAACTCCACCAGAACCGCGACCGCACAGCAGCGGACCCACCAGAGACTGGCGGCGCGTACCATTCCCCACCCCCAGACAGCCGCGGACCGACCGCCCAGCGTGTGGCACCGCGGGTCGTCCGCCGGGAGCACCGCGGTTGCGCCTCGGTGGCCACCCTGCCCGCCTCGGGGAGGCCAGCAGGCGGATCAGTTCTCCGGCGGCGCCAGCTGCAGCCCGTTTGCCCGAAGCACCTTGTCGACGGCCGCGTTCAGGGCGTCGCGATCTTCGTAGTACGTCATGAAGAGGTCGCTGTTCCCGTCCAGGTAGCACAGCGCCGCGGCCTTCGTCAGCTCGGCCTGGTCGTCATCTCTCTCGGGCGCACGCAGGATGTCCAGCATGATCGGCTGCAAGGCGGGCTCATGACGGTCCTGCACGAGCTGAACGAGGCAGAGCCGCTGGTCCCACGAGGCGAGGGTGCCGTACAGCTCCACCAACCCGGGTAGGTGCTGCGGACCGACACGGGGCCGGGCAAATTCGATTTCCTGGTGGTCGCACGCCCGCACCATGCCGGCGAACCAGCCTTGATCATCCATGGGCACACGCTAGTCCACGGCCGGTGGGCCGACATCGCGTTCTGCGTCGACGTACCGCCGCAACTACCGCACCGTGTGGGGTCTGGGGCTACGTCATCGACCAAACGAGCAGTGCGAAGCAGGACGCTTGGATGCCGACCAGGACCGTGAGCGCCCGGAGAGCCGGCCGGCGATAGGCCGGCAGGAGCAGCAGGAGCAGCAGCGCGATGACCGGAAGCCCCAAGCCGACGATTCCGGCCCCGATACCCACGTGGGCCCGCATGACGAGGTGGGCTGGCAACGGGCCGGCGTCGCCGCCGAAGCCCTCGGGCCCGAACCCGATGGCAATGCCGAGAAAGAACAGGTCGATGCCCGCCACCAACAGCATCCATAGCAGCAGTCCGGGCGCGACCCAGGTCCGCAGCCCGCGCGCACATGGCATGTTCCGTCTATCGGTAGTTCTCCTGCGGCCTTGAGTTGATGGCGCGGACGGATCACGACTCACCGCAGGCGGCGATCATCCACCAGCACGCGACGGCGGAGGCTGGCCCATCGCCGACGCGCTGCAGAAGGCGGTCGCGGAGGAGCGCAAGCTGACCAAGAAGGCGCCCCGGAAAGCGTCGAGGCGACCGGGCGCGACCTCAGACGAGGATCGGGGTGACGCCGCCTCATGGCACGCCAATGGCACGAGCGACGGTTCCGGGCGTGGAAATGATGAAGGCCCCGGCTGGGATGTGTATCCCTACCAGAGCCTTTGTCGTGGAGCGGGTGACGGGAATCGAACCCGCACTGTCAGCTTGGGAAGCTGATGTTCTGCCATTGAACTACACCCGCGGGCCGCCCCACTGTACCCGATGCCCGGCACTCGTGGCGCGACCGCCTCACCGCACTCCGGCCAGTGGCCGCGATAACCCGGTCGCCGGGTCGTGCCACGTCTGGGTGACCACCCGGGCACGCGGGGTCGTGGGCAGCAGGAGGGCGCCCGCCGGGCCGTGACGGCGAACCATGGCGGTCTCGATCAGCAGCTCGAAGAGGCGCCAGCTCACCGCCGGGGAGGCGTGCAGCGACTCGGCCAGGCGCCCGATCACCACGGGGTCCAGCACCGGAACGGCGACCCCGGACAGGTACGCCTCGTCGTCGGTCTCCTCCGGCGGGTACGAGTGGAGGGCGTAGCGGCCGTCCCGCTCCAGGTCGTGGCGCTTCGGGGAGTCGATCAGGAAGCAGTAGAGCCCCTCGTCGGTGATGACCGGGGAGACCGGGTGCACGCGCGGCCCGCCGTCGGGGCGGACGGTCGCCAGGTAGCCCAGGCCGGGGCCGTACTGCTGCAGGAGCGCGCGGACGGCGGCGGCGAGCCGGGGCTCGGCGGCGGCGAATTGGGACCAGGATGCCATGCGGACATGATATCGAACATACGTTCGACGGAGCCACTGAATGTACTCGTTCGGGCAGGCCGTACAGTGTGGCGATGCTGCTCTCCGACCGTGACCTGGTCTCTGAGATCAAGTCGGGCGATCTGGCCCTGGAGCCGTTCGAGCCGGCGCTGATGCAGCCGTCCAGCATCGATGTGCGGCTGGACCGCTTCTTCCGGGTGTTCAACAACCACCTGTACACGCACATCGACCCGGCGGAGCAGCAGGACGATCTGACCGCGCAGGTCGAGGTGGCCGACGGTGAGGCGTTCGTGCTGCACCCGGGCGAGTTCGTGCTGGCCTCGACGCTGGAGGTCATCACGCTGGGCGACCAGCTGGCCGGGCGGCTGGAGGGCAAGTCCAGCCTCGGGCGGCTGGGGCTGCTGACGCACTCCACGGCGGGCTTCATCGACCCCGGCTTCTCGGGGCACGTCACGCTGGAGCTGTCCAACGTGGCCAATCTGCCCATCAAGCTCTGGCCGGGGATGAAAATCGGCCAGCTGTGCATCTTCCGGCTCTCGTCGCCGGCCGAGCACCCGTACGGGTCGGCGGTGTACGGCTCGCGCTACCAGGGCCAGCGCGGCCCGACCCCGAGCCGCAGTTCGCACAACTGGCGTACCTGGCCCACCCCGCGCCCCTGACGGATCGTGCGGGACGCGGGGGCGCCCGATCAGGGGATGTCGAGGAAGACGTCGTCGATCTGGCCGGCGTACTGGTCATTGCCCTTGTTCGGGCCCTTGCCGCCGACGCGCAGCGGCTCGGCGTTGGCGATCGACAGGCCGTGCGGCACGGGCACCGACGCGCGCTCCACGCCGTCGACCATGATGGTCAGGTGCGTGGCCGAGCGTTCGCAGGTGAGGTCGTGCCACGTCCCGTCGGCGACGTCGAGGTCCGGCTCCGCACGGTAGATGTGCGTCTCGCCGACCACCACGCAGCTGGGATGCCCCTGCTCGTGGTCCACCTGGAGCTTGAACTGGCTCACCCCGCCGACCGAGTACCCCTTCTGGAGCACATTCGCGCCGTCGGCGAGGTCGGCGCGGGTCATGAGGATCGAGGCGCCGTAGCGCATCGGGCGGGTTCCGGGGTTGAGCGCGTCGTCGCGCTCGCCTTCCAGGATGGCCCGCGGGCAGTCCCGTTCGTGGGGCAGCCGGCACCGCCGGGGGAATTCGACGGCCAGTCCCGCGCCCTGCGGCACGAGCGACAGGATGCCGCCGTTCTGGCCGAGGGCGCGCAGCTCGTGGCCGCCGGTGGTGTCGGCGATGGGGTGGTCCACTCCGGCGTCGAAGGTGTACCGGACCGATACTGGCTCCGTGCCGACCAGCGCCACGTCGGCGCGGGCGGACGGCGCCGCGGACTCGCCGAGCGGAAGCACGCCCGCGGCGGGCGGGGACACCGTTGCGAATGCGGGCTGCGCCGCGGTGTGGGGGGACGGGTCGGGGCGGGTCGCGAGATGGCCGGCTCCCAGCAGTCCCGCGGCAAGGACGCCGGCGGCAACGATCGCGCCCAGCGGGCCGATTCGCCGGCTCTGCGCGTGCGAGCGCAGCGAGCGCACGCCCAGCCAGTTCGGCCGTCGGTTGTCAGGCATTCCCCTATTGTCCGGATGCGTCCGGCCCGCGCTACCCACACCCCGTGCGACGGCGGCCCGAAGCGGCGAACTACCCCTACGCGGTCGGCCGAACGGCGGGTTCCCCGACGACGGCGTGCAGGACGTCGTCCAGGGTGATCACACCCAGCGGCACGCGGCCGTCGCTGACCAGCAGGATGTGCAGGCGGTCGCGGCGCATCGCCAGGAGCAGGTCGGCCAGCGACCGCTCCGGCGGCACCACCGCCAGCGGGCGGACGATCTCCGCCGGGACCGGCTCGTGCCGCCGCGCAGCGTCGTCACCCAGCAGATCCTTGATGTGTACGAAGCCGAGCACGCGCCGGCTTGCCCGCTGCACCACGGGGAACCGGGACCTGCCGCTCTGGGTGGCCAGCGCCTCCAGCGTCGCGGGCGTGACGTCGTCCGGCACCGTGATGGTCTTCGACCAGGCCCGCAGCGCGTCCCCGGCGGTACGGTCGGCCAGTCCGAGCGCGGCGTGGATCCGGGCGTACTGTTCCGAGCCGAGCAGGCCCTCGCTGCGCGCCTGGGTGACCATCCCGGCCAGTTCCTCGGCGGTGAACACCGTCTTCACGGCGTCGGTCGCCTCGATCTTCCACAGTGCCAGCACGGCCCGCGCGGCCCACCGCATCGCGGTCAGCACCGGCTTGGTGGCCACACAGAAGGCCAGCATGTACGGGCCCAGCCACAGCGCGGACCGCTCCGGCCCGGCGAGGGTGATGTTCTTCGGCACCATCTCGCCGACCACGGTGTGCAGGAACACCACCACGGCCAGGGCGATCACGAACGCCACCGGGTGCACCGCGTTCTCGGGGAAGCCGAGCGCCTGGAACGGCACCTCCAGCAGGTGTGCCAGCGCCGGTTCGGCGATCGCGCCGAGGCCCAGCGAGCAGATCGTGATGCCGAGCTGCGCCCCGGCGATCATCAGCGGGATCTGGTTCATCGCGGACAGCGCCCAGCGGGCCCGCTTACTGGTGGCCGCCAACGGCTCCAGCGCGGTACGCCGCGAGGCGATCAGCGCGAACTCCCCGCCGACGAAGGTCGCGTTGCCCAGCAACAGCAGGGCGGCGATCAGCAGCTCACTCATCGTCGGGCTCCGGTGGGGCGACCACGCGTACCTGCTCGATGCGGTGGCGGTCGACCTCCATGACGGTGAACTCCCAGCCCTCGTAGACCAGGGACTCGCCCGGCACCGGGATGTGGCCGAGCCGGGACAGCAGGAACCCGGCCAGCGTCTCGTACGGGCCCTCGGGGAGGGCGAAGCCGGTCTGCTCGGCCGTCTCGTCTTCGCGCAGCAGTCCGTCGACCAGGAGCGTCCGCTCCCCGCCGGGGGCGGTCAGCTCGGCGCTGGCGGTCTCCGTGAAGCCGTCCTCGTCGGTGTCGTACTCGTCGGCGATGTTGCCGACCAGCTCCTCGACGAGGTCCTCGATGGTGACCACGCCGTCGGTGCCGCCGTACTCGTCGACCACGATGGCCAGGTCGGCGTCGGCGGCGCGCAGGGCGGCCAGCACCTTGTCGAGGTCGAGGCTCTCCGGGACGTACACGGGCTCGCGGGCCACCGTGGAGACCGCGGTGGCGGCGCGGCGCTCGGGCGGCACGCCGAGGGCGTCGGGCACCCCGGCCACCCCCATGACGATGTCGAGGGTGTTCTCGTACACGGGAAAGCGGGTGTGGCCGGTCTCCCGGGCCAGGTCGATGAGGTCGGCGACGCTGGCCGTGGTCTTGAGCGCGACGACGTCGACGCGGGGGGTCATCGCCTTCGCGGCGCGCTTCTCGCCGAAGCGGATGGTGCGCCGCAGCAGGGTCGCTGTCTCGGTCGGCAGCGCCCCGGCGCGGGCGCTGATCGCGGCCAGCAGGCCCAGTTCCTCCGGGGAACGGGCGCTGGCCAGCTCCTCCTGCGGCTCGATGCCGAGACGGCGGACCAGCCAGTTCGCCGAGCCGTTGAGCGCGGCGATCACCCAGGTGAGCAGCCGGGAGAAGCGGCGCAGCGGCCCGGCGGTCGCGAGCGCGACCGGCATGGGCCGGGACAGGGCGGCATTCTTCGGTACGAGCTCGCCGAACAGCATGGACACCAGGGTCGCCACGACCAGGGCCAGCACGTGGGTGACCGTGTCGGTGGCCCCACCGGCCAGCGGCTCCACCAGCGGCACGAACAGCTTGGACAGGGCGGGCTCGGCCAGATAACCGGTGAGCAGTGCGGTGATGGTGATGCCGAGCTGGGCGCCGGAGAGCTGGAAGGACAGCTCCCGCAGCGCCTGCCGGACCGTACGGGCCCGGCGGTCACCGGCGTCGGCGCGCTGATCGATCTCGACGCGGTCGACCGTGACGAGCCCGAACTCGGCCGCCACGAAGAACGCGTTGCCCACCGTGAGCAGCGCGAAGGCCACCAGCGGGAGCGCCGCGGTCAGCAGCAGGCCGTCCATGATCGGTTATCTCACCTCGGCACTCATTGTGCCGGACCGTGACATCTGGCGGACAACCCGGCCGCCGTCTGCGGGGACGGCGGCCGGGTTCACGCGGGTGGCTACACCGCGGACGTGTCGCCCTTGATGGAGCGCAGCAGCACGGAGGCGACGTCGACGACCTCGACGTTGTCCTGCTCGCCCTTGCCGGTCACCCCGTCACCGATCATCGTGTAGCAGAACGGGCAGCCCACCGCGATCGTCTTCGCGCCCGTGGCCAGGGCCTCCTCGGTCCTCTCCACGTTGATGCGCTTGCCGATCTTCTCCTCCATCCACATGCGGGCGCCGCCGGCGCCGCAGCAGAAGGACCGCTCCGAGTTACGCGGCATCTCCGTCAGACCGCCCTCGATCGCGGTGCCGAGCACCTCACGGGGCGCTTCGAAGACCCGGTTGTGCCGCCCGAGGTAGCACGGGTCGTGGTACGTGACCCCGCCGTCGACCGGCTGGACCGGGGTGAGCTTGCCCTCGGCGACCAGGTGGGCCAGCAGCTGGGTGTGGTGCACGACCTCGAACTTGCCGCCGACCTGCTCGTACTCGTTGCCCAGGGTGTTGAAGCAATGCGGGCAGGTGGCGACGATCTTCTTGACCGGCCGCTCGCCGAACGCCTCGTTCAGGGTCTCGACGTTCTGCTGGGCGAGCATCTGGAAGACGAACTCGTTACCGATACGCCGGGCCGGGTCGCCGGAGCAGGTCTCGCCCTCGCCGAGGATCGCGTAGTTCACCCCTGCCTCGTGCAGCAGCGTCGCCACCGCCCGGGTGGTCTTCTTCGCCCGGTCCTCGAACGCGCCCGCGCAGCCGACCCAGAACAGGTACTCGAAGTCCTCCACCTCGCCGACCCGGGGCACCTCGAAGTCCAGGCCCTTGGTCCAGTCCTCGCGGGTGTTCTGCGGCGCGCCCCACGGGTTGCCCTTGTTCTCCAGGTTGCGCAGCATGACGCCGGCCTCGGAGGGGAAGCTCGACTCGATGAGCACCTGGTAGCGGCGCATGTCGACGATGTGGTCGACGTGCTCGATGTCCACCGGGCACTGCTCGACGCAGGCGCCGCAGGTGGTGCAGGACCACAGCACGTCGGGGTCGATGATGCCCTGCTCGTCGACCCCGCCGATCAGCGGACGCTCCGACTCGGCCATGGCCAGGACGTCGACGCCCTTGAGCTGGTCCTCTGTCGCCTTCTCCTCGCCGGTCAGGTCCTTGCCGCCGCCCGCCAGCAGGTACGGCGCCTTCGCGTACGCGTGGTCGCGCAGCGACAGCACGAGCAGCTTCGGCGACAGCGGCTTGCCGGTGTTCCAGGCCGGGCACTGCGACTGGCAGCGGCCGCACTCGGTGCAGGTGGAGAAGTCGAGCAGGCCCTTCCAGGTGAACTGCTCGACGTGCGCGACGCCGAACTGGTCCTTCTCCGGGTCGGCCTCCTCGAAGTCCAGCGGCTTGCCCGCGCTGGTCATCGGCTTCAGGGCGCCCAGGCCCGAGCCGGCGGGCTTGTCCGGGGACCGCTTGAAGAAGATGTTGAAGAACGCCAGGAAGCGGTGCCAGGCGACACCCATGGTGACGTTCAGCGAGATCACGATGAGCCAGGTCATCGAGATGCAGATCTTCAGGCACGCGACGACGGTGGCGCCCGCCTCCCAGTCCGGCAGGACGTTGCCGAGGGCGTGGCTGACCGGGGCGGCCCAGACGGGGAACTCCAGGTGGCCGGTGGCGGCCTTGAAGCCGCGGATGAGGAAGCCGCAGATCAGGACCGCGACGATGATCCACTCGACGAAGTAGCCCTGCCACATGGTCGAGCCGGTGAAGCGGGACAGCCGGCCGCGGCCCGGCCGGTTGCTCAACCGGATGCCGATCAGTGCGACGATGCCGATCGCCCCGAACACCCCGATGATCTCGGTGATCAGCCCGAACCACGCGGTCTCGCCGATCAGCGGCAGGCCGAGGTCCGGGTCGACGACCTCGAAGTACGCCTCGAGCACCAGCAGCGACAGCACGATGAACGCCACCATCACGAACCAGTGGGCCGCGCCGACCACGCCCCACTTGAGCATGCGGGTGTGCCCGGCCACCTCCTTGAGCATGGTCACCGTGCGGGTGCCCTTGCCCTCGAAGCGGCCCGGGTCGGGCTGGCCGAGGCGGATGACGGAGGTCATCTTCAGTACCGCCCGGACCGCCAGGGCTACGGCGACCACCGTGATGGCGGCCGCCAGGACGGTGGCGACGATCTGGACAGCGTGCATCTGCGTTGTGCCCTTCTCGGTGCGGCTTGCTGGAGCCGCCCTATGTTACCCACGAGTAGTGCTCTTGCACCGTGGCGTGTGCCGCAATCCCTCAACCGGCCCGCCGCGCTGGCGGGCCGGCCCCCTCAGCGACTCTGCCCCCTCAGCGACTCTGCCCCCTCAGCGCGAAAGCGCACCCCGAGCGGATGCCGGGGTGCGCAGTCGATCAGATCGGGAGGGCTGACGCTATCGCCCGGGCCCCCGACTCGGCGCCAGCGGGACGGTCACCGCCAGCGGGAGAGGATGCCGAGCGAGGCCACCATGCAGCCGAAGCCGATGGCCAGGTTCCAGTAGTTCCACGCCGCGACCGGGTACTGCTGCTCGGACAGGTAGTACACCACCAGCCAGCTGATACCGATGACGATGAGCGCGACCGCGCTGGCCGGAACCCAGACCGGGCTCGGCTTCTTGGACTGCGCCGTCGTCGACGGGCGGATGTCCGTCGGCGGGGTGTAAACCTTCTTCTTGCGAACCTGTGACTTCGGCACGGTGGTCTCCTGAGGGCAACAAGTGGCGAACGACCCACCGCTGAGCGGCTTCGGGGACCCCGAACGCTGCCCGTGGCGAATAGTGTTCGGCAGTTAGCGTAGTCAAGTCGGGGCCGGTGCAGGCACCGGCCAGGGCACAAAGATGTCCGGCGGCTGCGTACGAACCGGTCAATCGGCGATCCGGAGGAGGACAGCGACGTGGAGTACACCACGGGCACCCCCTCGTGGCGACTCGTCCTGCGGCGGGCGATTCGCGGATTGCGCCCGCGCCGGGTCGGCCAGCGCCAGCGCGGGTGGTCCGTCGGCGTACCCCTGATCGCGCTCGCGGCCGGTCTGCTCTTCACCACCTCCGCACGGACCGCGGACGGCACCGCGCTGCGCGACGACCGGCGCCCGCAGCTGACCCAGCTCATTGCGGACAAGCGGGAGCGGCTGGCCGGGCGGGAGCGGCAGGCCGCGACCCTGCGCGCGGAGGTCGACCAGTCCGCCGGTCAGCTCGCCGAGGTGGATCAGCCGGTCAAGCAGGCGCGGCAGCAGGCCGACGCGCAGCGCGCGGCGGCGGGCTTCACCACGGTACGTGGTCCCGGCCTCACCGTGGTGCTCAACGACTCGCACCGCCGCGACGCGGGCACCGGCCCGAACGCTCCCGGCAACGACGATCTGGTCGTTCACCAGGGCGATGTCCAGGCCGTCGTCAACGCGCTGTGGGCCGGTGGGGCCGAGGCAATGTCGATCATGGATGTCCGCGTGATCTCCACCAGCGCGGTACGCTGTGTCGGCAACACCCTGCTGCTCCATGGCCAGGTGTTCTCACCACCGTTCAAGATCACTGCGATTGGCGAACCCACAGCGCTGCATCGGGCGTTGGAATCGGCGGAAGGTGTCCAACAATTCCGCGATGCGGTCGCCGACTTCGGCCTCGGCTATCAGGAAACCGTCGAAGGGAACGTGACAGTGCGGGCGTACGACGGGTCGAGTGACCTCCGATCCGCGCGGGTTGCCGAGTGATGGTCCCGCCGGAGTACCCGGAGGGTGCCCCGAGCTCCGGACGGCACCGCGCTCCCGATGGTGATGCGCACACTGCGTACATTCCACGTGTTTCGGATGCCGCACCCGGCGGGGTCCCCGGCGGACCGCTCGACCCCCCGCTCGGGCTCGGCGTCACGCTCACCCCGGAGCCGGAGAACCCGGCCGAACCTCCACCCACCAGTTCGTGGGAGCAGCCGCGGGTGCGCGGTGAGGTGCCGGGTATGCGAGGCGCGTACCCGGTCGTCGGCGCGGCCTCCGTGCCACCCCCACCACCGCAGGCCGCGACGCATCTGACGTCCGCGCCGCCGCAGGCGACCCCACCGCACGCCGCACCCGCCCCACCGCACGCCGCCACGCTGAACTCCGCGCCGCACGCCGCACTGCCTCACGCGGTGCCGCCGCATGGAGCGGTGCCGCCGCATGGCGCGCCGCCGCCGTCGGGGCTGCCGCAGCGCGGGCGGGCACAGGTCGGCGGCCAGGCTGGGACCTATCGCTCCGGCGAGATGGCCCCACCACCTCAGGCGTGGGGTGGTGCCACGCCTCCCGAGGCGGCCACCCCGGTGTCACCGGTGGACGGGCAGCCACGCCGCTATCCCACCGGCACGCCACAGCCACCCGCCGGCCTCCGGCTCGGGACGCCTCCGGGACTCAGCCCCGCCGCGGCGCCCCCTGACCTCGGCCCGAACGGGACGCCACCGGGAGTAGGTTCCGCGGGGACGCCCGCAGGCTTCGGCCCCGCGTCACGGGAGCCGGATCCGACGGCGACCGCGTTCCTGCGTACCGTCGACGCACCGACCGGCCTGCTCCCATCGGTGACCCCTGCCGCGAGCCCCAGCCCCGCCCCGGCGCCGACCTCGCCGGCGCCGAAGGCCGGCGGCGACGTCGCGGTCGGCGCCGCGTCCGTGGCGGCCGCTGCCGCCGCGGTGGCCGCCGAGCCGGCCGAGGCCGCGAGCGACGCGGACGACGCCAAGCCGCGCCGCGGCGAGAAGGTCGTTCAACTCCGCCCGGAGCAGACCCGGGACGGATACAAGAGCGTCTACTCGGAGCTGACCCGGCCGAGCGTCGGCTCGCGGATCCGCACGGCGATCCGCGTCTCGGGCGAGTTGATGATCACCTTCGGGGTGGTCGTACTGCTGTTCGCGGGGTACGAGGTGTTCGGCAACTCGGCCGAGGTGGACGCCGAGCAGAGCACGCTCGGCAACGAGCTGGATCAGCAGTGGGCCGACCCGACCGTCGCGCCGAGCACCGGCCCGGCCAAGAACGCCCCGGCCGCGCCCGGCAAGAACCTGATCGGCCGGCTCTACATCCCGAAGCTGGACAAGGAGTGGGTGGTCGTCAACGGCGTCCGCCCGCAGGACATCCGGTACGCCCCCGGCCACTACCCGGAGAGTGCCCTGCCGGGCAAGATCGGCAACTTCTCGGTCGCGGGCCACCGCATCCGCAAGATCTTCTGGCGGCTGGACGAGCTGAAGAAGGGCGACGTCATCGGCGTCGAGACCCGGACCGACTGGTTCGTCTACCGGGTCACGAACCAGGAGATCGTCAAGCCCTCGGCCGTCGAGGTCGTGGCGCCCGTGCCGGACAAGCCAGGAGTGAAGCCCACCAAGGCGCTGCTGACGCTGACCACCTGCAACCCGAAGTTCAACAACTACCAGCGACTGATCGTGCACGCGGAGCTGATCTCCACGACCAAGCGCGATCCGGCTCTGGCGGACGCCGGTAAGCCGGCCGAGATCAAGGCGGGATAGCCGTGTACGGCTGGATCTGGCACAAGCTGCCCGGCGGCCTGTGGGGCAAGCTCACCGGCTCGATCGTGCTGACCACGGCCGTCGGCGTACTGCTGTGGTACGTGGTCTTCCCGTGGGCGACGCCGCTGCTGCCCTTCGACGACGTGCAGGTCGGCACCGCGCAGACGCAGGAGGACCCGAACACGGTCCCCGGCGCGGACGATCCGGGGCTCGGCCCGGACGACATCCCGTACAGCACCCACTCGAACGCGCCCGAACCCAGCCCGAGCAAGAAGTGACGCCCGTGCGCATCCTCGTGATCGACAACTACGACTCGTTCGTCTTCAACCTCGTGCAGTATCTCGGGCAGTTGGGCGCCGAGTGCGAGGTACGGCGCAACGACGAGATCAGCGTGGCCGAGGTGGGCCGGTTCGGCGCGGCGGGGATCCTGCTGTCCCCCGGGCCGGGCACACCGGAACGCGCGGGCATCACGATGGACGTCATCTCCGCGTACGGGGGCAAGCTGCCGCTGTTCGGGGTCTGCCTGGGGCACCAGGCGATCGGGGCGGCGTACGGCGCCACGGTGACCCGCGCGCCGGAGCTGCTGCACGGCAAGACGTCGCTGGTCCGGCACAAGGGCGAGGGCGTACTGGCCGGGCTGCCCGACCCGTTCACCGCGACGCGCTACCACTCGCTGGCGGTGCTGCCCGAGACGCTGCCCGCCGAGATCGAGGTGACCGGCTGGACGGAGTCCGGCGTGGTCATGGCGATGCGGCACCGGGAGCTGCCGATCGAGGGCGTCCAGTTCCACCCCGAGTCCGTGCTCACCGAGGGCGGCCACACCATGCTGGCGAACTGGCTGGCCGCCTGCGGCCTGCCCGAAGCCCGCGACCGGGCGCCGGAGCTGGCCGCCGAGGTGGAGGCCCGCCGCCGGGCGGCGTTCGCCGCCTGACGTTCCCGGCCCGTCCGGCCCAGCCTTCCCGCCGGGCCGGCAGGATCACGGCTGCAGGAGACCGCCGAGCGGGTCGCCGCCGCCACCACCGGGATCCGTGGTGTCGCCCGGGGTCGGCGGGGCGGAGCTGCTCGGCGGCGTCGAGACCTGCGGCACGCTGATGAAGATGGTGACCGTGCCGCCCTTCGCGAGCCTGCGGCCCGCCTTCGGGTTCTGGTCGACCACGGTCCCCGGCGTGTCCGACGGGGGGCCGTCCGCTGTGGTGGCGCTCAGCCCGACGGCGTCCAGCGCGGCCCGCGCCTCCGCCTCGGTCTTGCCCTGCAGCGGCGGGACCTTCACCAGGTTGCCCTTGGAGATCTTCACCGTGATCTTCGTACCCGGCTTGACGTGCTGCCCGGCCTGCTCGACGGCGAGCACCGTGTTCGGTGCCGCGTTGCTGTCCACCTCGTCGAAGACCGGAACCAGGTGCGCCTTCGTCAGCTGGTTGGACGCGTACTCCTTCGTCGCGCCGTTGAGGTCGCCCGGGACCAGCACGAGCTCCGGGCCGGTGCACTCGGTGTAGGTGACGGCGGTGTCCACGGTGACCGACGCGTTCGGCGCCGGACTCTGATCGCTGACCTCCCCCGGCTTACAGTCCTCGCTGGTGTCCGGCGCAGCCGGTGTGACGTTGGTGAACCCCTTCGCCGTCAGGATCCGCTTCGCGTCCTCCGGCGTCTTGCCCGTCAGCGTCGGCATGGCGAACGTCGGCTTCTGCTGTTGTTGCTGCTCGCCGCCGTTGCCCTTGTTGTTGAGCCAGATGCCGACCCCGGCCGCCACGAGCGCCAGCACGGCCAGGGCCGACAGGATCGCCACGACGAACGACGAACTGCGCCGTTGCGGCTGCTGCGGCGGCATCGCGCCAGGGATCGGGCGGGTCATCGTGGTCTGGCCGGACTGCTGGTACATCGGTCCGCCCAGCGCCATGGTCTCCGCCTCGGACATCACCGGGGTGGCCATGACGGGACGGCCGGCGACCGCGCGCAACGCGTCCGCGCGCATCTCCTGCGCGCTCTGGTAGCGGTTGAGCGGGTTCTTCGCCAGCGCCTTGAGCACGATCGCGTCGACGTCCGGCGGCACCTCGCGGTTGACCTGGCTCGGCGCCCGCGGGTCCTCCCGTACGTGCTGGTAGGCCACGCTGACCGGGCTGTCGCCGGTGAACGGCGGGTGCCCGACGAGCAGCTCGAAGAGCACGCAGCCCGCGGCGTACACATCGGAGCGGGCGTCGACCGACTCGCCGCGGGCCTGCTCCGGGGAGAGGTACTGGGCCGTGCCGATGACCGCGCTGGTCTGCGTCATGGTGGTGGCGCCGCTGGCCAGGGCCCGCGCGATGCCGAAGTCCATGACCTTGACCTGGCCGTTCTGGGTCATCATCACGTTGCCGGGCTTGATGTCGCGGTGGATGATGCCGTGCCGGTGGCTGAACTCCAGCGCCGCGCAGATATCGGCGATGATCTCCAGGGCGCGGCGGGGCTGAATCCGCTGCTCGGCGGCCAGCACCTCCTTGAGCGTGCGGCCGTTCACGTACTCCATGACGATGAACGGCAGCTTCTCCCCGGTCGAGGAGACCTCCTCGCCGGTGTCGTAGACGGCGACGATCGCGGGGTGGTTGAGGGCCGCGGCGTTCTGCGCCTCGCGGCGGAAGCGTTCCTGGAACGTGGCGTCGCGGGCGAGGTCCGTACGCAGCATCTTGATCGCCACGTCGCGGCCGAGCCGGAGGTCGCGTCCGCGGTGGACCTCGGCCATGCCGCCGTATCCGAGCAGCTCGCCGACCTGGTACCTGCCACCGAGCAGGCGGGCCTGCGCCGTCATAGCGTCTGTCGTCCTTCGCTCGCGAGGTCCAGGCTGCGCGCTCCGCCAACCTGCTGAATAGCACGGTACGGCTCCACCGACGGTTCAGCAGCCACCGCCGCCGTGGGCTGGACAACACCCAGGGAGCTCGTATTGCCGTGATTGAGTAGGAAGGAGATGACTCCGCCGCACAGCAGGACCAGCAGGAACAGCACCACGGCCAGCACGATGAGCACCTGCCGGCTGCCCGAACTCTGCGGGGCCGGCTGCTTCTGGGGCGCCTGCGGCACGAGCGGTTGCGCGTACGGGCTGACCTGCGGCACGGACGCCGCGCCGCGCGCCTGACTGCCCGACACCGGTCGCGGCACCGGCGGGTACGGCGGCCGGGCCTGGCCCGACATCGGATGACCGGGCGGGCCGGACGACGGCGCCCCTGAATGCGGCCGGTTCGACACCGGCGCGGCGCCCTGCGGGCGGGTCATGGCCGGGCTGCCCGACTGGGGCCGGTTGAGCGGCACGGAGCCGTTGGGTACCGGCTGCTGCGCCGCGGTGGTCAGCGACGACGCGGCCTGCCGGGCCACCGCCGCCATCGCGGAGGCCGTGGGCCAGCGGGCGGCCGGGTCCTTGGCGAGCGCCCGGTCGACGATCGCGCGGACCGCGGGCGGGATGTCCGGGGGCAGCGGCCGCGGGATGTCGCGGACGTGCTTCATCGCGATCTCGATCGGGGTCGCCCCGTCGAACGGCCGGTGCCCGGAGAGGCACTGGTAGGCGACCACGCCGAGGGCGTACACATCGGACGCCGGGGTGGCCACACCGCCGGAGGCCTGCTCCGGCGAGATGTAGGAGGCCGTGCCCAGCACGGATCCCGCGACCGTGAGCTGGCCGACCAGCTCGGAGCGGGCGATGCCGAAGTCGGTGAGCACCAGGGTGCCGTTCGGGCGGACCAGCAGGTTGCCCGGCTTCACGTCGCGGTGCACGATGCCGTTCGCGTGCGCGGCCTGCAGGGCGTCCGCGGCCTGGGCGACCAGGGCCATCGTACGGCCGGGGGTGAGCCGGCCGACCCGGCTGAGGGTACGGGACAGGGCGTCACCCTCGACGTACTCCATGACCAGGAACGCGAGCTGCTGGTCGCTGCCGTAGTCGTAGACGTCGACCACGCCGGGGTGGTTGATCGTGGCCATGGTGCGGGCCTCGCCCCGGAACCGTTCCGCGAAGCCGGGCTCCTCCAGCAGGGCGGGCAGCAGGATCTTCACGGCGACCGTACGGCCGAGCACCTCGTCGGTGCCGCGCCACACGTCGCCCATGCCGCCGCCCGCGATGCGCTCGTCGAGGCGGTAGCGGCCACCGAGGGTCACGCCAGGGCTGATCATCTCAGTCCCCTCCCTGACCCGCCGCGGCCTTCATGATCAGCCCGGTGATCCGCGCGGCCTCGGCGCTGGCGTGGCCACCGGGCACGTTCTCCAGCATGACGCAGGCCGCGGAGACCGGTTCACCCTTGGAGTTGAACGCGAAGCCGATGAACCACCCGTGCGGGTCGGCCCCCTCGGCGTTCTGCGCCGTGCCGGTCTTGCCGCCGACCCGCATCCCGTCGATCTGCGCCCGCCGGCCGGTGCCGTTCTCGACGACGCTGACCATCATCTCCTGCAGCTTGCCCGCGACGTCGGAGTCGATCGGGGTCCGCAGGGTCTTCGGGTTCGCCGTGTAGAGCGGGCGCAGGCCCGGGCTGACCAGCTGCTGCACCAGGTACGGCCGCATCTGCTTGCCGCCGTTGGCCACGGTCGCCGCGATCAGCGCGCCCTGCAGGGCGGTCATCCGCACGTCACGCTGGCCGAGCGAGGACTGGGCGAGCGCGCCGACGTCGGTGCTGCCGTCCGGGTTCTGGATCTTTCCGGTGTGGCTGGCGGCGACCGGCAGGCCGCCGTCCTCCAGGTTGCCGACGGTCAGGTCGTCCTGCTCGAAGCCGAACGCCTGCGCCATCTGCTTCACCTTGTCGGCGCCGAGCTTGACGCCGAGCTGCGCGAACGCGGTGTTGCAGCTCGTGGTCAGCGCGTCCTTGAGAGTCGTCTTGGCGCCGGGGCAGACCTCGTCCTCGGCGTTGCGGATGACCGCGCCGCCGATGCGGTACTCCGAACCGGCGGGCAGCTCGGAGTTCACGTCGTAGCCGTTCTGCAGCGCGGCCGCCGAGATGATCGTCTTGAACGTCGAGCCGGGCGGCTCGGTCTCGTTGAGACCGCGGTTCAGCAGCGGCTGGTCCTTGTCCTTGATCAGCTTGTCGTACGCCGCCGCCGCGGTCTTCTTGTCGTGGCTGGTCAGCGGGTTCGGGTCGAAGCTGGGCATGGTCACCATGGCCTGGATCGCCCCGGTACGCGGGTCGATCGCGATCGCGGCACCCTTGCCGACGCCGCGCTCGTTGTTGACCAGCTCCCGGTACGCCACGGCCTGCGCCTTCGTCTTGAGGCTCAGCACGACGTTGCCGCCACCGGTCTTGTCGCCGGTGAACATGTCACTGATCCGGTCCGCGAACAGGGTGTCGCTGGTGCCCGCGAGGAATTCGTTCTCGCTGCGCTCGATGCCCGTGGCCGCGCCGTTGACCGGCTTGTACCCGACCACCGGGGCCCACGCCTCTACCTGCTTGCTCGGGTAGATCCGCTGGTACTTCAGGGTGCCGTCGGTGGGCTTGCTCTGCGCCAGCGGCTGTCCGTCGGCCTGGATCACGCCGCGCGCACGCTGGTACTCGGCGACCTGGACCCGGCCGTTGTAGTCGCTGGTGCGGTAGGCGTCCGCCTTGTACGCCTGCACGTAGTTGAGGTTCACGAACAGCAACCCGAACAGGACGAGGATGACCACGCCGGCCTTACGCAGTGGTGCGTTCACGGCTTGATCACCTCCGTCATGGCGCCGTGCAGCTGGGCGGGTGGCTGCTTGAGCCCGCCCGCCGGGGCGACCGGGCCACCGGTCTCGGGCCGCCGCGCAGCGTCGGAGATCCGCAGCAGCATCGCGATCAGCAGCCAGTTCGCCATCAGCGATGATCCGCCGGCGGACAGGAACGGCGTCGTCTGGCCGGTCAGCGGGATGAGTCCGGTGATACCACCCACGATGACGAAGACCTGCAAGCCGAGCGTGAACGCCAGGCCGCCCGCGACCAGCTTGCCGAACGAGTCGCGCACGCCGATCGCCGCGCGCAGCCCCCGCTCGACGATCAGCAGGTACGCCACGAGCAGCGCGGACAGCCCGAACAGGCCGATCTCCTCGCCGAGACCCGCGAAGATGAAGTCGGTACGTACCTCGGGCACCTGGCCGGGTGAGCCCGCGCCCGGGCCGGACCCGAACAGCCCGCCGGTGCCGAGGCCGAGCAGCCCCTGCACGAGCTGATAGCTGCCACCGACCGGCCGGCTGTAGAACTGGCTGCTGAACGGGTCGAGCCAGATCGAGGCGCGGTCGTAGAAGTTCTTGAACGGCCCGCCGACCGCCGCGCCCAGCAGGTACGCCACGTACACGCCGCCGAAGAACATCACCAGGCCGATGATCAGCCAGCTGGCTCGCTCGGTCGCCACGTACAGGGTGACGACGAACAGGCCGAAGTACAGCAGGGCGGTGCCGAGGTCCTTCTCGAAGACGAGCACGAGCAGGGAGAGCAGCCACACCGTGACGACCGGGCCGAGGTCGCGGCCGCGCGGGAAGTCGATGCCCATGAACCTGCGGCTGGCCAGCGACAGCACCTCACGCTTGCGGACCAGGTAGTAGGCGAAGAAGGAGACCAGGGCGATCTTGGCGAACTCGCCGGGCTGGATCGAGAACGGCCCCAGCTTGATCCACAGCTTGGCGCCGTTGACCTCCGAGAGGCTCGCGGGCAGCACCGCGGGGAGCATCACCAGCACGATGCCGACGAGGCCCAGGGTGTAGGCGTACTTCGAGACGACCTTGTGGTCGCGGATGACCAGCAGCAGGATCGCCGCCAGCATCAGCGCGCCCAGGGTCCAGGCGAGCTGGCGGCCGCCGGTGAGGGCGAACACCCCCGGAATGGCCTGCTTGTTGGCGATCGCCTTGGCCAGGTCGAGGCGGCGCAGGAACACCACGCCGATGCCGTTGATCAGCGCCACCGCCGGGAGCAGGACCGGATCCGCGTACGGGGCGGTGAAGCGCACCACCAGGTGCAGCCCGAGGAAGAGCAGGCCGAGCAGCGCCGCCGGCACCCAGAACGAGGAGCTGACCGCACCGAGCTGGTTCGCCTCGACGGTGGCCGCGAACACGGCCACCAGCAGCATCGCGAAGGCCAGCAACCCCAGCTCGGCGTTGCGCCGGGTCTTCGTTCCCGGGATACGCGACATCTCACCCGTGGTCGCGGGTGTGGCAGCCGGTACGGCGGGCGCGGTCAAGAAGGGGTCCCCAGACTTCGGTGTGTACGGGCGCTCAGTCGACCGTCCGGCACCCGACCGGATCGGTGGCCGGCGAGGCGGAGGTCGAGGCCTGAGCGTCCGGGGTGGTCACGGGCGCGGTGGCCGGCGTGGACGTGGCGATGGTCCGGCCGGGAACCGCTGCCTTCCCGGCCGCCGGCGGGGTGGTCTTCCCCGCCGCGGGTGACGTGGTCTTGTCCGCCGGCGGCGGAGTCTGCTCCGACGCGGTCGGGGCGGAGGTGGGTGCCGTGGTCTCGGACGGCGTGCCGCTGGGCGGGCAGATCGGCTTGAGGTTCGGGTTGGTCGGCACGTCACTGGTCAGTTCCGCGAGGCGGCGCCGCGCGTCCGGCCGGCTGTCGGCGTGGATGCCCTGCTTGACGCGGTCCTGCGCGACAGTGGTGAGGTCGTCCAGGCGGGCGGCGCTGGTCTCGTTGACGCTCGACAGGTCGAGACCCGCGATCTGTCCGGGTACGCCCCGGAAGATGGCGAGCTGACCGGCGGGCGTGGCACCGACGTAGTACTGGTCCTGGGTGTACTGCCAGCCCAGCCAGAGCCCGCCGCCCAGCGTGGCGAACAGCAGCAGCATGAGCATGCTGGTACGCACCGGGTGCCGCCGCGGCTCCGGATCCTCCCGGTCGTCCGCGGTGGCCTCGGGCTGGGCGGGCCGGGGCGCCTGCAACGCGGCCGCGCGGGCGGCGGCGCTGGAGCTGTCGGCACGGGTGGCGTTGCCCCTGTCGCGGGCGGCGGCACCGCCCACGATCGGGGCCTGCTCGACGATGTCCGCGTCGGTCGCGTCCGCCACCACCACGGTGATGTTGTCCGGGCCCCCGCCGCGCAGGGCGAGCTGCACCAGCCGTTCCACGCACTCCTGCGGGTCCGCGATGGTCGCCATGCTCTCGGCGATGGTCTCCGCGCTGACGACCCCGGAGAGACCGTCGCTGCAGATCAGATACCTGTCGCCCTTGAGCACCTGGCGGACCGAGTACTCGGGGTCGATGTCGCGGCCGTCCAGCGCGCGGGTCAACAGCGAACGCTGCGGGTGACTGCTGGCCTCCTCGGGGCTGATCCGCCCCTCGTCGACCAGCATCTGCACGTACGTGTCGTCCTTGGTGATCTGGGCGAATTCGCCGCCGCGCAGCAGGTACGCCCGGGAGTCGCCGATGTGCACCATGCCGAACTTGCTGCCGGAGAAGAGCACCGCGGTCAGCGTGGTGCCCATGCCCTCCAGGTGCGGGTTGGCGTCCACGGTGTCGCGCAGCTGCTGGTTGGCCGTGCCGACGGCGTGCCGGAGGGCGTCGACGAGCGCGTCGCCGGGGACGTCCTCGTCCAGCGGTGCCATGGCGGCGATGACGATGTTGCTGGCGACGTCACCGGCGGCCATGCCGCCCATGCCGTCGGCGACGGCGAGCAGCCGCGGTCCGGCGTAGACGGAATCCTGGTTTCCGTCTCGGATCAGACCGCGGTCGCTCTGGGCGGCGTAGCGCAGGGTCAGAGTCATGGCCGTAACTCGAGAGAAGTGCGGCCGATGCGAATCGGCACGCCAAGGGGGACGGGAGTGGGTCCGGAGACCTTACCGCGATCGAGATAGGTCCCGTTCGTCGAGCCGAGATCCTCGACGAACCACTGACCGTCCCGCGGCACCAGACGGGCGTGCCGGGCCGACGCGTAGTCATCCGTGATGACCAGGGTCGAGTCTTCGGCTCGACCGATCGTGATCTGGGCTTCACCCAGAGTGATTCGCGTCCCGGCCAACTGGCCGGCGGTCACGACGAGTTGCCGTGCCGCTTTACCGCGCTTCGCCTTGGCCGGACGGCCCTGCAGCACCGCGCCACCCACCCCCCGAGGGCTGGCGACGATGCTCTTGGAGCGGACCCCGGCGAAGAGGTCCCGGCGGATGACCCCGACCACCGTGAACACGAAGATCCACAGGAGGATGAGGAACCCGAACCGGGCGACGGTGAGGACGAATTCGGGCAAGGTGACTAGCCGTCCACTCGGAACGTCAGCGTGGTGGTGCCGAGCTGGATCATGTCGCCGGGGTTGAGTGCCACGGCGGAGACCCGCTGGCCGTTGACCATCGTGCCGTTCGTCGAGCCGAGATCGGTCAGCACCACCTGGCTGCCGTCGTAGTCGAGCCGGGCGTGCCGGCGCGAGATGCCGACGTCGGGCAGGCGCAGGTTGGCCTGGTCGCCGCGGCCGATCACCGTCGAGCCCATCTGCAACGGGTACGTCCGACCGTCGCCGGACACCAGGCCGACGTTGCGCCCGTTGTGCCCGTGCTGCTGGTAGCCGCCCTGCTGCTGGTCGTACGGCGAGTAGGCCGGGGCCGCGTCGTACGACGGCTGCTGCACCGGGGCGACCTCGCCGCCGGTGTACACCTCCGCCGTGACGCGGAACATGCCGGTGTCCAGCCCGTCGCCGCGCTCGATCTCGACGATGACGTCGCCGTAGACGGTCCACGCCTGTTCGCCGATGAACTCCGCCTGGGACTGCGCGAGTTCCTGAGCCAGCGCGGCCGCGTACGGCGCCAGCCGGCTGTGGTCGTAGGGCGAGAGGTCAATCACGTACCGGTTGGGTACCAGGGTTCGGCCACCCGCCAGGATGGCCTTGTGTGCCTCGGCCTCCCGCTGCATGGCATTCAGAATCTCCACCGGGTGCACGACACCCTTGAACACCTTCGCGAAGGCCCCTTCCACCAGGCCTTCCAACCGCTTCTCGAAGCGCTGCAGCACGCTCACCGGCTCCTCCTCGGGTTCCGAGGACATGATGGTATCCGGCCGCCGCTCGCGCATCTCGCGCCAACTGCAGCCGGCACTTCTGACCCTCGTATGACAGCCCGCGACGCCGTGCTAATCTCTCCTGGCGTCACGGGGCGTTATCTGCTCGCTGTGTGACGTGGGACAGCGTAGTCTGTCGCACCTAGTAATCGGCAACAAGGCCACGGGGATGTGGCGGAATGGCAGACGCGCACGGTTCAGGTCCGTGTGTCCGAAAGGACGTGGGGGTTCAACTCCCCCCATCCCCACCACCGAGAAGGGCTCCGCGATGATCGCGGGGCCCTTCTTCTTTGATCAGTACGGCCCGCCCGACCGCGCGGCCCGAACGAGTGAAAACCCAGGTGTGAGCACCATCGCGTTATGCTCGCCTCTGATTTTCCCCGTCCCCGCAGACTCGGAGTGTCGTACGTGGCAGTCGCCCTGGTAACCGGTTCCGGCGGTCTGATCGGCTCCGAGGCGGTCCGGCACTTCGCCGGGCTCGGCCTCGACGTCGTCGGCATCGACAACGACATGCGCCAGGAGTTCTTCGGACCCGAGGCGTCGACCGCGTGGAACGTGCGCCGCCTCGCCGACGAGCTCGGCACCGCGTACACCCATCAGGGGATCGATCTGCGCGACAGGGACGCGCTGGCGAAGATCTTCACGCACTACGGCCGCGACATCGCGGTGGTGATCCACACCGCCGCGCAGCCGTCACACGACTGGGCTGTGCGCGACCCGTTCACCGACTTCGACGTCAACGCGGTCGGCACCCTCAACGTGCTACAGAACGTGCGCGAGCACTGCATCGACGCACCCGTGATCCACTGCTCCACCAACAAGGTGTACGGCGACCGGCCCAACTCGCTGCCCTACACCGAGCTGGAGACCCGCTGGGAGCTGGAACCGGACCATCCGTACTACGACGGCATTACCGAGGACATGTCGATCGACCAGTGCCTGCACTCGGTCTTCGGCGCCTCCAAAGTTGCGGCCGACGTCATGGTCCAGGAGTACGGCCGCTACTTCGACATGAAGACCGCCCTGTTCCGGGGCGGCACGCTGACCGGTCCGGCCCACTCGGCCACCGAGCTGCACGGCTTCCTCGCGTACATGATGCGCTGCAACATGGAGCGCCGCACCTACCGGATGTTCGGCTACAAGGGCAAGCAGGTCCGCGACGCGATCCACAGCCACGACGTGGTCTCCGCCTTCGAGGCGGTGTTCCGCAACCCGCGCTCGGCGGCCGTCTACAACCTCGGCGGCGGGCGGCACTCGCACACCTCGATGCTGGAGGCGTTCGCGCTCGCCGAGGAGATCACGGGCCAGGAGATGATCACCGAGTACGTCGAGGAGAACCGGGTCGGCGACCACATCTGGTGGGTCGGCTCCAACGCCGCGTTCCAGGCCGACTACCCGGACTGGAAGCAGGTCTACGACGTACCGATGATCCTGCGCGAGATCTACGAGGCGAACGTCGACAAGTGGGTGCCCGGCCAGTGATCGCCCAGGGCAAGCGCAGCGTCCTCGGCGTCCTGGTCGACGCGGTCGACTACGAGGCCGCCACGGAACAGATCGTGACGGCCGCCCGGGAACGCCGGCACTTCGCGGTCACCGCGCTGGCGGTGCACGGCGTGATGACCGGCGTGCAGGACCCCGCCCACAACGCCCGGCTCAACTCGTTCGACCTGGTCACCCCGGATGGTCAGCCCGTGCGCTGGGCGCTCAATCTGGTGCACGGCGCCCAGCTCGCCGACCGCGTGTACGGCCCCACCCTCACCCTGAAGGTGGTGGAGCGCGCCGCCGCCGAGGGCCTGCCGGTCTACCTGTACGGCTCCACCCAGCCGACGCTGGACCGCCTGGTGCCCGCCCTGGAGGGCATGTTCCCCGCCCTGAAGATCGCCGGGGTCGAGGCGTCGAAGTTCCGCTCGGTGCAGCCGGGCGAGGACGCCGAGATCGCCGAACGGATCAAGGCGTCCGGAGCCCGGGTCGTCCTGGTCGGTCTCGGCTGCCCCCGCCAGGAGGTCTTCGCGTACGCGATGCGCCCCCTGCTGGACATGCCGCTGCTGGCCGTGGGTGCCGCCTTCGACTACCACGCCGGCCTGCTGAAGAACCCGCCCCCATGGATGCAGAAGTACGCGCTGGAGTGGCTGTGGCGGCTCGGCCTGGAGCCCAAACGGCTGTGGAAGCGGTACGTGCTGCTCAATCCGGCGTACCTGGCGCGCCTGGCCGCGCAGAAGTCCGGCCTGTGGCGGGCCCGCCCGCCGGCGCCCGCGACCGAGCCGGTGCCCACCTTCGCGGTCTGAGGAAAGCGCGGGCCCGATGCCGGGGCCCCGCCGCGTCGCCGCTGGGGAACCCCGGCCGACCTCCCCAGGTCGGGTCCGCGCCGCCCGTCCGGCGGCTGGCACCCGACATTAGGACAAGCCCCACCGCCGCAACAGGGCTCACTGTCCACATCGCCCATTGGGCTGAGCGCCCGGAGCACCGCAACAGCCGCGAATCATGCCTAACGGACTGTGCGGACAGCGACCCCTACGGGTACGGCTCCGGACATCACCCGGTTTCGCGCCGCGCGCCGCGGGTGAAGTCTGACTGGGTGAACATCGCCGTGGACCTCACCCTCGCGGGTACCCTCGCCGGGATCTGGCTGGCCGCCGGGTTGCTGGCCGACGCCCTGCCGACCGCGCGCTCCACCCGCGAACTCCGTCGGCGCGCCGGGACGCTGATCCTGTTCGTGCTGGCCGGGACGGCGGTGTTCGTCGCCGTACCCGTCGTGACCGGTGTGGTCGCGGGACCGTCCGCGGCCGCCACGGCGGCGGTGCTTCCCGCCGTACCCGCGGTGGTCGTGCTGGGCACGACGCTGCGCCGGCTGAGCGCCCTGCGCCGCGGCGCGGGCACGTTCGCCACCGCGCCGCGCGCCCCGCTGCCGCCCGCGCTGCGCGCGGCGGCCGCGCACCCGCTGATCGCCACCCCGCTGCAGGCGACCGGCATCGCCGCCCTGGTCGGCCTCCCCATCGCCGCCTTCGGGATGCCGGTCGCCCCGGGCGGGAACCTCGCGGCGATCGCGATCACGCTGGCCGGGCTGGCGGTCGTCGCCGTCGGCGTCCGCCACGCCCTGCGGCACAGCAGGCTCAGCCTGCTGGTCCTCGCGCCGATCCGGCGGCGTGCGACCAGGATCGGCTGACATGGGTACGGTCCGGGCCCGCACCGACCGGCTCGCCGGTCAGCCGCCGCGCTTGGCTTCCTGCACGTAGAGCAGTTCGAGGATCGAGCGCGCCGCCTCGAACCAGCGGTCCAGCCAGTCCGAGGGGGGCATGGTGCCGCGCGCCGGCAGTTCCAGCAGCAGGCCGCGCAGCAGCGGGTGGTCCGCCATCGACATGTTCGGTGCGACAGCCCGGCTCGACTCCATGGCCCGGCTCGACTCGATGGCTCGGCCCGGCTCGATGGTCCGGCCCGGCTCGATCGGCCGGCTCGGCTCGATGGCCCGGCTCTGCTCGTGCCAGGCGGACGGCGGCGGGAAGACCGGCTCGGTCAGGCCGTGCAGGTCCAGTGACGGCAGCTTGGCGGCCCGGTCCAGCGCGCTGGTCGGTTCGAGGCTCTGTGACATGCCGGGTGATCGGGTCGGCAGACCCGAGGGCAGGCTCGGCGGACCGCCCCGGCCGAGCAGCTCGGCATCGGTGCTCTCGGCGGACAACGCCTCACGCCGGTTCTGCCGGTACGCGTTCACCCCGCCGCTGAACCGGTCCTGCGCCGAGGAGGCGCCGTTGTTCAGGTTCTCGGAAATCGTCATCAGTTCCGCCTGCCTCGCTCGCCGTGTGGCGCCCGCCCCGCCAGACCGCGGCAATGAGTGGGTTCCGGCGCGGTCCGGTCCGCGCTTGGTGCGTTCAACGAGGCGGGGTGGGATGGGGCGACGGCGGCGCGGGTGGGCAAATGTGGACGGACGGCACGCCGCATTCGCCGACGGCTGGCTTGCCAGGGAGCATTGTCCCGGACAAGCCGACCGCCCGGCGCCGAGAGGACGACTCAGAGGTCGAACTCGCCGTCCTTGGCTCCGTCGACGAATGCGTCCCACTCCGCGGCAGTGAAGATCAGGGCAGGGCCCTGCGGATTCTTGGAATCGCGCACCGCGATCGCCTCGTCGACGAAGGCGACCTCGACGCAGTTGTCACAGTTCGGTCCGCTACGGCTGCTCTTGAACCACTGTGCGCGGCTCAGATCGATCCGGAAACCCTTGGTCTCGATTTCCACAATGGCTCCTCTACCAGCATTTCGATCATCTCAGTGGACGCCTCGGGGGTGAGGGCGGTCGCCTGGATGGTGTCGAAGATGGAGCCGTACTTCTGCAGTTCGTCGCTTTTCTCCAGGAACAGTCCACCTGTCGCGTTCTCCGCGTACACGACGGCGGGGTCCTGGTCGTCGGGGAAGTCGAGGATCGCGAAGGTCCCGTCCATGCCGGCGTGGGCCCCTGCGGCGAACGGCAGCACCTGCAGGGTCACGTTCGGCAACTTCGCGGCCTCGACCAGGCGGACGAGCTGATCCCGCATCACCTCGTCACCGCCGACCGGGCGACTCAGTACGGCTTCATCCAGCACCACCCAAAGATCGATCGGATCGTCCTGGATCAATAACGATTGCCGAGCCATGCGGACGTGGACTCTGCGGTCGATTTCCATCTGCGTGTCACCCGATCGAGCGGCTTGGATCATCGCCGCCGCGTACTCCTCGCTTTGCAGTAGTCCGGGAATCACCTGCTGCTCATACGCGCGCACCGAAGAAGCCGCCGCCTCAAGTCCGACATATGCCCCGACCAGAACGGTGCTGTAGGGGTGCCACCACCCCTTTTGCCGCGCCTCGCGAGCAATTTGCACCAATTCCTCCGAAGCGGCTCCTTCGACACCGTAAATGTCCAACATGTCCTTTACATCGCGAGGAGTGGCGCTCGTGTGCCCCGTTTCGATTCGGGACACCTTCGACGGTGAGCATCCGAGTCGGTCCGCCACCACGTCGATGGTCACACTGGCTGATTCGCGGTATTTGCGGAGCTCAGCCCCGAGCCGGCGGCGACGGATCGTAGGACTGCGACGCTGGATCACACTGAACCTCCGGGAAACTGCGCCACATCTACGGGGGATCGGCACGATTTCCCCCCGACGGCGGCGTCGATGCCAGTCTGTCTGTTGATCTCTTGATCCTTCAAGCGTGTAGCGTGATCAAATAGTCACGGACGGCTGACATGCAACTTGCATCGATCGGATCGGTAGTGCAATCTTTCTGTAGGCCGCGCGTCACCTAATGTTCCGGGCGACATGACTTACTGGGATGACTGCCTTACTGACATGACTGGCGACGAGGCCGGGCCGACGCACCGCACGCAGAAGTGACGCCGTTTCGCGGGGCGCTGGTCGAGCGTTGGTCCTGGGTGGACCCCGCCGGGAAGTTCGTCCCGGACCGCCTGCGACTTCAGCCCGACCGGCGGAGGCGACGTTTCCGTAACCGCCATGATGATTGGCATCATCGGATGGTTGCAAATGAGCATGACCTGGGCACACTGGAGCATCTGCGTCCACTGTGCAGCCAAGCGTTCACCCCGAGACGAGATCAGAACAGGAGCTGACGTGCTTCCTCGGTCCGGTGATGTCATCCACGTGACGAAGGCCGCGAGCGTCCAATTCTCCGCGCCGATGCTGTTCCGGGTGATCAGGGTTCACGACTGGCCGACCTACGAAGGATGGGTCTGGCTCGACGGATACGAGCTCAACTCCGCCGGCGACGCCGTCGAGCGCCGGTCGATCTTCGTTCAGGCCAATGGCCTGCGCCAGGTCGGCAAGGCGCCCGACCCGCGCGCCCGCAACGGCCGCCAGCCCGGCCTGACCTCGGGCGCGGTCCCGGCCCGGGCGCTGCGCACCAACCGCTGACCGGCCCCGCTCGCCCCGGAAACACGTTCGCCGAGGTCAGCCGCCGTTGGGCTGGCCTGAGGTGCCGGTCGGAGTCGATGACGGCACGGCGGACGAGGCGGGCGGAGCCGCGACGATGAGCGTCACCGTGGTGTCCGGCGGTACCTGCTGACCCTCGGCCGGATCGCTGTCGATGACGGTGCCGGCTGGTGAGTCGCTGCGCATGAACCGTATCCGGTACGCCAGGCCCGTCCGCTCGAGCGCCTGCCGCGCGTCCTGCACGGAGAGTCCCTTGAGGGCCGGAACGGTGACCTCGGTCGGCGGCTCCGTGGTCGCAGGCGTGCTGGTGGTGGGGGCGGAGGACGGTGCCGTCGACGGCGGTGACGACGGGGCCGAGGACGGTGCCGTCGACGGGGGCGCCGCCGCGGAGGTGGTGACCACGGGCGCGGGCACCTCGTCGTCGTGACGCACCGCCCGCAGGATCTGGTAGACGCCCCACCCGAGCAGCGCCAGCAACGCCACCACGATGAATCCCACCAGGACCGGCATCCACCAGCGGCCGCGCGGCTCCCGCGCGGCCGGGATCGCCCACTCCTCCCGGGTGTCGCCCATCGCGGCGCTCGGCCGGGGTGGGCGTACCTCGGCCCGTCCGCCCCACGCGGCTCCCCAACCGGCGGCACTGCCGGAACTGGGCAGCACCGCCGTCGCGTCGTCGCCCCGCGAACCGGGCAGGACCGCGGTCGCGTCGTCGCCCGTCGAACCCATGACCCTGGTCGCGTCGTCCGCTACCGGCCGCACCGCCGTCGCGTCATCGCCTGCCGGAGTCGGCATGACAGTGGTCGCGTCGTCCACGGGCGCACCCGGCCGCACCGCCGTCGCGTCATCGCCCACCGGAGTCGGCATGACCGTGGTCGCGTCATCCCCCGCCGGAGTAGGCATGGGCGTGGTCGCGTCATCCCCCGCCGGAGTCGGCATGGGCGTGGTCGGGTCGTCGCCCGCGGGCGGGCCGGACGCCGACACGGTCGGCTCGTCGCCGGGGGGTGGGCCCGCGGTCTGCGCTGTCGGCTCGTCATCGGCGGGCAGGGCTGGCATCGCCGCCGTCTCGTCCGCGCCTGCCATCCGATCGGTGTTGCCGGGCCCGGCGGCGTCGCCCGTTCGGGGGCCGTCGTCCGGGTGGTTTCCGGCGACCGGGCCGGGGCCGGAAGAGTGCGTCTTGTCCGGTTCGGACCCTTCGCCGACGGGTTCGCGGCGCCGCCCCTGCTCGTCGGACATCGCCGCATCCTCTCCCTCGCACCTGCCGGGGCTCAACGTAACCCGTGCCGGCCGTGCCGCGCGGTATCCGACGGCAAAGCCGCAGCGTGACCTTGTTGCGGCGGACGGCGACGGATTCGCAGGCATCGTCACCTGCCGCTACAGTGCCCCGCATGGCCGACAGGGGCAGAACAGTGCAGGCCGGCGCCGCGGCCGGGATCGCCGCGGGGACCGGCGCCGCCCAGCTGGGCCTCGGGTACGGCCTGGGCGTCATCGAATGGCCGACCGTCGCGGGCGTCGACGACAGCGTCTGGCTGGGCAGTCTGGGCTGGGCGACGTGGATCGCGGCCAGCGCCACCGTGTTCGGAGCGGTCCTCGCGGGCCGGATGCCGACGCGTCACGGCGGTCCGTGGCGACTCGCGCTCGCCGGCGCCGCCGCGATCGGGGCGCTGCTGACCGTCGCGCTCATCGCGTTGCCCGCCCGTGCCGCGGTCCGTCCGGACACGTTCTCGCCGCAGACCGTCGCCGCTGGGTACGCCTTGCTGGGCGTGCTGCTCGGGCTCGTCGTCGCGTACTGGGCCGTGGTGTCCCGGCCGGTCGCGGCGAACCTCGTGGCCACCGCGAGCTGGCTGTGGATCCTCGCCGCGGCTGCGGTCGTCGCGGAGCTGACCCTGCACCGGCCGTCGGCCACCTACCTGAACAGCTGGCAGTTCGCCGCACCCATCACCCGGTACGGCATCGTCGCCCTGCCCAGCGCGCTGCTCACGCTGCTGGCCGCCGCGATCCTCGGGGTGATCGGCGTCGTCGGAGCCGTACGACGCGGTGACCGGGGTGTCGGCGCCGCCACGTCCGGCGCGGTCGGGCCGCTGCTGGTGGCGCTGGCGTTCCTGGCCCTGGCGCCGCAACTGACCGGTTCACTGGGCTCGCTCGAGTCGGCCTACCTCATCGCCCCGTATGCGGTGATCTCCGGACTTGCCGGGTCCGCGGCGAGCGTCGCGCTCGCGGAACGGCGGGCCA
The DNA here is from genome assembly GCF_047159485.1 of Krasilnikovia sp. MM14-A1004. Classification (GTDB taxonomy): domain Bacteria; phylum Actinomycetota; class Actinomycetes; order Mycobacteriales; family Micromonosporaceae; genus Actinoplanes. Next base: position 7,131,593 of record NZ_AP038773.1, on the reverse strand, counting down.
GGTCCCGGGCGCTCGCCGGGCGCGGGGTGGCCGTGCCGGGCCAGGCGGCCCCGGTCGACGACGCGGCGCCCACGGGCCGGTGGATCCGGCGGTCCGCGTCGGCGCGGGGCAACACGCCGGCGAGCAGCACTGAGCAGGGCGACGACTCGGACCCTGCAGCGGCCGGCAAAGCCACCACCGTCCGGGCGAGCGCCACCGCGCCGGCAAAGTCCGCACGAGGTAAGGCGACGGCTGCCCGGAAGGATCAGGGCGACGCGACGTCCTCCGCCGGCGGATCCGCCAAAGGCACGCCCGCATCAGCCACGAGCGCATCAGGCACGGCATCGGGCACGCCCGCATCAGGCACGGCATCGGGCCCGCCAGGGAAGGCCGCGCCGGGACGGGCCGCCGCAGGGCAAGCCGCCGCAGGGCAAGCCGCCGGACAGGCCGCGGCGGTACAGGCCACAGCGGGGCCAGGCAAGTCCGCTCCCGCCAAGACCCCGTCCGGCAAGGCCGCGACGGCCAGGCAGTCGAGGAAGTCGGCGCCCGGCCAGACGGCCCCTGCTCAGCCAGGTCCCGGCCAGGCAGGCCAAGCAGGTCAAACAGGCCAGCCAGGCCAGGCACGACAGGCAGGGCAGGCAAGCTCCGGCCAGAAAGGTCCCGGCCAGGCAGGCTCCAGCCAGAAAGGTCCCGGCCAGGCAGGCTCCGGACAGGCGGGGTCGCGCCCGGCAGGTGCGGGCCAGGCGGCGCCGTCGGCGGTGTCCGGCCGGGGCACGTCGCCCGTACCGATGTCCTCGCTGCCGACCGCACCACCCCCGACCGCTCCTCCGCCGACGGCGCCGCCGCCGACCGCGCCCCGGCCCGAACCAAGGCCCACACCGGTGCCGAATCCGGCGCCCGGCCAGAAGGCCGTGGGCCGAGCCACGGCATCGTCGGAAGGGTCGCGGCAGGACACGTCGCGTTCCACGGTCGCGCCGCCTCCGGCGGAACCGCCCGTGGCCGAGATCAACCCGGGCGGCCCGGCCGCCGAGCCGAAGCGGGGCCTCCTGCGCCGGCTCGGACGCCGTTCCGGCCAGGACGACACCGACGCCTGATCAGCGACGGCCGCTACCGGCCACAGTGGACACTGGTCATCCGACGGGCCAGGTGTGTACGGGATCGTTGGTGTGCTGCAACTCGATGTAGCGCAGCAGCATCTCGTGCAACGCCGGGCCCCGGTCCAGCCCGCGCTGCTGCTCGGCAAACCGGACGGTCTCGGTCTGCCAGGTCGCGCCGTTGCGGCCGGTACGGCAGCGGCCCTCGATGATCGCCAGCAGCCGGTCCCGGTGCACCGGGGCGACGCCGAACTTGTCCAGCCCGGCGGCCGCCTTGGGCAGCAGCTGGTCGAGCACCAGGTCGGTGACCGCGACGTCGCCGAGGCGCGGCCAGTGCACGGTCGCCTCGATCCCCCGCCGCGCCGCGACGTGGAAGTTGTCCGCCGCGGCCGCGAACGTCAGCTGGGTCCAGATCGGGCGTTCCTCCTCGGCGAGCTGGCGGGCCAGACCGAAGTAGAACGCGGCGTTGGCCATCATGTCGGCCACGGTCGGCCCGGACGGCAGCACGCGGTTCTCCACGCGCAGGTGCGGGCGGCCGTTCGAGACGTCGTAGACGGGGCGGTTCCAGCGGTAGACCGTGCCGTTGTGCAGGCGCAGCTCGCCGAGCTGGGGTACGTCGCCGTCGTGCAGGACCACCACCGGGTCCTCGTCGTCGAGCACGGGCAGGAGTGGCGGGAAGTAGCGGACGTTCTCCTCGAACAGGTCGAACACCGAGGTGATCCACCGCTCGCCGAACCAGACCCGGGGCCGCACGCCTTGGGCCTTGAGTTCTTCGGGTCGGGTGTCTGTCGCCTGCTGGAACAGGGCGATCCTGGTTTCCGCCCACAGCCTCCGGCCGTACAGATAGGGCGAATTCGCCCCCACCGCGACCTGGACCGCGGCCAGTGCCTGCGACGCGTTCCAGTACGAGGCGAACCGGTCCGGCGGCACCTGCATGTGGAACTGCACGCTGGTGCAGGCCGCCTCGGGCGCGATGGAGTCGTTCGCGGCCTGCAGCCGTTCGATGCCCCGGATGTCGACCGCGAACTGTTCGCCGCGGGCGCCGGCGATCTGGTCGTTGAGCGCCTTGTAGCGCTCGTTGGCGGACAGGTTGCCCTCCACCAGGTGTTCGGGCGCGAGGGTGGGGAGGATGCCGACGAGGACGATGGTGCTGTCGGACTTCTCCGCGCGGTCGTCGGCGCGGCCCAGACTCTCCAGGATGGTCCGTTCGTATTCGGCGAATCCGTCGCCGCAGATCAGCCGGGGCCGGGCGTTGAGTTCCAGGTTGAACTGGCCGAGTTCGGTCTGGAATGCGGGATCGCCCAGGTTCGCGAGAATTTCGGCGTTGCACATCGCCGGTTCCGCGTCGGCGTCCATGAGGTTGAGCTCGATTTCGAGCCCGGTCATCCGGTTCTCGCCCTCGAATGCGGCGGCGTCGAGCATGAGTGCGAGCACGTCGAGGCATCGGCGAACTTTCTGCCGATACCGGGCACGATCCTCCTTGGAGAAGGCTGCGTCGGAGAGGTCCTTGCCCATCTGCCCTCCCGGCACGGTGCGGCGTGAGTCTCTCACGCTAGGTGGTTGCCGACTTCCACGACAGGGACAAAAGCGGACTTCGATCACCACTCTGTGAGCGAACGCACGCGTTCGGTTCACCTTGCCATCCCTGCGGGGCCACCCGCTAGTTGTGCCGCGGAATACGCAGACGGCGCCGATCCCCCCACGGGAGCGGCGCCGTCCGGTTCTGCAGTGACGTCAGGCCTGGCGAATGGCCTCGCCCTCGATCTCGATCTTGATCTTCTTACCGATCATGACGCCACCGGTTTCCAGCGCCATGTTGTAAGTCAGACCCCATTCCTCGCGGTCGATCTCGGTGGTGGCGCTGAAACCGAACACATCGAATCCGTACGGGCTGCGCCCGACGCCCTCGAATTCGACGACCAGCTCGACCGGCCGGGTGATCCCCTTGATGGTCAACTCGCCGTCCAGAACGAACTCGTTGCCCTCGAACGACTTGATGCCGGTGCTGCGGTACTCCATGGTCGGGTACTTCTCCGCCTCGAAGAAGTCGCCCGTCCGCAGGTGCTTGTCGCGGTCGTCCTGGCCGGTGCGGACGCTGTCGGTCTGGATGGTGGCGACGACGGAGGACTGCAACGGGTCCTCGGCGATCGTGACGGTGGCACTCGCGGTGGCGAACTCGCCCCGCACCTTGCTGACCATGAGATGGCGCACCACGAAGCCGACGCGCTTGTGCGCCGCGTCGAGCTCGTACGTCCCGGCGGCGGGGATCTGCAGGCCCTGGAACTCGCGGGTGGTGGCGACGGACTCGGTCATGACTATGTCCTCTCGGAGCGGGGTGCCGGGCCAGTTGCCCGGAGCCTCGGTTGGTGATGTTGTTTGACGTAGCAACTATACGCTCCGCAATATTCCGTCTGTCAAGTGCCCGGTGTTACCCTGGTTGGGTGCGTACCAACCTCGATGACCCCCGGTTCACGGCCGTCGGCCTCTTCGCCGAGGCGTACACGGGCCTGACCACCCGATTCGCCGCTCAGTTCGAGCAGCATCACCTCTCCCCGGTCGAGTTCGAAGTGCTCATGCGCCTCGCCCGCTCGCCCGGTCAGCGACTGCGGATGACCGATCTGGCCGGGCAGACCTCGCTGTCCACCAGCGGTGTCACCCGCGTCGTCGACCGCATGGACCGCGACGGCCTGGTCCGGCGGGAGGCCTGCCCCAGCGATCGCCGCAGCTCGTACGCGGTGATCACGGAGCCCGGCCTGGATCGGCTCGACGAGGTGCTGCCCGGGCACCTCGAACTGGTCCAGCAGTGGTTCATCGGCCAGCTCGAACCGGACCAGCTCAACCAGATGCTGGAAGCCCTGCGGATCGTCCGGGACGCGGTGAACCCGTGTGCCACCGCCGGGAGTACCGGGGCTGACGTCGAGGCGTTCACCGCACCTCGTCAGTAACCGGCAGAACTACCGGCAGAACCGGCGGACGCCGTGGTCGAAACCGCTTCATCCCGACCAAATCGCTGATCACCCGCGGCTAGGGTGATCAGCCGGGGGGAGGCGGCGCGACCGGTACGAACATTGACCCGACGGGGGAGTCATCGTTCTCGCCGCCTGCCAGTACGGGTGTGGCGACCGGCGCGCCGGGGGCGGATCAGCGCCGGTCGTCCCCCGCGCCGGGTGACGTGCGCGTGCGGTCAGGCGACGTCCGGATCATCGGCCGGCACCTCACTCGCCGACAACGCGCCGGCCGCACGTAGACCCGCGCGCTCCCAGGGCAGCAGCGTCGTACCCGTCGCCGCGCACAGCTCCGTGAGGCGGGCGTACGCGTCGCGCCGTACCTCGGGGTCGGGTGTGCTGGAGACCAGGCCGACCAGGGCCGCGACCAGATCCCGCGGGTCCATGCCCGCCGTGCAGGCCTCCGCCGCCCGAGCGAAGCAGGCGGCCGCGCGCGCGCCCTTGCCGCGACCCGCCGCGATGCCGCCGTCCAGCAACGCCGCGGAGAACCGCTCGCTCGGTGCCTGCGCACCGGGAAAGCCGCTGCCCGGCAGCTCCGCGCCGGCGAGCGCCCCGCACGGGGCCGAGGCAGCCCCCGCATCCCACTCGTCGCGCACGGCGACCGCCTCGGCGAACCGGCCCGCCCGCGCCAGGGCCAGACCGATGGTCGCCAGCACGCGGCGCCGGTGGTTCGGGGCGGCCAGGCCCACCGCGTCCAGCTCGGCGACCGCCCGGCGGCCGAGCCGTTCCGCATCCTCGGTGCGGCCGTCCAGGCGGGCCAGCTCGGCCGACGCCGCCAGCGCCGCCGCGCGCAGCCGGTACTCGCCGCAGCGCCGGGCCAGCCGCTCGACCTCGGCCAGGCGCCGGCGCGCCGCCGCCAGATCACCGACCCGGACCTCGTGCCAGCTCAGATGATGTTGGGCGACCGCCATGTCGCGCAGCCGGGCGTGCCGCCGGGCCAGCGCCAACGCGGCCTCGGCGTGCCCGCGGGCCTGCTCGAATCCGCCCGCGCCCGGATTCGGTACGGCCAGCAGCAGATGCGCGGTCACCTGCCCGGCCGGGTCGCCGAGCCGCTCGAAACCCGCCAGCGCGGCCCGGGCCGCGTCCCGCTCCTGCGGCCCGGCCCCGTGCTCGGGGGCCAGCTGGGCCAGGCCCGCGTGCGCCCAGGCCCGCACCGCGGGGTCGGCGTCGGCGGTACGCGGGTCGTCGAGCAGCCGCCGCAGCCACTGGCGGCCGGTCACCTCCCGCGACCGGAACCGCCACCAGCAGGGCAGCGCCGCCGCGATGCGCAGCGCGGTGTGCGGGTCGTCCCCCGCCGCGAACGTCAACGCCGCGCCCAGATCCCCCGCCACGTCGTCGAGGCGGGCCGCCGCCGCGGCGAGGTCGCCGCCGACCAGATCCGGCGCCACCTGCTGCGCCAGGTCGGCCAGTACGGCGGCGTGGCGGCGCCGGAACCCGCTCAGCTCGCCCTTCGCGGCCGCCCGCTCCGTGCCGAAGTCGCGTACCACGTCCAGCAGCCGGAACCGGGAGGACCGGGTGCCGCGCACGCTGAGCAGGCCGAGAGCCAGCAGCCGGTCCAGCACGTGCACCACGTCCGTGCCGGCGGTCGGGCCGTCCGCCAGCATCTGTTCCGCCAGCCGCAGCGACCAGCGGTGCCGGAACATGGACAGGCGGCGCAGGGCGTCGCGCTCGGCGCGGTTCAGCAGGCGGTAGCTGGCGGCCACCGCGTCGCGCAGGGACACCACGGTCTCGGGCGGCGAGGCGGCGGCCCGGGACAGGTCCAGGACGCGGTCGCCGTACCGGTCGAGGATCTCGGCGACGGTCAGCACCCGGCCGCGGGCGGCGGCCAGCTCGATCGCCAGCGGCAGGCCGCCGAGCCGCCGGACCAGGGTCACCACGGCCGCGACCTCGTCGGGACCCACCGGCGTACGGCCGACCCGGGCGAGCCGGTCCAGGAACAGCGCGACCGCCGGGTACGCGGCCGCATCGCCGGCCGTCGCCCCCGCCTCCGCCGGTGGCGCGACCAGGGGCGCCACCGGCCGGACCCGTTCGTCGGGCAGGCCCACGGAGTGCCGCCCGGTGGCCAGGAAACGCAGGTGGGGTACGCGTCCGCGCAGCCACGACAGCGCGTCGGCGACCGCGTCGGGGGATCGCTCGACCGCGTCGACGAGCAGCACCGCAGACCGGCCCGCCAGCCGCGCGGGCAGGTCCTCGGGGCGGCCCACCCCGAACACGGCGGCCACCCCGCCGAGGATCTCCCCGGCCGTGGAGCCGTCCGTGACGACGATGCCCGCGACCCCGGCCGGATGGGCGGCGGCGATCCGGTGCGCCACCACGAGCGCCAGCACGGTCTTGCCCACCCCGGCCAGGCCGACCAGGGTGATCCCGCCGGGGCGCTCCCGGGCAACCGGGCCGTCGTCGAACGCCGGGCGGGCCAGCTCGTCGACCAGTTCGTCGACGTCGGCGTCGCGGCCGATCAGCTCGCCCGCCGGGGGCAGCCGGACGACCGGCGGCGGCTCCGCCGGGGCCGGCGCGGGGACGGACGCGGGTGACGCCGGATGGCCGCGAGCGGCACCCAGGAACTCCGCGCGGCCGGCCCCGGTCAGACCGAGCGCGTCGGCCAGCAGGACAGCGGTGGTGCGTTGCGGCCGCGCGGCCCGGCCGCGTTCCAGGTCGCGCACGGTACGCACGCCGATGGCCGCGCGGGCCGCCAGCTCCGCCTGGGTGAGGCCGACCCGTTTCCGGTAGCTGCGCAGCACGGCGCCGAAGCGCGCACCCGGCTCGCCGGCGCCGTGCTCGGAGGTCATTCCATGAACCTAGGCACCTGCGTCGATGCGCGCTGACCCGGGAGGGCCGGGTGTCGGGGATCGGACCGAGGCCCGGTCGGATCCCCTACATGCCCGTCACAGACCCAGGTCACGCGAGATGATCATGCGCTGCACCTCGGAGGTGCCCTCGCCGACCTCCAGGATCTTCGCGTCGCGGTAGAAGCGGCCCACCGCGGACTCGTTCATGAAGCCGTACCCGCCGTGGACCTGGGTGGCGTAGCGGGCGTTGTCCATCGCGGCGTTGCTGGCGTGCAGCTTCGCGACCGCGGCGTACCGCTTGAAGTCCTCGCCGGCCAGCATCCGGGACGCGGCGTCGTAGTAGCCGACCCGCGCGGTGTGCGCGCGCAGCTCCATGTCGGCGATCAGGAACTGGACGGCCTGGTAGTTGCCGATCGGCTGGCCGAACGCCTGGCGCTGCTTGGCGTACGCGACGGACTCGTCCACGCAGCCCTGAGCGAGGCCCACGGACAGCGCGGCGATGGCGATCCGGCCCTCGTCGAGGATCCGCAGGAACTGCGCGAAGCCCCGGCCGCGCTGGCCGAGCAGGTTCTCCGCGGGCACCCGCACGTCGTCGAACGACAGCTCGTGGGTGTCGGAGGCGCACCAGCCGACCTTCGAGTAGCCCGGCGCGACAGTGAAGCCCGGGGTGCCCGACGGCACGATGATGGTCGACAGCTCCTTGCTGCCGTCCGGCCGGGTGCCGGTCGCCGCCATCACGGTGACCAGGGCGGTGATGTCGGTGCCGGAGTTGGTGATGAACGCCTTGGAGCCGTTGATGACCCACTCGTTCGTCTTCTCGTCGAGCACCGCGCGGGTCGCGATCGCGGCCGCGTCTGAACCCGAGCCCGGCTCGGTGAGACCGAACGCGGCCAGGTTCTCGCCGCTGGTCAGCTGCGGCAACCAGCGGGCCTTCTGCTCGGCCGTACCGAATCGGTGGATCGGCATGGCACCCAGCGAGACCGCCGCTTCCAGGGTGATCGCGACGCTGGAGTCGACCCTGGCCAGCTCCTCCAGGGCGAGACACAGGGCGAAGTAGTCGCCGCCCATGCCGCCGTGCTCCTCCGGGAACGGCAACCCGAACAGGCCCATCTTGCCCATCTGCCGGATCAGCTCGTACGGGAAAGTCTTGTGCTCGTAGTGCTCCGCGATCACGGGAGCGACCTGCTCGCGGGCGAACTCCTGCACGCTGGCGCGCAGTGCCTCCTGCTCCTCGCTGAGCCGGAAGTCGACCATGACGGTGCCTTTCTCTGAAGAGGTGGTGACCTCTGTGAGAGTGGTGACGCTGCTCAGACCGGGGTGACGGCGTGGCGGCGGCGGGAGAACGTACGGTCCTTGCCGCGGGCGGCGTGGTACCGGCGGATCAGTTCGGCGCGCAGCTCGGCGGGCTCGACGATCGCGTCGATCACCAGCTCGCTGGCCAGGCGCATGATGTCGATGTCGCGCTCGTACTCGGCGCGCAGCTCGGCGACGTAGGCGGCGCGTTCCTCCTCGTCGACGATCGCGGCGATCTTGTTGGCGTACACCGCGTTGACGGCCGCCTCGGCGCCCATCACCGCGATCTTCGCGGTGGGCAGGGCGATCGTGGCGTCCGGTTCGAAGCCGGGCCCGGCCATCGCGTAGAGCCCGGCGCCGTAGGCCTTGCGGACCACGACACAGATCTTGGGTACGGTCGCCTCCGAGATCGCACTGATCATCTTCGCCCCGTGCCGGATGATCCCCTGCTTCTCGACGGCCGTGCCGACCATGAACCCCGGCACGTCAGTGAGGAACAGCAGCGGCACGTTGAACGCGTCGCAGAGCTGCACGAACCGGGTGGCCTTGTCGGCGGAGTCGACGAACAGCACCCCGCCCTTGAACATCGAGTTGTTGCCGACGATGCCGACGACCTCGCCGTTCATCCGGGCGAAGCCGACCGTCAGCTCCTTGGCCCACAGCGCCTGGATCTCCAGGAACGAGCCCTCGTCGACCAGGCCCTTGATGTAGCGGCGCATGTCGAACGCCTGCCGCTCGCTGGCCGGCACCAGCGCCGCGAGATCCACATTGGCCGGTTCGGACGCCTCAGCGGCGGGTGGCTGCTGCTCCCAGTTCGCCGGCAGGTACGACAGGTAGCGCCGGACGACATCCAGCGCGTCCTGCTCGGTCTTGCACAGGAAGTGGCCCACCCCCGATTCGGCGCAGTGCACCCGGGCCCCACCCATCGCTTCGAGCGTCGTCTTCTCGCCCGTGACCATCTCGACCATCCGGTCGGAGCCGAGGTACATGCTGGCGTTGCCCTCGACCATCGCCACCACGTCGCAGAACGCCGGGATGTACGCCCCACCGGCCGCGGACGGGCCGAACAGCGCGCAGACCTGCGGGATCGAGCCGGACGCCTTCACCTGGTTGTGGAAGATCTTGCCCGCGCCACGGCGGCCCGGGAACAGGTCGACCTGATCCGTGATTCGGGCCCCGGCCGAGTCGACCAGGTAGACCATGGGTACGCCGGTCGCGTACGCCCGCTCGATGATCCGGATGATCTTTTCGACCGTGCGGGCGCCCCAGGACCCGGCCTTGACGGTCGAGTCGTTGGCCATCACGCACACCTCGCGCCCGTCGATGCGGGCGTTGCCGGTGATCACGCCGTCGGCGGGCAGGCCGTCGGCGAGGGCGTTGGCGTACATGCCGTCCTCGACGAAGGAGCCCTCGTCGACCAGCAGCGCGATGCGCTCGCGGGCGAAGAGCTTGCCCTTGGCCGCGTTCGCCGCGTGGTAGCGCTCGGCGCCGCCGGCCGCCACCCGCTTGCGTACCTGAGCCAGGGCCTCACCGTCGATGGCCACGTCGTCCCCTTCCGATCCAACCTGAACGATCGTTAGGCTAGCGCATTTTGGGTGTGACGTCCAAGGCAGTCCAGGTCGGCACCGGTTGCAGGTCACTCGTGCGGTGATCTAGGTTCTGAGGCTCTTCACGGGGGAGGAGCGGCACGCGATGCGTGACATCGACGCAGCAGAGGACTGGCTGGATTCCTGGACGGCAGGGGTCAGCGCGCAGGCGGAACGCGCCGCCGCGCTGTCGCGGCGGGTCGCCGCGCTGACCGGGACCGCGACGAGCGCGGACGGATCGGTCAAGATCACCGTCGGAGCGTCCGGTCAGGTGGAGAAATTCGAACTCGACGACCGGGTGCAACGGCTACCCGGCGCGGAGCTGGCCCGCCAGCTCACCGCGGTGATGCGGGCCGCACAGGCGAAGGTCGCCGCCCAGGTGGCCGTCGAAGTGCAGGAGACGGTGGGGGCGGACAGCGAGACCGGCCGCGCGGTCATCCAGTCGTACGAGGCGCGCTTCCCCCAACCGGACGACGAGGCCGGGAACGGTGCCGCCGATGAGCGCTGACGGGCTCGTTCAGTTCCCGATCGATGTCGTGCTGCGGCATGCCGGCGAGGTGACTCAGGTGTCCGAGGCGATGCGCACCGCGCAGTCCGCGGTGCACCAGGTGTCGATGGACAGCCAGGCCTACGGGGTGATCTGCCAGTTCCTGCCCGCGCTGCTGACCCCGGTCTTCGACCTGGGCGTCGACGCGCTGCGCGGAAGCGTCGAGGCGTTGCAGGAGACCGCGGCGGGACTGCGCGGCGCGGCAGCGGACACCGAGGCCACCGACGCGGGTAACGCCCGCGCGATCGGTGCCGCGGGCCGGTCGCCGGGTTCGGCGCTGGAACTGCCGTTGTGACCAACCCTCTGGTAGCGCAATCGCAGAGTTCGACGACGTGGTACACCGGCCTCGGCCTGGTCGAGGACGCGGCCGACGTCGCCAACGGCATCAAGAACGACAGTTGGGTCGACGGCACGCTCGGCGGAGTCGGCGGCAGCCTCGACACGCTCGGTCTGATGATCGACCCGATCGGGACACTGGTGTCGTGGGGCGTGTCGTGGCTGATGGAGCACGTCAAGCCGCTCAAGGACGCGTTGGACTGGCTGGCCGGAAACCCGGACGAGATCTCCGCGCACGCCGCGACGTGGGAGAACGTCGCCAAGTACACGGCCGATACGCGCGCCCAGTACGCCGAGGCGGTCAAGCCGGGGACCGCGTCGTGGCTGGGCGCCTCGGGCGACGCGTACCGGGAGCACGCCGGGACGCACCTGTCGGTGATGGAGGGCATCTCCAACGCGGCGCACGGCATCTCGTACGCGGTGCAGGGTGCGGGCCTTCTGGTCGGTCTGGTCCGGGGCATCGTGCGGGACCTCATCGCCGAGTTCATCGGCACGCTCGCGGCCCGGCTGCCGCAGTGGCTGGCCGAGGAGGGGGTGACCCTGGGCCTCGCGACCCCGGTGGTGGTCGGGCAGGTCGCGGCGCTGGTCGCCAAGTGGGTCAACAAGATCCAGCATTTCGTACGGGCGCTGATCAACAGCCTGCGCAAGCTGACGCCGATGCTGCACCGGCTCGGGGAGATCTTCACGGGGCTGAAGAACCTGCTCAACAAGCTTTCCCGCGCCAACCCGCTGGGAGGCGGCAAGGGCGGGCGCGGGGCACGCGGGGGCAAAGGTTCGAGCGGGTCCGGCGGGCCCGGGTCGGGTGGTGGCGGTGGGGGCGGCGGCCCCGGCAAGGGGCACTTCGGCAATGACGCCCTGCGCGACGGGCCGCCGTTCGACGAGGAATACGACTCGATCCTGGCGAGCATGGACCTGAACCGGGCGGACCATGACGCGCTGCGCTTGTCCGCGGCTGACGACCTGACCGACCCTCAACGGAAGGAAGTCATCGACGTCCGCGACCGGATGACCGTAAATAACGGTCAGGTCATGACGAAGGTGCTCCATCCAGACTCCGCACATGCCTACCTGGACAACCTGCCCAGTCTGAACGGCAAGCCGTTCAATCCTGACGAGGTTGGTGGGTTCGTCGCGCGAGGCAAGGACGTCGCGGACCTCCGCACGCCATCGCAGCTGCGAGACGGCCTCGCGCTGGACGACAAGGGCGCAGGCTGGACCCCGATCAAGGAGGATGCCGACCATGCGCTCCAACTGCGGTACCAGCAGCCGCGCGATGAGGCACCGCCGATTCCGTACGGTGGCCGCGACGAAGCTGTGGCGGAGCACATGAAGAACCTCAGCGGCAACGAACGGCCCGTCCAAGGCAAAGACCCGTTCTTGGGCACGGGCTACACCGCAGGAAGCGGGATCCCCGAGTTTCTTCCCCATGGGACACAACTCACCGGGCGGGCCGAGATCTGGAAGATCAATCGGGACGGCACTGAAAGCCTTGTCGGAGTGTTCGACAAGGATACGAAACAGTGGACGAGGATTGCCCAATGAGTGAGCGCGTGAAATTTCCGAGAGACGCGGTTGCGGTCTGGCGCGGTAAAGATTTCCGACTGATCAGCTGTGGCGGTGTCGGGCGGGTGCGGGACTTCCTCGTCGCCTTGCATCCGGGTGGACCCGCCCCGGAAGGCCTCGTTTACGACGAGGAACTGGAAGGCTATGGCACGCCGATCGACATATCAGATCTAGACGCCTGGTACCGGCCGCGTTGGACCTTCACCTGGCGCGGCAAGGAGTTCTACGCCCTCAGCCGTCGGGGGGACATGGTCGAAGGCGTGTTGTACGGCCAGGATCCATGGGCAGCCGCCAATGGGGTGGACGTTATCGAGCGTGGGGTCGCACAGGGTGCATTCCCGCTCAGCGAGGTCGAGGACCTGCACGAGACGCGTGAGGATCTGCTGGCCAACTGGAAGGCTCGGCAGAAGAGGGAACGTGACAAGGCTGAACTGGAGCGGGGGCAGGGGCAGTGACGGCATTTCTGGGGCAGCGATCGGCAGACGACCCGCGTAAGCCTTCCGGGCTCGGGCCTGCCACGTCGGTGGAGAAGGTGCTGCTGCCCAGCGTCGCGGACCTGCACCTCGGCAACGTCTCCGTGCCCGGTCGCTTCGAGTCGCACCGCACCGGCGGGTTCGTGACCCGGATGCAGGACGTCACCGCGCGGACCGCCGAGGAGATCGCCGCCAGCCACGGCGTCGACCTGATCGAGGGCTGGCCGCGCGGCGGGCCGCTCTACCTGCTGCGCTTCTCGGCCGGCTGGCCGGGCCTGTTCGTCACGACGTTCGGCGGCCAGACGCCGGAGGGCGCGGCCCGGATGGGCGGCAGCCCCGCCGTGTATCCGGCACCGTTCCTCGGCACCGGGTACACCCCGTACCAGGCGGCGCCCGTGCCGGAGTACTTCCTGTTCCTCGCGGACCTGCCCGCGGGCGCCCAGATTCACCGCGTCGACCCCGACGGCGAGCAGACCGTCGTCGGCCACTACCTGCACCGCCGCCTCGGCTGGCTGCCCGTTGCCGGGCCCGCCTTCGGCCCCGCACGCTGGTGGCGGCCGCCGGCGCCCGCCTACTCCCGCATCCACCGCGGCCTGTACGTCACGCATCAGGGCGCCGAGTACGAAGCCGACTTCGGCCCCGGTCCGTGCCAGTACACGCTGCATGCTGTGCCGGGGCAGCCGCCCGCCGAGGGGTTCGCGGAGCAGCACGGCGCCTGGACGAAGGTCGTCGAGGACGTGCAGTGCGATCGTGCCGTCTACACGCGACAGCTGGCGACCTGGCGCGGCGCACCGTTCGAGGTCGTGGACACCGGCGGCGACAACGTCGTGCTGAACTTCCTCGGCGAGAATTACCAGACCGCAGCCGACCTCGGGCTCATCGAGGTGGACTACCGCATGTGGCGGACGGTGGCCCGCGCCGCCGACCTGACCGACGCCCGTGAGGAAGCGACAGAGATCCGGCCGCAGGGCATGTTCGGCAAGTAGCGCGGGCGCAACGTCAGACCAGACGGGTACGCGGCCCCGCCCGCAGCACGCCCGACGGCAACGTCTTGCCGAGCAGGTCCTCGGCCAGTTCCGCGACCGTGATCAGGTTGTCCAGGTCGATGCCGGTGTCGATGCCCATGTCGTGCAGCATGTGCACCACTTCCTCGGTGGCCACGTTTCCGGACGCCCCCGGCGCGTACGGGCAGCCGCCGATGCCGCCCACGCTGGCGTCGAACTCGGTCACCCCGAGTTCCAGCGCGGTCAGGATGTTCGCCAGCCCCGTACCCCGGGTGTTGTGGAAGTGCAGCAGGTCAGGGCGTACCTCGGAAAGCAGGTCGCGGACCCGGCGCGGCGTACCCATGCCGGTGGTGTCGCCGAACGCGATGCGGTCCGCGCCGTCGGCGCGGACCCGCTCGACGATCGACGCCACCCGCTTCGGGTCGATGTCGCCCTCGAACGGGCAACCGAAGCTGGTCGCGACGATCACTTCCAGCGTCGCCCCGGCGTCGTGCACCAGCGGGATCAGCGCGCCGATGTCGTCCAGGGACTCCTCTGTCGAGCGGTTGAGGTTGCGCCGGTTGTGGGTGTCGCTGGCCGAGACCACGACCTCGATCTCTGTGAAACCGGCGGCGATGGCCCGCTGCGCGCCCCGGGTGTTCGGGATCAGCGCGGAGTAGCGCACGTCGGGGTTGTGCCAGGCGCGCGCCCACACCTCGTCGGCGTCGGCCATCTGCGGGATGGCCTTCGGGTGCACGAACGACACCGCCTCGATCCGGCGGACGCCGGTGCCGGACAGCGCGTCGATCAGCCGCACCTTCGCGTCGGTGGGGATCGGCGCCTCGTTCTGCAGCCCGTCGCGCGGGGCCACCTCGCGGATCGAAACGCTGGTCATATGCCACCTCGCATGGACTCGCGGCCCTCGTTGCGCTCGGTGCACTCGCTCATGCGGAGCCTCACCTCATCCGGGAGACGATGCCGGTGTCGTAGTCGCCGCCGAGGAACTCGTCGTTCTCCAGCAGCTCGGCGAAGAACGGCAGGTTGTTCTTCGGGCCGACGATCTCGAACCCGGCCACGGCGGCGCGGGCCTTGGCGATGGCGTCCGCGCGATCCGTGCCGTGCACGATCAGCTTGGCCATCAGCGAGTCGTAGAACGGCGTGACAGTGGTGTCGGCCGCGTACCCGGAGTCGACGCGGACGCCGTCGCCGGTCGGCTCGACCCAGGTGGTGACCTTGCCGGGGCCGGGCAGGAACCGCTTCGGGTCCTCCGCGTTGATCCGCAGCTCGATCGCGTGGCCGGTCGTGGTCAGCGCATCAGGGTCGAACGTCGGCGCCTCGCCCGAGGCGATCCGCAACTGCTCCTCGACCAGGTCGAGCCCGTGGATCAGCTCGGTGATCGGGTGCTCGACCTGCAGGCGCGTGTTCATCTCCAGGAAGAAGAACTCGCCCGTGGCCGGGTCCAGCAGGCACTCGACCGTCCCGGCGTTGCGGTAGCCGACCGCCTCGCCCGCCTTGACCGCCGCCGCGAGGAAGCGCGCACGCAGCTCCGGGCTCACCGCCGGGGACGGGGCCTCCTCCACCAGCTTCTGGTTGCGGCGCTGCACGGAGCACTCGCGCTCGCTCAGCGCCACGACCCGGCCGTCGGCGAGGCCGAGGATCTGCACCTCGACGTGGCGTACCCGGGGGAAGTAGCGCTCGATGAGCACAGAGCCGTCGCCGAACATGCGCTCGGCGAAGCCGCGCACCTTTTCGTACTCCGTGCGCAATCCGGCCTCGTCGTTCGCGACCGCCATGCCCATGCCGCCGCCGCCCGCCGCGGCCTTGACCATCACCGGGAAGCCGATCGTGGTGGCGGCCTCCAAAGCAGCCTCGACCGTGGCGGCCGGGTCCTGCGTGCCGGGTGCGACCGGCACGCCCGCGGCGGCCATCAGATTCCGGGCATTGATCTTGTCGCCCATCGCGGTGATCGCGTCCGCGGACGGTCCGACCCAGATCAGGCCGTTCTCCTCGACGGTACGGGCGAAGTCCGCGTTCTCGCTCAGGAAGCCGTAGCCGGGGTGGATGGCCCGCGCGCCCGTCGACTTGGCCGCCGCGAGGATCGCCTCGGTGTTGCGGTAGCTCTGGGCCGGGTTCGCCGGTCCCACACACACCGCCTCGTCGGCTTCCAGGACGAACGGCATCCCGGCGTCCGCCTCGGAGTGGACCGCGATCGCCCGGATCCCCAGCCGCTTGGCGGTGCGGATGATCCGGCGGGCGATCTCGCCCCGGTTGGCGACGAGCAAAGACTCGATCATGGTGCTCTTTCTGCTGGAGTTGGCGGTGGGGTGGGCCGTTGAGCCGGTCAGTGGCCGAGCAGGGCGTGGCCGGTGGCCTCGCGCAGCAGGGCGGCCCGGCGCTGGCGGTCGACCTCGCCGCCGAGGAAGGGCGTCGAGTTCATCAGGCCGAAGGCCGAGTGGGCCAGCACGCGGCGCTCTCCGGCGTCCAGGTCGGGGCGCAGCTCGCCGAGGACGGTGACCCACTCCTCGACGTACAGGCGCTGGAGGCGGCGGATCTGGCGGCGCGGCTCGTCCGGCAGCCGGTCCAGCTCGTGCAGGTGCAGCGCGATGACGGCCGGGTTGGCCAGCGCGAAGTCGACGTGGAAGTCGATCAGGTCGGCCAGCGCCGCCGGGGCGTCGCCGTTGTGCCGGGACACCCGGGACTTGCCGCCGCTGAGCAGGTTCTCGCTGACCGGGACGAGCGCGGCGACCAGCATGGCCTCCTTGCCCGCGAAGTGGTGATAGAGGGCCGGGCCGGTCACGCCCGCGGCGGAGCCGATGTCGTCCATCGACACACCGTGGTAGCCGCGGGACGCGAATAGCCCCACGGCGATCTCCAGGATCTCCTCGCGGCGTGAGCGCCGCCGGGGCGCGGGAGCCGTCGTCCGCTGCTGCTGGTCTACCGTCACCCGGAAACTTTAACCCGCTGTCAAGCCTTTCCCTGAACGACCGTTCAGCGACCTAGGCGCCGTCGCGCTCGCGCAGTTCCGCGGCCTCCTCCGTTCGGCCCAGCGACTCCAACGCCTCGGCCAGCAGGCCCGCGATGTGCCTGCGACGCTTCGTGCCCGCGTACGTCCAGGCCAGCGCGTGGTGGAGCTGCTCGGCCGCCTCCTTCAGGAGGCCGCAGCGCAGCATCGCCTCGCCGAGCAGGCCCGCCACCTCGTTGCCCGCCGGCTGCCCGGCGGCGCTGGTCACCCGATCCGGTAGACCTGTTGCGTACGACACAACCTCGGTGAACCGTCCCGCGGCGACCAGCAGGCGGGTGCCCTCCAGCCCGAGGTGGGCGCGTTCCCGGAGGTACGCCGGCCTGACTGCCAGGTGGGGATCCAGGTCGGCATGCCGTTGCGCGGCCGCCAGCCGGGCCTCGTCGCCCGCCTCGACATCGCCGGCCCGGCACAGCGACATCAGCCGTCGACGCAGCGCGTACAGCTCATCGAGGTGGTTGCCCGCCGCGCGAGCGGCCTCGGCGGCGGCACCGAACCGTTGCGCGGCCTCGGCGTCCCTGCCCTCCCGGTCCAGCAGGTCTCCGACGGTCCGCAGAACCTCGGCCTGCATGTCCGGACGGTTCGCCGCGCCGTAGCGACGCGCCAGGTCGTCGTACCTGTCCACCGCATAGTGGGGTGCACCGACCGACACGTACAGGCCCGCGATCAGGAACCGGACACGATCCGGATCCTGGCCGTTGAGCACGGCGAGGGTCTCCTCGGCGACCTCGCCGTCGTCCACGAGACGCCGGGTCGCCCGGAACGCCTCCACCAGCCCCGCCCGCGCAAGCGCCCCGGCCTCGGCCAAGCCGCCCTCGACGGACAGGACTGCCGCCTTGAGGAACTCGTCCATCGCCCGGAAGGTCTGCTCCCGCTCCAGGGCGGCGCGGCCCCGACCGAGCAGCTCGTCCACCGCCGCGTGGGCGGCGCCGAGCGCGACCACCTCCGCGTACACGGTCTCGGCCACGGCGCAGTCGTCCGCGACCCGGAGCAGGATCCGGCCCGCCGCGACGGCCCGGGCACGCGGCCCGTGGGTCCGGTAGAACTCCGCACCCGCGCGGGCGGCAGCGACCGCCTCCGCGTTGCGGTGGAAGCCGGTCAGCAGGTCACCGCGGCGAAGCGCGTACCGGGCCGCCAGCCGGGCGTCGCCCAGCTCGGCGGCGAGCGCTTCGGCCCGCTCCTGTGCGGTCACCGCCTGGTTGGGGTCCTCGGCCGCCAGGTACGCGAGCGCCAGCCGAGCCTGCGCCACGGCCCGCTGACGGAGATCGCCCTGGTCGTCCTGGAACGCGATGTCGGCGCCGATCATGGTCAGCGCCGCCTCCTCGTCACCGGCGAAGGCCCGCATGACTCCCGCGGCGCCGACGGCCGCGGCCGCCCGGCCCGGCGCACCCGCCTCCCGGAACAGCCGTTCCGCTTCGGTCAGCGCGGCCAGCGCACCCGCCACCGGCTCTGCCGGCGGAAGCTCGATCCACGCGCCGTAGTACGAGTCGAACAGCTCCGGGAGGAGCGCGGTCTCGGTGATCGCCGCGGCCAGCGCGAGGCGACGCGCACGGGCCAGCGGGCCGGGGTCACCGGAGCCGAACCGGCGGTCGTACGCGGCCAGCACCTCGGTGAGGGCGGCGTCATGCTCCTGCCCCATCACCGACTCCGCCAAGTCGAGCAACTCGTCCGCGGTGGCGTCGGCCGGGATCGTCGGCAGGGGCGGGTCCGACGGCAGCGTGAGGGCTATGTCAGCTTCTCCTTCGTGCGCAGTTCCGCCGCGTCCTCCGTCCGGCCGAGCGCCTCCAGCGCCTCGACCACCAGGCGCGCCATGCGCTTGCGGCCCTTCGTGCCCGCGGACTTCCAGCGCATCGCCACGCGCAGGTGCTCCTCCGCCTCGTCCGGGCGGCCGGCCCGCAGCAGCGCCTCACCCAGCAGGCCCGCGGCCTCGGCGGCGTCCGTCTGCCCGCCGACGCTGCGCAGCCGGTCCGGCACGTCCTTTCCGTACGACACGGCCTCGGCGTACCGTTCCGCGTCGATCAGCAGCCGGATGCCCTCGATGCCGAGCCGGCCGTGTTCCCGGATGTACGCCGGGTTTGCCGCCAGCTCGGGATCCAGCTCGGCGTGCCGCTGCTCGGCCAGCAGCCGGGTCCGTTCGCCCGCCTCCAGATCGTCGTCGTAGTACAGCGACTTCAGCTGCCGACGCAGCGCGTACAGCTCGTCCATGTGATTGCCCGCCTCGCGGGCGGCGTCGGCGGCGGCACCGAACCGGACCGCGGCCTCGCCGTCCCGATCCGCCTTGTACAGCATGATCCCGGCGGTCTTCAGGACGTCGGACTGCATGGCCGGAGAGCCCGCCTCGGCGTAGCGCCGCGCCAGGTCCTCGAACCGGTCCACCGCCTCGTCGATCGCGCCCAGCTCCCCGTAGAGCTCCGCGATCAGGAACCGCGCGCGGTCGGCGGTGTCGGTGTCGCCCAGCCGGTCGAGCATCGCCAGCGCTTCCTCGGCGACCTCGGCGCCCTCCGCGTAGCGCTCGGCCGCCTGGTACGCCTCCGCCAGCTCCACGCGCGCGGACGCCCCGGCCGCGTCCAGTCCACGTTCGGCGCAGAGGGCGACCGCCTCGACGAAGTCGTCCACCGCGGCGTCGTACCGCTCCTGTTCGAGCCGGGCGCGGCCCCGGCCGAGCCGGGCGTCCAGCGCGGCGGCGGTGGCGCCGAGCGCGATGACCTGCCCGTACGCGGCCTCGGCGGCGTCCTCGTCGGCGCCCACCAGCCGGGCGAGGTTCATGCCCGCCCTGGCGGCGCGCTCGCGTGGCCCGTGGGTGCGGTAGAACGCCACGCCCTCGCGGGCGGCGGCGATGGCGTCGTCGTCGCGCCCCAGCGCGGCCAGCAGGTCGGCGCGGCGCAGTGCGTACCGGGCCACCGTCCGCGGGTCGTCCAGTTCGGCGGCGAGCGCGTCGGCCCGCTCCTGCGCGGCCAGCGCCGCGGCACCGTCGCCCGCCGCGGCCTGCGCGGTGGCGAGCCGGGCCAGCGCGGCGGCCCGCTCGCGCAGGTCGCCCTCGTCGTCCTGGAACGCGATGTCGGCGCCGATCAGGGCGAGGCCCGCGGCCACCTCACCGGCGAACACCCGCAGGACACCCGCGACACCTGCCGCCGTGGCCGCCCGACCGCGCGCGCCTGCCTGCTGGAACAGCCGTTCCGCCTCGGTCACCGCGGCCAGGGCGCCGGCCACGTCCTCGGGCGCCCGGCGCTCGGTGGCGGCCAGCATCAGGCGGCGGGCGCGGGCCAGGGCACCCGGATCCGCGGCACCGAACCTGCGGTCGTACTCGGTCATCAGGTCGGCGAGGGCGGTGTCGCGCTCCTGCCGCTGCAGCGCCTCCGCCGCGTCGAGCAGCTCGTCCGGGCCCGCGGCGGCCGGGATCGCCGGCACGGGCGAATCGGCCGGAAGCACCGGTTGCGCCACCCCGGATTCCGGCGCCTGCGGCGTCCCGGTGGCCGGGCGGCGGCGGGCGAGCGGGGACAGCGGGAACGGCTCGGCGAACGGCTCGGCGCCCAGGACGGCGGCGATCCGTGTGCTCTGCGCGGTGGTGCCGTTGCGGGCGTCCAACTTGGCGGCGACCTCTGTCGCGTGCCGCGCCAGCACCTCGGCCAGCCGGGCCGCGGGCAGTTCGCCGTGGGCCTGGCGGCGCACCGCCGCGTCGCCGTGCCCCAGCGCGCCCAGCCGGCGCAGCAACAGTGCCCCGGCGGCCGCGAACCGCATGCCTTCCGCGGGCGACGGCGCCCGGTCCAGCCAGTCGATGTGCCGCTGCAGGATCTCCAGACCCCGGTGCTCGTTGCCGGAACGGGCACACAGGAAGATGTGGTCGCCGATCTGCCCGAGATCGGCCAGATTGGAGCGCATCAACCGGTACGCCCGACGGTGCGCCTCGGCCGCCGTCTCCAGCCGCCCGGTCGCCACGTACGAGGGCAGCAGCGCGGTCAGGATCTTCTGCGGCTGTTCGGAACAGTCCAGCTCCCCGGCGAGGACCGATTCCGCGAGCGCCACGGCGTCCTCGTGCCGTCCCCGGCCGGACAGATACCGCACCTGATCCGTCGGGTCGCACCCCGCACAGTCGCTCAGCTTGTCGCGGGGCGTGGTGCCCCACCGCTCGTACCACTGGTCGGCCGCGGACTCGTCACCCACGTGCGTGGCGACCAGGTAGCGGTGCTTGTGGACAGCCTGCAGGCTGGCTCCGCGCTCGCGGTAGCGGCGCTCCATGTCGTCCAGAACCGCGTACGTCCGGCTCAGCGGGATCTCCGGGAACCTGGTCAGGGCCACGACCATGTCCTTGAAGTACCAGAGCAGCGTGTGCTGGTACTTCTTGTGGTACGGCTGCGGATCACGGTCATAGTCGCTCAGGCACCAGGAGAAGGTGACGAACGACTTCGCCGGCTCGCCGCCGTACACATAGGCCTGTGTCGCCTTGAGCCGAGCCGCGAAGGCCAGCCCCCGGTCGCCGGACGCGTCCGCATGCGGCACCACCTGCTCGAAGAGCGCGATCTGCGCCGCGCCGAACGGCATGTTGTGGGCCTCGTCGAGCAGGTCCCACAGTTCCTTGACCGTCTTCATGCCGAGCTCCCTGTCCGATCGTTCATCCGCTGGATGTCCTCGTGTTCGCGCAGCGCTTCGGCCTTCCGCTTCGCCTCGCGCGGCGGTTCCCACAGTTCCGCGACGCTCCTCACGGGCGGTCCTCGCGCGGGACGGCACGGTCGAGCAGGCCGAGGAACGAGCTGGTCAGCAGCGACGCGTCCCGTGGCCCCAGCGGGTGGTAGCCGAGCAGCAGCGCCTGGCCGTACAGCGCCTCGACGGCGAGCCCGATCAGCTCCGGGTCGCCCAGCACGCTGACCCGCCGGACCAGCGGATTGCGGTGGTTGAGGACGAGCTGCGGGCGTTCCGGCGGCACCGAACGGTGGTCGAGCGCGTCCAGGACACCGCCCCACAGGTCGTCGGCGCGGTCCCGGGTGGCACGCAGCTCCTGGTGGAACGCCGCCGCCCGGCTCAGCAGGTACAGCGACGGCAGCGTGGCGGGCTCGAAGTCGCGTACCACCACCTCGCAGCCGAGCCGGTCCAACCGCCGCTGCGCGGTCGACAGGAACGGCAACAGCTCCAGTTCCCGGTCGGCGGGCAGCGCGTCGAACCGGGTGGCCAGCTCGCTCGGGTCCATCCGCTCGACGACGATCGAGTGGTCCAGCTCCGGCAGCCGCTCCATGAGGTCGGCGTCGTACGCGTAGCCACCGTTGATCAGGATCACGTCCTGCGCCGCCGCGACCGCGGCGAGCCGCCGGAACTCGTCGTCGCTGCGCACGTAGCGGATGACGCCGTAGCGGGCGCGGAACTCGGCCATGGTCATCGGCCCGGCGTTGGTCTCCAGCGGCCAGTACTGCTCGACCAGCCGCAGCATCTCGTCGTCGTGCTGGGCGAGTGCCTTCACGCCGAGGTGGTGGATGTGCAGGAACGTGCCGAGCCGGTGCGGGTCGGTGGCGGCCAGCCGCACCAGCCAGCCGCGCAGCTGGTCGGCGATGGCCTCGCGGGTCGTCTCCAGCAGGCTGTCGTCGTAGAGCGCCTCGCGGCTCGCGGTGGGGCGCAGCTCTGTGCTGTCCACGATGCAGCGGGCGAAGAACGCCCATTCCGGCAGCAGTCCCTCGACGGACTCGGCCAGCAGCATCCGCTTGAGGTAGACGCGGTGCCCGCCACGGGCGGCCGGGTTCACCGCCGTGGGCAGCACGAACGCGGCCCCCGTGAGGCCCGCCTCGGGCACGTTCAGCTCGATCACGTCGAACGGGGCGAACCCGAACGTGCGCTGGGCGTAGCCGGTCGTCGCGTGGTAGCCGCCCGACCAGGGCAGCGCGTCCTCGGTGGTCCGGGTGCCGTCCACCGTGACGGTCACGGGCAGGAACGATCCGTAGAGCCGGGCCAGCTCGGCCACGGTGGTGCCGGTGAGCCAGTGCTCGGCGCCGCGGCGCGGGGTGAGCGTGACAGTGGTGCCGGGCTCGCGCTCGGGTCCGGGGGCGACCTCGTAGCGGCCGTCGGAGAAGCCGGTCCACAGGACGGCGGGGGCACCGTGCTGCCTGGTGTGCACCCGGATCTCGTCGGCGACGAGGAAGCAGGAGAGCAGCCCGATGCCGAACTGGCCGAGGAACTCGTGCCGGGAGAAGCCCAGCTCGTCGCGCTTGGAGCTGCGGCCGATCGTGGCCAGCAGCTCGTGCACCTGCGCCTCGGTCAGGCCGATGCCGTCGTCCGCGATGCGCAGCGTGCCGTCGCCGGTGTGGTCGCTGGACTCGATCGTGACCACACCGGGCGTGCCGGCGGCAGTGATCGCGTCGACCGCGTTCTGCAGCAGTTCGCGGACGTAGACCCGCGGGCTGGCGTACAGGTGGTGGCTGAGCAGGTCGACGATGCCGCGCAGATCGACCTGGAAGGTGTTGGTCACGGCCGGACACGGTACCGATGACCGGCCAGTCGCGGGGCCCGCCGTTAGGCCAGGCCGCCCGGCCGATCGCCGCGCACGATCGGGGCCCGGACCAGGTTGCCCCACTCGGTCCACGACCCGTCGTAGTTGCGCACCTGCGAATAGCCCAACAGGTGGTGCAACACGAACCAGGTGTGACTGGACCGCTCACCGATCCGGCAGTACGCGATCACGTCGTCGGCGGGCACCAGACCCAGTTCGTCCCGGTAGATCTTGGTCAGCTCGCCCGCCGACCGGAACGTCCCGTCGTCGTTGGCCGCCGACTTCCACGGCTTGCTGAGCGCGCCCGGAATGTGGCCGCCGCGCAGCGCCCCCTCCTGCGGGTAATCCGGCATGTGCGTCCGCTCGCCCGTGTACTCCTGCGGGGACCGCACGTCGACCAGCGGTCGGCCGCTGGCGATGTGCCCCATCACCTGATCCCGGAATGCCCGGATCGGTGCGTCGTCGCGCTCCGGCACCGGGTACTGCGTGCGGGGGCGATTCGGCTTGTCCCGCGTCACCTCGCGCCCCTCGGCGATCCACTTCTGCCGCCCGCCGTCGAGCAGCCGTACGTCGCGGTGGCCGAACAGGCTGAACACCCACAGCGCGTACGCCGCCCACCAGTTGAAGTTGTCGCCGTAGAAGACGACAGCGTCGTGCCGCCCGATGCCCTTGGCCTCGCACAGCGCCGCGAACGCCGCCGGTTCCAGGTAGTCGCGGGTGACCTGGTCGTTCAGCTCGGTGTGCCAGTCGACCTTCACCGCACCGGGGATGTGCCCCATGTCGTACAGCAGGACGTCCTCGTCCGACTCGACGACCACGAGGCCGTCCGTGCCGAGGTGCGCGGCCAGCCAGTCGGTGGTGACCAGTCGCTCCGGGTGGGCGTACGCCTGGAGGGACGGCGCCGGATCATACGCAACGGACATGTCGCTCAGGCTAACCCTTGTCGACCGCCTGCACGGGCGCCAGGGCTGGCCGTTTCGCCGTCACGAGGTCGCCCGACGACGCGCCGGTCAGCCGCCGCTTGAGCCACGGCGCCAGGTACTGCCCGGCCCAGCGCAGGTCCGCGCCGCGCGCCGACAGCCAAGGTGCGGGCGCGGGCATCGGCGGCGCCAGCAGCCACTGTTCGTCGGCCTCGACGCCCAGGGCGCGCAGGACGTGTCCCGCGACGCGCCGGTGCCCGGCCCCGGACAGGTGGAGCCGGTCCGTGCTCCACATCACGGGGTTGTGGAAGGTGTCGTCGCCGTGCAGGTCGATGAGGTACGCGCCGTGCTTCTCGGCCAGCCGCCGCGCCCCGTCGTTGAGGATCGCGGCGCGCGGCCCGACGAGGCGCTGGCCGGGCAGAAGGGCGGCGATGTCGGCGAAGCGGAACAGGATCACGTCCGCGCCGGTCGCGCGGATCCGGCCGATCACCGGGTCGATGCGCTCGATCAGCGCGGCCGGGTCGGCCCTGCGCCGCAGGACGTCGTTGCCACCGGCCGCGAAGCTGACCAGGTCGGGTTTCATGGCCAGCGTCGGCTCGACCTGCTCGGCGACGACCTGGTCCAGCAGGCGGCCGCGGATGGCCAGGTTGGCGTACCCGAAGTCGGGCCCGTTCTCGACGGCCAGCCGCGCGGCGACCAGATCCGCCCACCCCCGGTACGTGCCGTCCGGGTACGCGTCGTCCATCCCCTCGGTGAAGCTGTCCCCCATCGCCACGAAGCTGCGCCAGCCCATCGGCCGCCTCCTTAACGTCTGCTCACCTGGATGCGACAGTTATTTTGCACGGAGTGCACGGGACATGCACGGGAGCGTGACCGTGGCGACACCCCGAAACCGGCGTGACCAGCCCGTCCCGCTTCCCTACGCTGCGGACATGCTGCTGCGAATGTCCTCCATGCTGCTCCGGACCCTGCGCGAGGAGCCGGCGGACGCCGAGGTGCCGAGCCACCGGCTGCTGCTGCGCGCGGGCTACATCCGCCGCGCCGCCCCCGGCGGCTACACCTGGCTGCCCCTGGGCAAGCTGGTCCTGGACCGGGTCACCGCGATCGTCCGCGAGGAGATGACCGCGATCGGCGCCCAGGAGGTGTCGTTCCCGGCGCTGCTGCCCCGCGAGCCGTACGACACCAGCGGCCGGTGGACCGAGTACGGCGACGACATCTTCACCCTGACCGACCGGCGCGGCGCGGACTATCTGCTGGCGCCGACCCACGAGGAGATGTTCACCCTGCTCGTGCAGGACATGACCATCTCGTACCGGGATTTCCCGTTGATCCTGTTCCAGATCCAGACGAAGTTCCGCGACGAGGCACGCCCCAGGGCGGGGCTGCTGCGCGGCCGCGAGTTCCTGATGAAGGACGCGTACTCGTTCGATCTGACCGACGACGGGCTGGTCGCCGCGTACGCCGCGCTGCGGGCCGCGTACCAGCGGATCTTCGCCCGGCTGGGACTGCAGCACACGATCGTCGCCGCGATGTCGGGTGCCATGGGCGGGTCGGCCTCGGAGGAGTTCCTGGCCGCCGCCGAGGTCGGCGAGGACACGTACGTCGGCTGCACCAACTGCGACTACGCGGCCAACACCGAGGCGGTGACCACCCCGGCGCCCGTGGTCACCGAGCCCGCCACCGGCCCGCTGACGGTGCACGACACCCCGGACACCCCGACGATCGCGTCGCTCGTGGCGCTGGCCAACGAGCGCGCCCTGGACGGGCGTACCGGCTGGACCGCCGCGGACACCCTGAAGAACGTGGTCGTCACGGTGCACCGGCCCGGCGCCGAGGACGAGCTGCTGGTCATCGGCGTACCCGGCGACCGGGACGTGGACCTGAAGCGGCTGGACGCGGCGCTGAGCCCGGCCACCGCCACGATGTTCGACGACTTCGCGTCCCGGCCCGAGCTGGTGAAGGGCTACATCGGCCCGCAGGGACTGACGTTGCGCTACCTCGCCGACCCCCGCGTCGCGCCCGGCACGGCATGGCTGACCGGCGCGAACGTCGCGGGCAAGCACGCCACCTCGGTGGTCGCCGGGCGCGACTTCACCCCCGAGGGCACGATCGAGGCCGCCGAGGTGCGCGCCGGTGATGCCTGCCCCGCCTGCGGTGCCGGTGAGCTGACCATGCGGCGCGGCATCGAGATCGCGCACATCTTCCAGCTCGGCCGCCGGTACACCGACGCATTCAAGGTCGACGTGCTCGGCGCCGACGGCAAGCCGGCCCGGCCCACCATGGGCTCCTACGGCATCGGGGTGTCCCGGGCTGTGGCCGCCATCGCCGAGCAGCACCACGACGAGCGCGGCCTGCTCTGGCCCGACGAGGTGGCGCCCGCCGACGTCCACGTCGTCGCCACCGGCAAGGACGGGCAGACCGAGGCGGCCCTGGCGCTGGGCGCGGAGCTCGTCGCGGCCGGGCTGCGGGTGCTGGTCGACGACCGGCCGCAGCTGTCGGCCGGGGTGAAGTTCACAGACGCCGAGCTGATCGGCATCGCGCGGTCCGTCGTGGTCGGCCGCCGTCTGGCCGAGGGGTACGTGGAACTGCGCGACCGCCGCACCGGACAGCGTGACGAGGTCCGGCTGTCCGACGTGCCGGGCCTGCTCAAGCCCGCGGAGTAGCCGCCCGGGATCGGCGTCCCGCAGCGATGCGGACACGCCGATCCCGGTCCGCTGCGGTGGCGGCGATCGATGTGGTCCTGCTCTCGACGTCCCGCGTCGGCGTGACCCGCCCGCGTAGGGTCGAGGCGTGACCGACATGCCGCCGCAGCTCGCCGAGATCATCGACGAGTTCGCCTCCGCCCCGCGCGAGGTCGTGCTCGAAATGCTCCTGGAGTTCGCCGACGCGGTACCGGCACTGCCCGCCGAACTGGCCGGGCACGACGGGATGGAACAGGTCCCGGAGTGCCAGACCGCGTTCTTCCTGCGCGCCGAGGTCCAACCGGACGGCGTCGTGCGGACGTACTTCGACTGCCCGCCGGAGGCGCCCACGACGCGCGCCTTCGCCGGCATCCTCGCGGAGGGCCTGGCCGGCGCGGGTGCGGCCGAGGTCCTCGCGGTCCCCGACGATTTGTACGCCCGGATGGGGCTCGACCAGGCCATCAGCCCGCTACGGGTCCGTGGTGGCACCGCGATCCTGGCGCGCCTCAAGCGCCAGGTACGCGAGCAGGCGGCCTGATCCGGGAGGGAGTGCAGATGGACATCCAGGTCTGGTCCGACATCGTGTGCCCGTGGTGCTACCTCGGCAAGCGGCGCCTCGAACGCGCGCTGGCGGAGTTCGGCGCCCACGCCAGCGTCACGTTCCGCGCGTACCAGCTCGACCGCGCGCCGGTGCCGGCGCCCGTACCGTTGAAGACCGTGCTGGCCGCCCGCTTCGGCGGCCCGGCCCGCGTGGAGCGGATGTGGGCGCAGTTCAGCCAGGTGGCGGCGGCCGAAGGGCTGGTCGTGGAGTTCGAGCGCGCGATCGCCGCGAACACGTTCGACGCGCACCGGCTGGTCGCCTGGGCCGCGCAGCAGGGGCGCCAGGCCACCATGCTGGACGCGGTGCAGCGGGCGCACTTCGCGGACGGCATCGACATCGGCTCCCACCCGGCCCTGGCCGGACTGGCCGCCTCGGTCGGTCTCGACGGTGCGGCCGCGCTGGCCTACCTCGGCTCCGGGGCCGGGTCCGACCAGGTGCAGGCCGATCAGGTCGCGGCCGACCGGCTGGGCATCACCAGCGTCCCCACCTTCATCGTCGACGGCCGATACGCCCTGCAGGGCGCCCAGGAGCCCGCGGTGCTGCAGTCCGCCTTCGAAGAGGTCCTGCGCCGGGAGGCCGTAGACACTCGTCGATGAGGTTCCACGTGAAACACTATCGATGATCTTGTCTTTTACGTCGCCGTTCGGTCGCGTTCGCCCGTCGCGCGGTTGGCCCGGTCGCGTTCAGCCGCGGTCAGCCGCGGTCGGGTCGGTCGCGGTACACCCGCCTGCGCCGCCGCCGCAGGTCTCCCGCCACCACCCGGTCGCGGCCCGCGCGCTTGGCCGCGTAGAGGTTGCGATCCGCGGCGGCAAGCACGGCCGGCTGGCTGCGGGCGGTCGCCTGGTGCGCGCCGGCCACCCCGATGCTGACCGTCACGGGCAGATCGCCGGTGATGTCGCGCCAGTCGTGGGCGCTCACGGCCCGCCGGATGTCGTCGAGCTGCGCGGTCGCGGTGGTCACCGGGGTGCCCGGCAGCACCACGAGGAACTCCTCCCCGCCCAGGCGCGCCACGAACCCGTCCGGCGTCGCGGCGGCCAGCTCCCGTTCCAGCACCCGCGCCGCCTGCATCAGCACCTGGTCACCGACGTCGTGTGACAGCTCGTCGTTGATCCGCTTGAAGTAGTCCAGGTCGACGATCGCCACGGTGAGTTCCGCGCCGCCGGCGATCAGGGCCGGTAGCTCCTCGTCCACGTAGCGGCGGTTGCGCAGGCCGGTCAGCGGGTCGCGGCGGGCCTGCTCGCGGAACAGCTCGGCCGCCTCCAGCGCCTCGGCCGTCTCGAACATCGCCAGGCGGGTCTGCGCCTGCGCCTCCCGCTGCAGCGAGACCAGCCGCTCGCGCGCGGCGAAGAACACCTTGTGCACCGCGAACGCCTCGGCGCACTCGCCACGCAGGGCATGCAGCTCCGCCTGCTCCTGGTGCACGCGGACCATGACCTCGTGCAGGTCCCGCTCGGCGCACAACGCCCGGGAGGCGTCCAGGCTGGCCTGGGCCGCGTCGATCGCGCCCATCCCGCGCTGCGCCCGGGCCAGAGTGAGCCGGTACTCGGCCAGATCGTCGGCGTCGTCACTGAACCCGGCCTCGTACTGCGCCAGGCACGTCTGCATCGTCCGCTCGGCCTCGGCGTACTCGCCGTTCTCGATCTGGATGGCGCCGATCGTGTCCAGTGCCGCGGGGTCCAGCTCGAAGCCGTACGCGACAGCGTGCTCCTGCAGCCGCGCGGCCACCTCCTGCGCGCGCGGAAACTCGCCGCTGCTGTATTCGGTGTACGCCCAGTTGTTGAGCAGCATCGTGAGCAGCTCACCCTGCTCCAGCTCCCGAGCCAGCTCCTCGGCCTGGCGATAGCGGGTCCGCGCCGCGTCCATCGCGCCGTTGAGCCCCAGCGCGTCGGCCAGCCGGGTCCGGTGGTTGATCAACATGTACGGCGTGGCGCACTCGTCGAGCAGCTCGACCGCGATCACCGAATGCTCCAGGCATCTGGCCACGTCACCGGACAGGCGTTGGATGTTCGCCCAGTTCAAATGGGTACGGGCCTGCATGTTGCGGTCGTCGTGGGCAACGGCCCAGTCGTGGATGTCGTGCAACTGCTGCTGGGCGCCCGCGAGGTCCCCGGTACGCATCTCCATGCAGATCCGGCAGAGCCGCGCCCGTACGATCAGCGCCTCGTCGCCGACGGCGGCGGCCTGCCGCTCCAGCTCGACGGCGGCCGCGAGCCCGGCCTCAGCGTCCCAGACGATCATGTTCTCCATCGCCTGGAGGGCAGCCGACAGCTCCTCGGCACCGGGCACGCTGCCGGTCACGGGCCCACCCCCTTATGCCTGGGTCTGATCGGCCCCCGGTCGCCCAACTGAAGCAAGCCCGCAGCCCGGGGGACGGTCGGGTGTCGAAGATCATGCCGAGCCCGCCAGATAGTCCCCCCACGTCCGGGTGCCGGCGGGACGCGCCGCCGTGGTGAGTGCCCCGGCGCGCAGCTCCCGCCCGGCGCGCCCCGGCACCCGGATCGGGAGCACCGGGCGCCGCACCCCGCGGGCCCGCCGCCACGCGCCGGCCAGCTCGCCGAACGAGTGCACCTCGGGTCCGCCGAACTCCACCGCGCCCGCGGGCCCCGCTCCCAGCAGGGACGAGATGCGCTCAGCAACGTCCGCCGGGTGCACCGGCTGCACGAGGACGCGGCGGTCCACGACCAGCACCCCGAGCCGGGACGACGCGGTCAGCAGCCGGTCGATCAGCTGCGGGAACTGGGTCGCCCGCAGGATCGTGCACGGCACCTCCCCCGCCGCGACGATCCGCTCCGCCGCCAACTTGGCCCGGTAGTACGAGATCGGCACCCGGTCGACGCCGACGATCGACACGTACAGCAGGTGCCGCACGCCCGCCGCCCGCGCCGCCGCGACCAGCCTGCCGGTGCCCTCGACGTCGATGCCCGCGGAGTTCCGGCCCGCCCCCGACGCCAGGTGCACGACGGCGTCCGCCCCGCGCACGGCCTCCGGCAGGCCCGTACCCGTGGCCAGGTCGGCGGCCACCCAGCCGCTGCGGGCCCGGCGGCTCATCGGCCGCACCACCAGGTCGCCGCCCGCCCCCGCCAGGCGGGACAGGACCGCAGCACCGAGCGTCCCGCTTGCTCCGGTGACCAGCACCGTCGTCGTGTTCGTCATGTCAGCAGGATGAACGTCAACCCGGCCACCCGGCCCTGGTCCGGGGCATCTCGGCGCGTCCGTCGCGGTGCGGCTTGACGCACAGCACCTGGTTGACCCCGATGTGGCCGCGCTCGAACGCGAGGGCGGACGCCGCCATGTACCGCCGCCACACCCTGGGAACGGCGATGCTCCGCACTCGACTATCCACCGTGGACTATCGCGGCAGAAAGCCCCGGCGCGCAGGTGTGATCCACCAGTCATACCCGCTGCAGAACATGTTCCCGCCGTTCCGCGCTCATCGGGCGGGCGCGGTCCCGGCGGCTCTCCGCGAAGGCTGCCAGCACGGCGCGTCGCTCCGGCTCCGTCAGCGCCCCGGCGAACGGCGACGTGCGGCGGAGGTCGACGGCGTACCGGGCGGACGAGGTCAGGGCGTCCAGCACCGCGTCCACGCCCTGGTCGAGGACGACCTCCCAGCGGTCCAGCCAATCCCGGGCCCCGCCCTCGGGATGCACCCGGCACAGGCGCCGCAGGTTCTCCAGGGCGGCCGCCAGCACGCTGTCCGGGTTCGCGACCAGCTTCCCGGCCACCGCCCGGTGCAGCCACAGATCGCGCAACTCCTCCACACCGAGGCCCGGCCGGATCAACGCCTCCAGGTCGGCGCGCCGGATCCGCCGCTCGGCCCCCACCCGCACGTACGGCAGCAGCCCCCGCAGGCACAGGTCCACGACGTGCGCCCGGGACGAGCGCAGCAGGACGGCCGCCTCACCGGTCGTCAGCAGCGCACCCGGACGCATCGCCACATGTGGATGTTCGCGCCCACCGCCTCAGCCGCGCAACACCCGAACGGCCAGGCACCGCCTGGCCCGTCCGCCCGGCTTGCCGCCTGTTCCGCTCGGCTCGCCTGCCGGCGAAACAGGCACGGGACGTAGTCAGCCGAACCAGTCCATCGTCTGACCGTGGGCGCCCGCCCAGGCCAGCGGCTTGCCGTCCAGCGCCAGCACGTGCCGGGCGCCGGGCCGCGGCCACGACCCCGGCACGTCGAAGTCCAGCACCTCCGGCGCCTCGACGCTGATCCAGTGCCCGGGCAGGGCACGCACCACCTCGGTGAACGCCGCCCGGCGCGCGGACGGAACCTGATACAGCACGGCCGTGTGGAACACCACCAGCGTGGCGTCCGCGGGTGCCTCGGCGGCCAGGGCCGCAAGGTCGTCCACCAGGTCACCGCGCCGCAGCAGCGGCGGTTCCGCCGCGAGCACCGCGGCCGCCGCCCGCAGCCGCGACCGGCGGTGGTCGTGCTCGGGCCAGATGAGCGCGTCCAGCCACGCCAGGTCGGCCGGATCGGTCACGTCGAGCGGGTTCAGGTCCAGCCCCGCCCGCCACACCACCCGCGGCAACGCGGACGGAAGGGGCATCCCCGTGGCAGCGCACTCCAGGACCGGCGCGCCGGATCCGACCGTGTGCTCGCCGTACCGGTAGGCGTACCGGTCCGGGTAGAGATTGAGTCCCGCCGAGGCGCCGACTTCCAGCAGTGCCAGCGGCTGCGGCAGCGCGGCCAGCACCGGCAGCAGTACGGCGCACCGCCCGGCCTCGTTGGTCTGCGTCGCCCGCCCACGCATCTGCTCGGCCACCGCCGCCCAATTGGCCAGGACGAACCGGTGAAACGCGTCCGGATCCAGCACCGGACCCCCGAGCAACCGCACGGCCCCGAACAGCAGGTTCGGCTGGCGCTTGGGCTCGGGCAGGGTGTCGAGCAGGGTGAGGATCTCCTCGTCGCGGGCGACCGCCTGCGACAGACGTTCGTAGGCCGGGGACACCCCGCGGGCCTCCAGCTCGGCGAATTCGGCGTACCACGTCGCGGTCATCACGGTGACATCGTCCATCGACACCGGGTGATTCCCATGCTGGCCGGCACGTGATGTCGCTCCCGGGCATGCGGCCCGGCACTGCTAGCGCGCGAACAGGACCTCCAGGTCGCGCTCGGCGTACAGCCGGTGCTCCCACTCCTCGTTGAGCACAATCGACAGACATTCCCGTACCGGATAGCTGCGCGGTTCCGGCCATCCCGGCGCGTCCACCGGCACGGTGTCGGCGCCCAACGACGCGACGGTCAGGCCCTCGATAACCCTGCGCACCGTGGACATCCGGTCCCGGCGCAGGTCGAGCACCGTGTCCAGCGACGGCCGCGCGGCACGATCGCGGGGCACACCGGGGATGTCGGGCATCTCGTCCCACGGGAGTCCCAGCGGGTCCCACGGGGCCGGGCTCCCGAGGATCGCGCGGCCCACCCAGGAGTCGGTGGCGAACACCAGGTGCCGCAGCGTCTCGATGAACGACCACTCGCCGTCGACCGACTCGTGCAGCAGTTCCGGTGCCAGGCGGCGGGCCCGTTCCACGGTGTCGCCCCACAGCCGCTCGACGATCCCCCACGCCTCGTGGAAACCGGCCGGATCGGTCGGGCGCATCCTGGCCCGGTCGGGATAGCGCCGGTCGAGTTCGGCGGTCACCAGCGGCGCGATGTCGACCCCGTTGATCGTCAGATTCTCGATCTCGCCGTGAATGCTCACGTTGCTCAGCTCGACGCCCCGCATGACCACCCCACCCAGGTCGACCCCACGGAACCGGGCGTCGCGCAGGTCCACGGCGCGGAACTGGGCGCCGGTGAGGTCCGCACGTTCGAACCGCGAGCCACGAAGGTCGGCGCGAACGAAATCAGCCATGCGGTCACGCTACCGCCGCCGTCGGACCCCGGCGCTCCACATCCCCGCGGATCACACGGGTACGGCCCAATGTCCCTGGGAGTGCTGGAACTCACCGCACTGCCGAGCATCGATGAAGGTTTCCGCGGGGAACTGGAAGCTGTTCACCCCCCGGTAGGCGCCGTCATTTCCACAGCACACCGTCGTCCTCGAACTCGCGGACGCGGTACTCGATCATCCGGCGGAGAAGATCTGTCGGCGCCGCGCTGCCGTACGGCAGCTTGACCGTCCCTTTGCCGGTCTCGACATCGCCGAGTTCGGCGTCGAAGGCTTCGCGGGTGCTGGGCGTGAACGAGAAGTTCGCATGCTTCGCGTGGCCGCTGATCACGAACAGGATCGTTCCCGACGGGTGCACCCAGGCGGGGTGACCCCACTTGATGGCCTCGCTCGCATCCGGAACGGCCTGACGGGCCAGCGCGTGCAGTTGGTCGAGCAACTCGCGGCGCTGGCCGTCGAAGCCTTCGATGTACTCGTCGATCGTCTGGGGCTTACTCACGGCATCAGCCTTCACCACCGGGGCGGACAATTGCGCCTAATCTCACCATGATGCGCGGGGTGACACCAAGCCATGCCTGCCATCGATACCGCACCCAGCCCCAGATCAGCGCGATGCCATCGCTATGCCTGGCGCTTGATCAGGGTGAAGCTCTGTCCGCGGTCGGAGGGACCGACGCACTTGGCGAACGTGGCGGGCTTTGAACCCTGGACGTACTTCAGACGGAACCGCGTGTCCGGTCCGAACCTGCCGTCCACCTTGGCCCCCACCTTCCGCTGCGCCGCACGCAGCGCGGACTCGGTGCCCGGCCCGAACTTGCCGTCAATGGTCAGACCAGCGTTGTAGCAATGGTTCAGGGTGAACTGCAGCCCCCTGACCCCGGCGTTGCTCTGGCCCCTCGTCAGCTCACAGGTCGGCTCGAACCTGGTATTCGCCTTCGTTCCGGGCGCTTCCGGGACGAAGTTGATGATGACGCCGGTCACGCTCTTGAGCTGCCACGCTTGGCTGCACGCGGGCGCAGCCGCCGTGGCCGGTCCGGCGGGCGCCAGCCCCAACGCCACTACGGCACCGGTCACCGCGGCCGCCGTCGACAACTTCTTCATCAAGCTCTTCAACCGAATTCCTCCATGGTCCGTGGCTATCGGTCCATCCCCCGCGGGTGGATCGGCGCAAGATCGTACCGCGTTCACCGCGTGGCCGCGGGTGCCAGAGATCTCGATGCCCGGCACAGAGCCACTCCGGAGCCGTCAATTGTGCAGCGAGCCGGTCCGCTTGCCGTCCCGTTCGACCGCGAGGCAGGTGACCCTGCGATGCCGCGGCCAGAAGTCCACCATCGGCTGCAGAGAGACCAGATCGAGGCTGTCCGCCGGATCCGTGGCATAGCTGTCGAGTTCATCGGTGCAACGGTCACCCGCCTGCTTCTGCACGACCTCCTCGCCGGGCCACGGGCCGAACGGAAGGTCGAACGCCGCGAACACCTCGGCCTGGTGCGGCGTGCTGCACGACACTGTCGGCAAATGCTCGACGGTCCCGGTTTCGATGTACCGCTCTACGCAGTCGCCCGGCTCCAGCCGCGCGGCCTCCACCAGGCTGCCGTCGTCCGCGGCGGTTCCGGGCGGGTCGGCGGGCGACATGGTGTTGGCGATGATCGCGACGCAACAGCCCGAGACGATGAGACCGCCCAGAGCCGGTCCGCGTCCCCGTTGGTGCCGGCTCCGCAGCTGGACCAGGGCGACGATGCCGAGTACGGCGCTCACCACCAGGCCACCGAGTACGGCGACAGCGACGCCCGGCCGAAGCCGGTCGGCAACCAGGGCGGTGCCCAGCGACGCGCCGGAGAGCACACCGAGCGTCAGCGAGCCGATCGCGAAGGCGTTCGGTCCCGGGGTCGGCGCAGGACCGTCGACATGCTGCTCCCCAGCCGGGCGCTCACCTTCAGGCGGTCCGCTGACCGGGCCGGACGAGGGGTCCGGCGGCGTGATGTCGTGGGGCACGCGGCGGACCGTACCGGAGTTCGCTTTCCCGGTGGAGGGCTCGGCGATGGACGGGACACCGGCCGTTCGGTCAGGGCCACAAGAGTGGAGCCCAGGGGACTTGAACCCCTAACCCCCGCCTTGCAAAGGCGGTGCTCTGCCAGTTGAGCTAGGGCCCCGGGACTGAGGTCAGCGGAGGTCGGTGGCCGTGGTGGCCTCGTGCCACAGGGCACGCTCGTCGCTCGACGCCTTCACCCGCTTGACGATCAGCGCAGCCGCGCCGACCACACCGGCGATGATCAGGAGCTTCTTCAGCATGGCTGGACCTCTCGATCTGCGACTGCCGGGCACGGTGGTGGGGCTAGCTGGAATCGAACCAGCGACCTCAGAGTTATCAGCTCTGCGCTCTAACCGACTGAGCTATAGCCCCGTAAGTGCGACAACGAAGGTTAGCGTACCCCGGCGCGGGCCCCCAAACCGGGACCCCCGCCGCGCCGACGGACACGGGAGGGGTTGCCGCGGCGGGCGGCGACCCCTCCCGTACCGTTCAGTCGCGTTCCGCCAGGGTGAGCTCGATGCCGCCCACCAGGTCGGCGCAGACGTTGTAGATGAACGCACTGAGCGTGGCGAGCGCGGTGAAGAGCACCACGTTGACCGCGCCGATGAGCATCGACGTACCGATGACGCCCCACGCCGTGACCCGGAAGCCGGAGTTGCTCGAACCGGCGCCGCCGCTCGCGCTCACCAGGTCGCCCAGGCCCTTGTTGATCTCCTTCCAGACACCCATGGCGTCCAGCGCGAGATACAGGACCGACGTCGCGACGACCACGACGATGAACAGCACCACGGAGACGGCGAAGGCGAACTTCATCACGGACCACGGATCGATCCGCTTGAGGTTCAGGCGGGCGCGGCGGGGGCCACGCGCGGCGGCCGACGAGACCGTCGACCGTGCAGCGCGGACCGTCTCCGACACCCGGGCCGCGCCGACCGCGGCCGCACCGGCTGCGGCGGCGCCGGGGCGCCGCTGGCCGTCGGCGGCCGCCGGGGCGGGTCGCTGCGGTGCGGCACCGGGCGTCACCGGCGGCATGACACCGGTACGGGCGGCCGCCCCGCTGGAGGCCGCGCCGTTGCTGCCGCCCTTGGTGACGACCGGCACCGCCGCCGAACCCTTCGCGATACCCGCGGCCTGCGCGCCCGCCGACCGATCCGCCTTCGCCGGGGCGTCCCCATCGGCCGGCGGCTCGTTCGGCGGCGGGGCCATGCCCGGCGCACGCGTGAACTTCGGCGGGGACGGTGAGTCGGTGGCGGGGACTGTCGCGCGGCCGGCGGCCTCGCGTCCGGCCGCCGCGGAACCGTCCTTCTTCGGCTCCGCATCGACCGGGGTTGTCGAGGTCCCCGAGCTCCCCGACTTCGCCGTGGTCTCCGTCATCAACTAGTCCTGTTCGTCAGGCTCGTCGGCATTGCGAGCAAGCGCCACGATGGTTACACCTTCTGGGAGGTCCATCAGCTTGACCCCCATTGTGTTCCGATCCCGCGTGCGCCGTACAGGCTTCACGGGAGTCCGGATGACTCCACCATTGCTGGTGATGGCAAACAGCTCATCCTCCGGGCTGATCACCAACGCACCGACCAGGCCACCACGACGCTCCGTGATCTTCGCGGTCAGTACGCCCTTGCCACCCCGCCCCTGGACGGGATACTCCTCGATCGGCGTCCGCTTGGCATACCCGCCGTTCGTGGCGACCAAAACGTCCAGCCCTTCGCGGACCAACTCCATCGCCAGCAGCTCGTCGTCGTCGCTGAACCGCATGCCGATGACACCCGAGGTCGCCCGGCCCATCGGCCGCAGCGTCTCGTCCGTCGCGTTGAATCGGATGGCCTGGGCGTGCTTGGAGACCAACAGCAGGTCGTCCTCCGCACTGGCCAGCGCCGCTCCCACCAACTCGTCGTCCTCCCGCAGGTTGATGGCGATGATGCCACCGGTCCGGTTGGAGTCAAATTCCTCCAGCCGGGTCTTCTTCACCAGGCCATTCTTCGTTGCCAGCACAAGATACGGTGCGACCTGGTAATTCGCGATCTGGATGACCTGGGCGATGTGCTCGTCCGGCTGGAACGCCAGCAGGTTCGCGACGTGTTGGCCCTTGGCGGTTCGGCCCGCTTCTGGTAGCTCGTACGCCTTGGCCCGGTACACCCGGCCCTTGTTCGTGAAGAACAGGATCCACGCGTGGGTCGAGATCACAAAGAAGTGGCTGACGATGTCGTCCTGGCGCAGGCCGGCGCCGCTCACGCCCTTGCCGCCGCGCTTCTGCGACCGGTACATGTCGATCTTGGTGCGCTTCGCGTAACCCGTACGTGTGATCGTCACCACGACGTCCTCGCGGGCGATGAGGTCCTCCATCGAGACCTCGCCGTCGAACGGGATGATCTGGGTGAGCCGTTCGTCACCCCACCGGTCGACGATCTCCTTCAGCTCCTGCGAGATGATGGCCCGCTGCCGCTCCGGCTTGTCCAGAATGTCCTTGAGGTCGGCGATCTCCACCTCGATCTTCGCCAACTCGTCGATGATCTTCTGGCGCTCCAGGGCGGCCAGCCGCCGCAGCTGCATGTCCAGGATCGCGGTGGCCTGCACCTCGTCCACGTCCAGCAGCTGCATCAGGCCCTGGCGGGAGTCCTCGACCGTCGGCGACCGCCGGATCAGGGCAATCACCTCGTCCAGCATGTCCAGCGCCTTCACCAGGCCGCGCAGGATGTGCGCCCGCTCCTCGGCCTTGCGCAATCGGAACGCCGTCCGCCTGCGGATCACGTCGATCTGGTGCTCGACGTAGTACCGCAGGAACTGCGCCAGGTTCAGCGTGCGCGGCACCCCGTCGACCAGCGCCAGCATGTTCGCGCCGAACGTGTCCTGCAGCTGGGTGTGCTTGTACAGGTTGTTCAGCACGACCTTCGCGACCGCGTCGCGCTTGAGGACCAGGATCAACCGCAGACCGGTACGCCCGGACGACTCGTCCCGGATATCCGCGATCCCGGTGAGCTTGCCCTCCTTGACCAGCTCCGCGATCCGCTCGGCGAGATTGTCCGGGTTGACCTGGTACGGCAGCTCGGTCACCACGAGGCTGGTACGCCCCCGGGCGTCCTCCTCCACCTCGACGACCGCCCGCATCCGGATCGACCCGCGTCCCGTCCGGTACGCGTCCATGATGGCCGACTTGCCCACGATCAGGCCCTTGGTCGGGAAGTCCGGACCCTGGACGATCTCGAGGGCGGCCTCCAGAGTGGTCGCCTCGTCCGCCTCCGGGTTGTCCAGGCACCACTGCACCGCGGCGGCGATCTCGCGCAGGTTGTGCGGAGGGATCTTCGTGGCCATGCCGACCGCGATGCCCTCGGACCCGTTCACCAGCAGGTTCGGGAACCGCGCCGGCAGGATCGTGGGCTCCTTCGCCCTGCCGTCGTAGTTGTCCTGCATCTCGACGGTGTCCTCGTCGATGTCGCGCAGCATCTCCATCGCGAGCGGCGCGAGCCTCGACTCGGTGTTGTGGCTGACGAACCCGTTCGTCACGAACGCGTGGTCGTCGGTGTCGACCCGGATGCTGAACACCGGGCGTACGCCGCCGTCCGTGAGGCTGGTCACCTCGGCGTAGTAGAAGCGGCCGTCCACCAGCGGCTCGACGACATCCAGGACACCGGGCTCGGTGATCCGCGCGGCGATCTCGGCGCCGTCACGCTCCCAGCGCTCGATGCGGTCGACGTTGTGCTTGACCAGCCAGTCACGTTCGGTCCACCGGCGAGCACCATGCGTACGAATGAAATCGCCGACGAACGGCACGTGGTCGCCGGACATCGCCGTGCTGGTCGCCGGGATTGAGCCCAGCTCCGACTCCAGCTTTGCCTGCTTGCGGCCGAGGAAGCCGACGTGGAGCGCGAACTGGCGGGCATCCCGCCGGTTCGTGATGACGACCTTGATCTCGCCGTCGTCGTACCGGCACTGACGGGCCACGACGCCGAACTCCAGCAGCAACTGCTGGACCTCGGCCGCGAGACGCGCACTACGCGTCGAGTACGAGATCTGGATGGTGTTGCGTGGCAGCAGCGACGAGGAGCCATCACCCTCGAACAGGGACTGGAGGAATGCCCGCTTTACGGCTGCCGGTCCGGCCCACACGAACGACGGGACGAACTTGGCTGCGCTCCGCGCCCCGATCAGCTCCCCGAGCACGCTGCAGCGCAGCGCCTCCAGGTTCTGGATATCGAGTTCGTGCAGCACGCTGCCCGACGCGATCGTGCGGCGCTGGAGGTACCGCGGCCCGCCGACCGCGACGTCGTAGGCCGACACGACCCGGGCGAAGAAGCTGTCGTCGACGTTGTTGAAGCCCGCGCGGGTCTCCGATGCCCAGCCTTCGCTGACGAAAGCACCGGCCAGCACCGCCGCCTCGACGTGCTCCAGCATCGGCATGCCGATCTCGTCGGGTACGACGCGCTGCATGACGACGCGGTCGCCCGGCCGAATCTCCTCCAGCAACTTCCACAGCAGCGTCGGTACGCCCGCCACGCTGACCAGGCACAGAACCGGGTGGTTGTGCGTACCGGTGAGCTCGAAGCCCTCGCGGGTGCGCAGCGTGAGGGTCGGGTGTTCGCCCGAGTGGAAGAACTTCGTGGCCCGGACCGGGTCGCCGTTGCGGTCGTAGACCTTGAGGTCGATGTTGGTCTCGGAGTTCGGCGCGGCGTCCGGGACGATGTCACCGATCCGCACGGAGCCAAACGGCGTTCGGATCAAAGTATCCGAAACCAGACAATATCTCATCGCGGCTGGCGGATCGTTGCCGGGCGAACCGAAGTTGCCGTTGCCGTCGATGAGCGGATACCGCAGCGACCACGGCTGCGCCATCCGCACCAGGGCGTCGTAGATGGACGAGTCACCGTGCGGGTGGTAGTTACCCATGACCTCGCCGACGACGCGGGCGCACTTGACGTACCCACGGTCCGGGCGGAAGCCGGAGTCGTACATCGCGTACAGAATCTTGCGGTGCACCGGCTTGAGGCCGTCGCGCACGTCCGGCAGGGCCCGACCGACGATGACGCTCATGGCGTAGTCGAGGTACGACCGCTGCATCTCGACTTCGAGGCCGACCGGCTCGATGCGCTGGGTCACACCGCCGCCGACGTCGTCCTGGGGCTCGTCGCCTGGGGTCTCGGGAGTGTCCGTCACAGTTAACCCTTACTTGCAGTGGAACCCGACATCAAGGGCCGAGCTACGCATTTTGCTGTGGATAACTTTGTGGAAAGCAGTGGGGGACTGTGCATAACCACAGGTCGGCGGCGTTTCGATGACCGTCGACCTGCCCGTCAGATGTCCAGGAAGCGGACGTCCTTGGCGTTGCGCTGGATGAACGTCCGCCGGGCTTCGACGTCCTCGCCCATGAGCACGCTGAACAGCTCGTCGGCGACCGCGGCGTCATCCAGCGTCACTTGACGCAGCGTCCGGGTGGCCGGGTTCATCGTGGTGTCCCACAGCTCCAGGAAGTTCATCTCGCCGAGACCCTTGAACCGCTGGATGTCGTCCGGCTTGGCGTTCGGCTTCTTCTGCTGACGCAGCGCGATCAGGCCGTCACGCTCGCGGTCCGAGTACGCGTACTGGGCGTCGTCGCCCTTCTTGTTCCACTTGAGCTTGTACAGCGGGGGCGCCGCCAGGTACACGTGACCGACCTCGACCAGCGGGCGCATGAAACGGAACAGCAGGGTCAGCAGCAGCGTCTGGATGTGCTGGCCGTCGACGTCCGCGTCGGCCATCAGCACGATCTTGTGATAGCGCAGCTTGGCGATGTCGAACTCGTCGTGGATACCGGTGCCCAGCGCGGTGATCAGCGCCTGGACCTCGTTGTTCTTCAGCACCCGGTCGATCCGGGCCTTCTCCACGTTCAGAATCTTGCCGCGGATCGGCAGGATTGCCTGGGTGATGCTGTCCCGGCCGGACTTGGCCGAGCCGCCGGCGGAGTCGCCCTCGACGATGAACAGCTCGGTCAGGCGCGGGTCGGTGGACTGACAGTCGGCCAGCTTGCCCGGCATCGAACCGGACTCCAGCAGCGACTTGCGCCGGGCCAGCTTGCGCGCCTGCTGGGCGGCGATCCGGGCCCGCGCGGCCTGGGACGCCTTGGTGACGATCATTTTGGCTTCGGCCGGGTTGCGCTCGAACCAGTCCGCGAGCTGGTCGTTGGCGACCTTCTGCACGAAGCTCTTCATGTCCGTGTTGCCCAGCTTTGTCTTTGTCTGGCCCTCGAACTGCGGGTTCGCGAGCTTCACCGAGATGATCGCGGCGAGACCCTCGCGGATGTCCTCGCCGGAGAGCTTCTCGTCGCTCTTGAGCAGCTTCTTCTCCGCGCCGTACCGGTTCACGATGCCGGTCAGCGCGGCCCGGAAGCCCTCCTCGTGCGTGCCGCCCTCGTGGGTGTTGATCGTGTTGGCGAACGTGTAGACCGACTCGCCGTACGACTCGTTCCACTGCATGGCGACCTCGACCGCCATGCCGTCCTCGTTCGCCTCGGCACCGAACTCGATCACCGACTTGTGGATGGCGGTCTTCGTGGCGTTGAGATGGCGCACGAAGTCGGCGATGCCACCCGCGTACATGAAGGTGACCTCGCGGGCCTTGCCGTTCTCGTCCTCCTGGCCGGGGCGCTGGTCGAGCAGGTTGATCGTCAGGCCGCGGTTGAGGAACGCCATCTCCTGGAGACGGCGGTAGATCGTCTGGAAGTCGAACTCGACCGTCTCGAAGACCGCCGGGTCGGGCCAGAACTGCACCGTCGAGCCGGTCGTCGTGGTGGTCTCGCCCTTCTCCAGCGGGCCGGGCTTGGAGGCGGTGTACCGCTGGCGCCACACGAAACCGGACTTGTGGATCTCGACGGCCATGCGGGTCGACAGCGCGTTCACCACGGAGACACCGACACCGTGCAGGCCGCCGGACACCTTGTACACCGTGCCCTCGAACTTGCCGCCCGCGTGCAGCACGGTCAGTGCCACCTCGACGCCCGGCTTCTTCAGCTTCGGGTGCAGGTCGACCGGGAAGCCACGGCCGTTGTCGGTGACGGAGACGCCGCCGTCGGGCAGCAGAACGACGTCGACGGTGTCGCAGAAGCCGGCCATGGCCTCGTCGACGGCGTTGTCCACAACCTCCCAGACCAGGTGGTGCAGACCGCGCTCGCCGGTGGAGCCGATGTACATGCCGGGACGCTTACGCACCGCTTCGAGGCCCTCGAGCACGGTGATGGACTCGGCACCGTATTCGTGCTTCTTCTCTGCCACCTCGGCCACTTTCTCGTGCCTGGCCCGCGTGGGCCGGACCCGGGGTCGGCGGGCGGCTGGGCGACCGGCGTGCACGGCGCACCACAGACGACAACCCGCGGGAGGGGCGGACCACCGGTGGAGCAGAGCCGCGCCGGTCGCCGCGGTCACCCGCGGATCGTGATCGGCTGGAAAAATCGCGCAGCGTGACGGATCATCGTCATGCTGGCGTTTTCCCGGTCTTCGGCGATTCTACTCCGCCGGAGCGAGTTCTCGGGGGTCCGGCACCCTTTCCGGGCGGCTCAGATTGCCGTAGCGGCTCGCAGGCCGCCTCCC
Organism: Krasilnikovia sp. MM14-A1004; assembly: GCF_047159485.1. Taxonomy (GTDB): domain Bacteria; phylum Actinomycetota; class Actinomycetes; order Mycobacteriales; family Micromonosporaceae; genus Actinoplanes. The sequence continues at coordinate 7,088,788 of NZ_AP038773.1, read as the reverse complement.
ACGTCTCCCCCTACACGGAAGAGGTGCTCGACCGCAACGGCCGCGGAATCGGGGGCCGCCCGGTGGGGCGCGCCTGCCGCACCCGAGGGCCACGCGCTGCGACACTGCCTCACGGCCACCGGTGGCGGTGTCGTAACCTCCCCGCGCGGGCCGGTGTACGGCCGGACGGCCGCAAGGGTAGGTCGAGGAGGTGGCCCCCCATGGCGCACGACAAGGGCCTGGACAACGTCGCGGTGCGCTGGCCGCGGACGAACCAGTTCTATGACCCGGTGGCGCCCGCCGAGTTCGTGGACTTCGGGGGCATCGCGGAAGCGCCCGACATCGCGGCGCCCACCGGCGCGCTCGCGCTGCACATCGCCAAGACGGGTACGGTGCGCGCGACCGCGTACACGGAGCTGGTCGACCTGCTGCTGGGTCTCGACGGGGTGCTCTACGCGACCGACGCGGCCGCGGAGGACGAGGACCCGGTGATCGACCCCGACGGCTGCGCGTGGATCGCGGGCGGTCTGGAGCGCTTCGTCGAGGGTCACCACGAGTACGGCGACCTGGTCACGTTCGACAGCGTGGCCGGCGTGATGCGGGCGGCGGTAGCCGGTGGGCGCCTCGCGGAGCAGCAGCTGCGCTGGCTGGACCATCGACTGGCGGCGCTGCGCGACGACGCGGGGAACGCACCGCACTGGAGCTTCGCGCGTACGGAACTGGCGGTGCTGGCCGGTTTCTACCGGCGCTGCGCCGAGCGCGGCTTCGCGGTCTTCGCCGACTACTGATCGGTCCCGAGACGCCGGGCCTGGCGCCCGTCTCGGCGGCGACACGCCCCGGATCTTGAAGAGTTCGGGTGCAGAGCCGACCCGAAGTCATCAGGCTTGCCCGGGTGAGTCGGAACCACTATCCGTAGGTGTCGCGCGGGCCCCGGCCCTGGACCCGGCGGGGGCCCCGGCTCCAGGACGGCGCGGCCGGGCCGTGGATGTTGAGCTTGGTGACGACATTGTTGCCGACCTCGGCCGCGATGCGCCGGAGCAGCCCGCCGGCGAGCATGCGCAGCTGGGTTGCCCACGCCGTGGACTCCGCCTCGACGGTGAGTACGCCGGCGTCGAGCTTCACGGGGCGGCTGTGCGCGGCGATGTCGGGGCCCACGACCTTCTCCCAGTCGCCGAAGACCGTGGCCTCGGCTGCAGGCTTCTGCCAGCCGCGCTGCTTGATCAGCCGTTCCAGGACCGCGCCGAACAGTTGGGGATCGCGCGGATCCGGACCCGGACCGGAGTAGCCGCGTAGCCGCCGTCCGCCGCCGTCCCCGCCACCACCGGAGCGGCGTGGGGCTCGCGGCGCGGCACGGCGCTTGGCCAACGCCGCGTCCAGCACCGCCCGCGCGAGTTCGGGCCCGGCCGCGCCGTCGGTTCCCGGCCCTCCGTCGACCCCCGGCGCGCCGGCGGAATCGCCTGGGCCGCTCAAATCCCCCGTGCTGCCGGAGACACTCGTGCCGCCGTCGGAACCGCCCCGGCCGTCGGAACCGCCCCGGCCGTCGGAACCGCCGCGGACGCCGGAGTCGGCGGGCCTACGTGACCCGACCGGACTGCCCCCACCGGTGTGGTCGCGTGATCGCTCGGGGCGCGCAGGTCCCGTGCGATCGGGTGATCCCTCGGGGCCGCTCGGCGCGGCCGCAGCATGGTCAGCCGGCACGGGTCACCGTCCCCGGGACGACATCGAAGCGCGCGCCGCGCAACGTGGAAGGCACGTCCTCGGCGACCGCGCAGGTCACCAGCAGCTGGGCGGCATCGCCGACCAGCGTGGCCAGCCGCTCCCGGCGCCCGGCGTCCAGCTCGGCGAAGACGTCGTCGAGTACCAGCACCGGCTCGATCCCCTCGGCCCGCAGCAGGTCGTACGCGGCCAGCCGCAGCGCCAGCGCGAACGACCAGGACTCGCCGTGGCTGGCGTACCCCTTCGCGGGCAGGTCGCCCAGGGTCAGCGCCAGGTCGTCGCGGTGCGGGCCGACCAGCGTGACGCCCCGTTCGGTCTCGGCCTGCCGCTGCTCCGCCAGCGCGTCCAGCAGCGCCTGCTCCAACGCCGCGCGATCCGGCGCGAGGGCATCCCCCAGCCGGGACGCGTACGCGACGGCCGCCGACGACCGTCCTGCCGCGACCGCGTCGTACGCCTTGGTCAGGTGCGGCGCCAGGGCGGTGACCAGCTCCAGCCGCCCGGCCAGCAGCTCGGCCCCGTGGTGGGCGAGATGCTGATCCCAGACGGCCAGCGTGGACAGGTCCTGCCCGCGGGTGCCGCCGACCTTGCGGGTCAGGTACGCGGTGCGCAGCAGGGCGTTGCGCTGCTTGACCACCCGGTCGTAGTCGGCGCGCACCCCGGCGTACCGGGGCATCCGGGCGACCAGCAGGTCGTCGAGGTAGCGGCGGCGCTCGCCCGGGTCGCCGCGCACGAGTTCCAGATCCTCCGGGGCGAACAGGACCATGCGCAGCGCGCCGATGACCTCGCGGGCGCGGCGCACCGGGGAACGGTTGAGCCGGGCCCGGTTCGACTTGCCGGGGACGATCTCCAGCTCGACGAGCAGTTCCCGTCCCTCGTGGACGATCGCGCAGCGCACGATCGCCGCGGCCGCTCCGGCACGGACCAGCGGCGCGTCCGTGGCGACCCGGTGACTGTCCAGGGTGGCCACGTAGCCGAGGGCCTCGACGAGGTTCGTCTTGCCGGTGCCGTTCGGGCCGACCAGCACGGTGACGCCGGGTTCGAGGTCGACCGCCGCCCGCTCGTACGAGCGGAAGTCGGTCAGCTCGACCCGGCGCACGTACACGGCTGACTCAGCGCTTGACGGCGTGGCCGCCGAACTGGTTGCGCAGCGCGGCCACCGCCTTGATGGCCGGAGAGTCCTCCTGGCGGGAGGCGAACCGGGCGAACAGCGAGGCGGCGATCACATTGGCCGGTACGGCGAGCCGGACGGCCTCGTCCACGGTCCACCGGCCCTCGCCGGTGTCCTCGGCGTAGCCCCGGATCTCGGCCAGCTGCGGGTCCTCGTCCAGGGCCCGGTCCAGCAGGTCGAGCAGCCAGGACTTGACCACGCTGCCCTCACGCCAGCTCTTGATCACGGCGGGGACGTCCTGCACCAGCTCGGAGGCCTCCAGGATCTCGTAGCCCTCGGCGTAGGCGTGCATGAGGCCGTACTCGATGCCGTTGTGGATCATCTTGGCGTAGTGGCCGGCGCCGTGCGGGCCGGCGTGCGCGAAGCCGAATTCACCGGCCGGCTTGAGCGCGTCGAAGATCGGGCGGCAGTGCGCGACGATGTCGGCCTCGCCGCCGACCATCAGCGCGTACCCGTTGGTCTTGCCCCAGATGCCGCCGGAGACGCCGCAGTCCAGGTAGTGAATGCCCTTGGCCGCCAGGCGCTCTGCGCGCGGCGCGTCGTCGGTGAACTTGGAGTTCCCGCCGTCGATCACGATGTCGCCGGGGAACAGCAGCTCGGCCAGCTTGTTGATGGTGCTCTCCGTCACGTCGCCGGCGGGCACCATGGTCCACACCACGCGGGGCGCGGCCAGCTTCTGCACCAGCTCGGCGAGACTGGCGACGTCGCTGGACTCCTTGTGCTGGTCGTACCCGATGACCTCGAGACCGGATGCGCGCATCCGGTCCCGCATGTTTCCGCCCATCCGGCCGAGACCGACAAGGCCGAGCTGCATGATGTCCCCCTACGGTGTGCGTGCTTCAGCTCAGTATCAGCGGGTTACCCGGATCGGCATGATCAGATAGCGGTATCCAGGCACGATTTCGCCGTCTTCGCCTGCGGGCGAGATCACCGCGGGCTTGAACGCGTCGACGAAGGACAGCACCGCGGTGGGGGCGTTCAGGTTCTGCAGGCCGTCGATCAGGTACTGCGGATTGAAGCCGATGGTCAGCTCCTCGCCGGTGAAGGTGGCCTCCATCGCCTCGCTGGCGCGGGCCTCCTCGGTGCCGCCCGCCTCGACGACGAGGCCGTCGGTGCTGAAGCTCAGCAGCACGGGGGTGGTGCGCTCGGCCACCAGGGCGACCCGGCGGACCACCTCGACCAGCGCGCCGACCGGCACCCGTGCCTCCGCGTTGTGGCTGGTGGGGAACAGCGAGCGCACCGGCGGGTAGTTCGCGCCGTCGAGCAGCCGGCTGGTCGTACGCCGGGTGCCGCCCGCGAATCCGATCATGCCCTCGCCGGCGGTGCCCTGGGCCAGCGCGATGGTGACCTCGCCGCCGACCGGGCCGAGCGCCTTCGCGGTGTCGTTGAGGGTCTTGGCGGGGACCAGAGCGTTGAGGCTGATCTCGGGGTCCTCGGGGGCCCACTCCATCTCCCGCATGGCCAGGCGGTAGCGGTCGGTGGCCAGCATGGCGAGGCTCGTGCCGTTCAGCTCCACCCGGACGCCGGTCATCATCGGCAGCGTCTCGTCGCGGCCCGCCGCGACCGCGACCTGGGCCACCGCGGCGGCGAAGGCCTGCGCGTCGACCGTGCCGGTGGACGAGGGCATCTCCGGCAGCGTCGGGTAATCCTCCACCGGCATCGTCGGCAGGGTGAAGCGGGCGCTGCCGCAGACCAGTTCGAGATGCGCGCCGACGGCGGCGATGTCCACCGGCTTGGCCGGCAACGCCTTGGTGATCTCGGCCAGCAGGCGGCCGGAGACGAGCGCGGCGCCGTCGGCGTCGGCCTGCACCTCCACGCTCACCTGGCTGGACACCTCATAGTCGAAACCGGAGACGTGCAGTCGCCCGTCCGCCGCCCGCAGCATGACGCCGGCCAGCACCGGCACCGAGGGACGGCTCGGCAGGCTCTTGGCCGTCCATGCGACGGCGTCGGCGAGCGCGTCTCGCTCCACCCGGAACTTCATGCTGTCCTCCGCAAGGCTTCCTCTGTAGGGGCGGACCACCGAACTCTAGGGCGCGTACGGTCCCGCCCCGCGCCCGACCCCGGTGCTGAGAACTGAGCCTGACATGGGCGGGCCAGTCGCGACCCATCCACACCTTCCCCAACGCTGATGATTGGTTTTTGTTGTCTTAGAAGAGATAACTAGTCGTCTTCATCGGGCCTGTGCACAGTGTGGAGAACTGCCGTTCGCCCAGGTCAGCGGGTTATCCACCGGTGTTTCACATGTGGGTAACCGGGGCAGGAACACCGCTCCGCGTCCACAGTCTCCGACCCGGCGACGGTTGTCCACCGTTGTCCACCGGCTGTCCACCGGAAATCCACGGGGGTTGTCCCCTGTGCTGGGGATAACGCCGCGACGGCACCGACTCGTCGTCCCCAGAACCTTCAACAGGCCATCCACACTCGTCCACAAGCAGTGGACGGAGTCGTCACGCTGAGTGTCTGTCCACATCGATTTCCCCATGGGTGGTCCACAACTGTGGGCAACCCGCGCGACGGTTGTCCACGGTTGGGGAAAACCGCTGGGGACAGCCGGTGGATAACGTTGGCACGACACGATCGCGTCGCGGCGCCATGTGCAGAAGTCACTGCACTCGCGTACGAGAACGGGCCGGTGCCCGAGGGCTCCGACCCGTGTGTGGGGGGTGCGTACCCCTCAGGTGTTCTGCTTGATCCGGTTGGTGAGCTCGGCGATCTGGTTGTAGAGCGAGCGGCGCTCCGCCATGTGCTGCCGGATCTTGCGGTCGGCGTGCATGACCGTGGTGTGGTCGCGACCACCGAAGGCCTGGCCGATCCGGGGCAGGGACAGCTCGGTCAGCTCGCGGCACAGGTACATGGCGACCTGGCGGGCGTTGACCAGGACCCGGGAACGGGAATGGCCGCGCAGATCCTCCAGGCTGACGCCGAAGTAGTCGGCGGTCGACACCATGATCTGGTCGGCGGTGATCTCGGGGCCGGCGCCGTCCGGCATGAAGTCCCGCAGCACCTCCTCGGCCACCGACAGCTGCACGGGCGAGCGGGTCAGGCTGGCGAACGCGGTCACCCGGATCAGCGCGCCCTCCAGCTCCCGGATCGAGTTCGACACCCGGGACGCGATGAACTCCAGCACGTCGTCCGGGGCGTACATCCGCTCCTGGGTGGCCTTCTTCTGCAGGATGGCGATGCGGGTCTCCAGGTCCGGCGGCTGGATGTCGGCCAGCAGGCCCCACTCGAACCGGGTACGCATCCGGTCCTCCAGCGTCGCCAGCTGCCGCGGCGACCGGTCGGAGCTGATCACGATCTGCTTGTTCGCGTTGTGCAGCGTGTTGAACGTGTGGAAGAACTCCTCCTGGGTGCGCTCGCGGTTCTCCAGGAACTGGATGTCGTCGATCAGCAGGATGTCGACGTCGCGGTAGCGCCGCTGGAACGCCTGGGTCTTGTCGTCGCGCAGGCTGTTGATGAAGTCGTTCGTGAATTCCTCTGTCGAGACGTAGCGCACCGAACGCGCGTGGCCCAGCGTCGTGGCGTAGTGGCCGATCGCGTGCAGCAGGTGGGTCTTGCCCAGCCCCGAGCTCCCGTAGATGAACAGTGGGTTGTACGCCTTCGCGGGTGACTCCGCCACCGCCACCGACGCGGCATGCGCGAAGCGGTTGGACGACCCGATGACGAAGGTCTCGAACATGTACTTCGGGTTCAGCCGGTTGCCGCCGTCCCCACCCGGCCGCGGGTTGCCGGCCGCCCGCATGTCCACCGGGCTGCGGCCCGGTCCGTTGTCGCCCGCGTGTCCCATCCGTGGCATCTCGTCGCGGCGGTCGGGGCCCGGCGGGCGCTCGTCGCGACGAGGGGTGTCGCGCCGCTGCCCGGGGTCGGCGCCCATCCGGCGCCCACCGGACTCGCTCGGCGACTCGGCGTACTGCGGCTCGGCGTACTGGGGTTCCGCGTACTGGGGTTCGGCGTACTGGGGCTCTGGGTAGTGCGGCGACGGGCGGGTCGGGGCCTCCGGCTCGGCGCGGCCGCCGGCGTGGGGCGCGGCGGGGTGGGCCGGCAGCGGCGCCGGCATCTGGGCCTGCTGCGGCACGGGTGCGGCGAACAGCGCGTCCTGTCCGTCGCGGGCGGCCGGCACCGTGCGGGGATGCGGCGCGGCGGGCGAGGAGTGCTGCGCGGATCCGGTCGGCGCCGTGGCGTACCGCTGCGGGTCGTACTCGTCCGACGGGTACGGGAGGTGCTCGGCGCCGTACCCGGTGGCGGGGGTCCCGTGCTCGCGCTCGTCGGCGTAGTGGCCGGGGCGGTCCTCGGGCTCGGGCGCAGCAGTGCCGTAATCCTCGGGCGGCGGTGTGCCGTACACCGTGCCGGGGCGGCCGGAACCGTCCTCGGGCGGGCGTACCGTGACCGCGACCTGGATCGGGCGGCCCAGCCGGCGCGACAGCGCGTCCGTGATCGCCGGGCGCAGCCGCGACTCGATCACGTCGCGGGTGAACGCGTCCGGGACGGACAGCAGTGCCGTGTCCTCGACGATCGCGCGCAGGTGGGTGAGACGCAGGTACGCCCTTTGCTGGCCCGACACGATCTCGTCGGCCAGCTCGTTCGTCGCCGCAGTCCAGACCTTGCTCAGGTCGACCGAATCGGCCACCGCCGCGCCACCCCCATCGCCCCGGACGTCCCGGTGCCTTGTCCGGCTATCCGCCTCTGCCCGTCGTCACCCACACGGGCGGCCGACCGGCTCCCCCAACCCAGCACATTCATAACGTGCTGTACCTGCACGGCGCCGCCGGCTGTCCACAGGTTATCCACAACCTGTGCACACCTTGGCGGTCGCTCCCCGGCCGGATGGTCGGCAGATTCCCCGGAGCCTGTGCTGGCGCGGGAAAACAGGCTCACCGTGCCGAACGATTCACCGCCTTGTCCGGTTTTGGCCCCCTCTATGCGGTATGCGAATAGCGCCGGGGAGACCAGCAAACGGGCACGCTAACAGCGTGGCGGCACCAGGTTCAACCGGTGGCCGCCCGTGCGAGGTGCCAACGTTCATCGACCGTACAGAATGATCGGCCGGTGGGACGCCGGGCCTGGTCACCCTGCCGTGCCGCACCCGCACTCGGTTGACCAGCGGATCCAGCCTGCGTAGGGTCGAACGGTTGCTCCGCCGCACTCTGCTAAAGTGGCGTCTTGCAGCCGATCCCCTTTGCACGTAGCACGAAGACGGAGTTCTGACGTGAGCAAGCGCACCTACCAGCCGAACAACCGCCGGCGCGCGAAGACCCACGGCTTCCGGCTGCGCATGCGCACCCGGGCCGGCCGTGCCATCCTCGCTGCCCGCCGCTCCAAGGGCCGCGACAAGCTGTCGGCCTGAGCCGACGCCTGTCGGGCCGGAATGCCCAGGTAATCGTGCTGGCCGCGGCGCAACGACTGCGGCGTAGCACCGACTTCGCCGCAGCGGTCCGTGGTGGCCGCAGAGTTGGACGCGGCACTCTGGTCGTCCATCTGAACATTCCGCCGATCTCTGACGAGCCGGCGCCCGCCGGGAGTTCCGACTCCCCGGCGCGCGCCGGCTTCGTCGTGTCCAAGGCGGTCGGCAACGCCGTGGTCCGTAACCGGGTCCGGCGCCGCCTGCGCCACCTGGTCCGGTCCCGGCTCGACGGGCTGCCGCCGGGCACCCTCGTGGTGGTCCGCGCGCTTCCGGCCGCCGCCGCGGCGGCCAGTGCCACGCTCGACGCCGATCTCGCTTCGGCGCTCGGTGCCGCGCGGGCACCGCGCCGAGGGCGGGGCCGATGACCACGGACTCGCCAGGTACGACGCCCGGCGAGGGCACGCCGGAACCCGATCCGGCCCCGACGCGGCGCGCCTCGCTGGTCGCCCGGCTGATGATCGGTGCAGTCGTCGCGTACCGTCGGTATTTGAGCCCGGCACTGCCGGCCCGCTGTCGGTTCCACCCCTCGTGCAGCGCCTACGCCCAGGAGGCGTTGGCGCGGCACGGCGCTCTGCACGGGACCCGTCTGGCGATCTGGCGGCTGTTGCGCTGCCAACCCTTCCACCCCGGTGGGTACGACCCGGTGCCTGAGCCGAAGCGTCGCCGTCCTGCCGATGTGACTGGAGCATGAATTGAGTCTCGACTGGATCTACTACGCGATCTCGTGGATCCTCCTGCGCTGGCACGACCTGTGGGTCGCCATCGGCATCCCCGAGTTCCGGGTCCTGGGCACCAACTGGACCTGGGTCCTGGCCATCGTGTTCCTGGTGGTGACGGTCCGGGTCATCCTGTTCCCCGTCTTCGTCAAGCAGATCAAGTCCCAGCGGGCCATGCAGGCCCTGCAGCCCAAGGTCAAGGAGCTGCAGGAGAAGCACAAGGGTGACCGGGAGACGCTCCAGAAAGAAATGATGGAGCTGTACCGGACGGAGAAGGCCAACCCGCTGATGGGCTGCCTTCCGATGTTCCTGCAGATCCCGGTCTTCCTGGGCCTGTTCCACGTGCTCAAGCACCTGAACCCCACCCTGCCCGACAAGTACAAGACGCTGTACGGCTGGACCCTGGAGCAGTTCAACAGCGCCACCCAGGCCCGCCTGTTCGGCGCGCCGCTGCCGGCGAAGTTCGGCTCGACACCCGAGCAGTTGGCTGCGCTGAACGCCAGCGGTACCACGGTCAAGGTCGTGGCCGGTCTGCTGATCCTGATCATGATGACGACCACGTACCTGACCAGCCGTCAGATGATCCTCAAGACCGGCTGGGCCGAGGACCCGCAGCAGAAGATGATCCAGCGCCTGATGCTCTACGGCATCCCGCTGTCCCTGCTGGTTTCGGGCTCGCTGTTCCCGATCGGTGTCATCATCTACTGGGTCACGAACAACCTGTTCACCCTCGCCCAGCAGCAGTGGGTGCTGCGGAAGTTCCCGCCGCCGCAGATGGCCGGCAACCGCGGCTCGGGCCCCCGCCCGGCAGGCGGCTCCGGCGTCGCCAAGAGCAGCTCCACCAAGAACCCGGTCCAGCCGGCCCGTACGGGTGGCCTGTTCGGTCGTGGCAAGGCCAGCGCGGAGACCGAGTCGCAGAATCCGGTGGTGGACACCAAGGCCCTCGCTCCCAAGCCGGGCGCCAAGCCGACGAACCCCAAGAAGGGCGCTAGACCGGCGAACAAACCGCAGGGATAGCCGGCGCGCGGGGCCCACGGCCCGCGGCGCGGCACCCTGCCCGCACAGACCTACCCGTGCCGGCGTACGGACACCGCCGACCCGGGAAACAGCGGACCGGCAGGTCCGGCACGAGAGTACGGAGATGACACCGTGACCGACACCAGCACGCCCAGCGCCGCCGAGTCGAGCGAGACAGTCGATACGGAGGCGGACGGCGTTTCTGCCGAGAACGGCAGCGCACCGGAGGCCGGCGGCCAGCCGGACCAGAAGGCCGAGGGCGGCTCCTCCGACAGCGACCTGTTCCGGCAGAGCGAGATCGCCGCCGATTACGTCGAGGGGTTGCTCGACATCCTCGACTACGACGGCGACATCGACGAACTGGTCTCCGCCGGCCGCCCGATGGTCGAGGTCGTCGGCGGCCGCCTGCAGCCGCTCGTCGGCCAGCGCGGCGCCACGCTGGAGGCGCTCCAGGAGCTGACCCGGCTGGCGATCTTCCGGGCGACCGGGTCGCCGAGCCGCCTGCTGCTCGACATCGGCGGCTACCGCGCGACCCGGCGCAAGGAACTGGCGGCGGTCGCGCGCAACGCGGTCGAGAAGGTCAAGGAGCACGGCGACGCCGTACGCCTGGACCCGATGTCGGCTTTCGAGCGCAAGTGCGTGCACGACGTGGTCAATGCGATCTCGGGCGTGCAGAGCGAGTCGGAGGGTGTCGAGCCGAACCGGCGCATCGTGGTCCGGCCGGCTGACTGACGCAATGACCACACCCCGCTTCGGCGCGGGTGACGGCGGCCCGGGTGCTGAACGGCCCGGGCCGCCGTCGTCTGCGCAGCCCTCCTCCGCTGTCCCTGGTGTGGACCCCGCTGAGTCCTCGGACGCTGCCGAACCTGCTCCCGCGGCGACGGCCGGTCCCGGTCCGGCCGTGTCGGCCGACCCTCCGGCCGAGCTGGTTGAGGCCGCGCGGCGGGTGTTCGGCGATCGGCTCCCGCTCGCCACCACGTACGCACGACTGCTCGTCACGGACGGCGTGGTCCGTGGTCTGATCGGGCCCCGGGAGGCTCCCCGGATCTGGGAGCGCCACCTCATCAACTGCGCCGTCTTAGCCGATCTGATACCTAAAGGCGCGTATGTGGTGGATGTCGGATCTGGTGCTGGTTTGCCCGGTATCGTGCTGGCTGTGGCCCGGCCGGACCTCACCATCACCCTGGTCGAGCCACTGGCACGGCGTACCGCCTTCCTGTCCGAGGCGGTGACAACGCTCGGCCTCGACGCGACCGTCACGGTCGTCCGCGGCAGGGCCGAAGAGGTTGCCGGTGGGCCCCCCGTCGCCGCTGACGTCGTCACCGCCAGAGCGGTCGCTCCACTGGACCGGCTGGCCGGCTGGTGCCTTCCGCTCGCCGCGGTGGGCGGCAGGCTGCTCGCCCTCAAGGGAGCGTCGGCCACGGAGGAGGTGGCGGAGCATCGCGAGGCGATCAAGAGCCTTGGCGGCTCCGAACCGGTCGTCCGGTCCTGCGGGACCGGAGTGATCGATCCCCCCAGCACGGTCGTGGAGGTCGTGCGGGAACGGGACGTCGTGCCGCCACGGTCGAGGTCGTCCGCACGGGCGGCCGGTACGGGGCGGCGCCCGCGCGGCGGAGAACGCGGCTCTGGACGAGGGAGAACGCGGAGGGGATAGATGGGCAGGCGGGGCGCACGTAAGCGAGCCGGACGAGTCCCACGTGCGGTCGCGGAGGCGGCGCACCCGACGGCTCCACGCGTCCCGGTGGCCGAGCCCCCGGCGGCACGCTCCCCCGGCGGCGACACGTCATCCGCGGCCTCGTCGCCGGGCGGGCCTTCCCCGACCAAGGCTGCCGTGCCGTCGTCGGAGACTCCCGGGTCGTCTGCGGCACCCGCCGTCCAACCCCTGAACATGGGCGGTGTGCCGGACTCCGCAGACGGGTCAATTCCCATCGCTGGTTCGCGGGATCCGCAGGTCGGGGGCCGCGTGGTGAATGAGGGCGCCGCGGGGTCCGGGGGTGGTCGAAAAGCGTGGCCACCCGTTCCGGGTCCACCGCCCGGCGCGGTCGCGCTGCGATTCGTGGCGGGATTCATGGTCTTCGAAGCCGAACCGGGGTCGCCCTCAGGGGCCCATCAGGCGGAGAATCGTGGCGAGGCTCGCCCCGCGGCCGTAGGCTGGCCGCGCGTCGATAGTGTGGAGCAGACGGTGGGGGCGAGTGTCACTCCACCGCTTTCTGCCGGACCGCACGCATCGCCACACGGTGCCACGGTGAGTGCTCGCGGTGCCGATCCAATCCGACCAGGCAGGGATAAGACGGTGCAGGAGTACGGCAGAGGTGTCGACGGTGGCCGTGGCACGTGGAACGGTGTTTCACGTGAAACCGATCCATCCACTGTCTCCGATAAGCCCGGGTTGGGGCCCGAAAAGGGGGAGCATGGCGTGCCGCAGCCACGCGTAGCAAACGGACACGGAGGGCAGGCCTCCGCGGGTCAGGTGTACGGCACGCCCACAACGGTTTCGGAGGACGCGGCCGAGGGTGGTGCACCGGAGGCCAGGCGGCCCGCGCCCGCACCGCGTTCCGGGCCGCCGACGGGCTCCGCCTCCGCGCCCGTACCGCCGACCTCGTCCGTCGGCTCTGCGCCGTCGGACGAAGATGTTTCACGTGAAACGGCGGACGGCGACGAGGGCGATCCGCCGCTGGCCATGGAGGCGCTGCGTGCCGTGCAGATCCTCAACCCGAGCGGCGAGATCACGATGCCGCGCCCCGACCACCCCCGCATCCTGTGCGTGGCGAACCAGAAGGGCGGCGTCGGAAAGACCACGACGACCGTGAACCTCGCGGTGGCGCTCGCGTTGCACGGCAACCGCGTACTCGTCGTCGACCTTGACCCGCAGGGCAACGCCTCGACCGGCCTCAACGTGCCGCATCACGCCGGCGTCCCCGACGTGTACGACTGCCTGATCGACAACGTTCCGCTGGCCGAAGTGGCCCAGGCGGTGGAGGGCATTCCGAACCTGTGGTGCGTGCCCGCGACCATAGACCTCGCCGGCGCTGAGATCGAGCTGGTCTCCGTGGTGGCCCGCGAGTCGCGCCTGGCGCGCGCCATCGCCGCGCACCCCGAAACGTTCGACTACGTCTTCATCGATTGCCCGCCGTCGCTCGGGCTGCTCACGGTCAACGCGCTCGTGGCGGCGCAGGAGGTGCTGATCCCGATCCAGTGCGAGTACTACGCGCTGGAAGGTCTGAATCAGCTCATCAACAACATCAACCTGGTGCGCCAGCACCTGAACCCAGCGCTGGACGTCTCGACCATCCTGCTCACCATGTACGACCGCCGTACCCGGTTGGCGGACGCGGTCGAGCAGGACGTGCGTAACCACTTCGGCGCCAAGGTGCTCGAGGCCGTGATCCCGCGTAACGTGCGGGTGTCGGAGGCACCGAGCTACGGCCAGTCCGTGATGACCTACGATCCGGGTTCGCGGGGCGCGACCAGCTACTTCGAGGCAGCGCTCGAGCTTGCGATGCGCGGGGTCAACACGGGAGGCACGGCATGAAGAACCGTCCACGGGGAGGTCTCGGGCGGGGCCTGGGCGCGTTGATTCCCACGGCACCGCCTTCGGGATCGGCCGTTGCCACCGAGGAGGCGCCCCCGGAAGCGGTGGCACCACCGGAGGCACCGCCTGCCGCGCCCCCGATCGAACCGCCGGCTCCGGCCGCCCCGATCTCGGCGCCGCCCGCGCAGTTCACCGCGCCCAGTGAGCCCGATCCCGCCTACGAGCCGCCCGTGGAAGAACCACCAGTCAACGAGGAGTTGGCACCCGTGCCGGGTGCGCGCTTCGCGGACCTTCCGGTCACCGCCATCGAGCCGAACCCGAGACAGCCCCGGCATGTCTTCGAGGAAGAGGCACTCGAAGAACTCAAGGTCTCCATTCAGGAGGTCGGTTTCCTGCAGCCGATCGTGGTGCGGGAACTCGGCGAAGGCAAGTACGAGCTGGTCATGGGCGAGCGGCGGTGGCGTGCCGCGCAGGCCATCGGCCGGGAGACCATCCCCGCGATCATCAGGGATACCCGCGACGACGCCATGTTGCGCGACGCCCTGCTGGAGAACATCCACCGGGCGAACCTGAACCCGCTGGAAGAGGCGGCCGCGTACCAGCAACTGCTCGAAGAGTTCGGCGCTACCCATGAGGAGCTGGCGCGGCGAATCGGCCGGAGCCGTCCGCAGATCTCCAACACGATCCGTCTGCTCAACCTGCCCGCGCCGGTACAGCGCCGAGTCGCGGCGGGTGTGCTGTCCGCGGGACACGCTCGCGCGCTGCTCGGCCTCGAGGATGGCGACACGCAGGAGAAGTTGGCGCTGCGGATCGTCGCCGAAGGGCTTTCCGTACGCGCCACCGAGGAACTCGTGTCCTTGTCCCTGGCCGACGGCCCGGTCAAGAAGGCCGCGCCGACCCGCCGTGCCAAGGTGCACGCGCCGGCGCTCAACGACCTGGCCGAGCGGCTGTCGGATCGCTTCGACACCCGCGTCAAGGTCGACATCGGTCGTAACAAGGGAAAGATCACCATCGAGTTCGCCACGGTTGATGACCTGGAACGCATCGTCGGCATGATCGGTGTCGACCAGGAGGGTGGCGAAGGCTAGGCGCGTCGTTCCGACGGAGCTGGGCGGGTCTACTCCGCCGGACAAGACAGGCCGCGATTCTGAATCGCGAGCCTGTCTTTTCATGTGGGTCCCCGCTCGCGCGGGGTTTTCCTGACGCCTATTTTCTGTTGCTGGTGCTGCTCGTAGTCCTTCACACCGGAATCAACACTCACTTGGCCTGTGGATGCGGTTCTCCCAGAACGATTCTCCTGAGATTTCGCTCGCGTGGTTTCTGCGGTCGTATTCGTTCCGAAAGGCTGAAATCGCGGACTTGAGGAGCGCCCAGTGACGAACGCGAGGCCGATTCGACTCTGCTTGGTGGCGGCAGGCCGAACCCCGCGGTGATGGATCGATCACCAAGCTTCTCGCACACCGTTGAGTCTCTGCCGGGACTATGGTGGCTGCGAGTTGGCCCGCGCGGCGTCGGCACCGATGCTGGCAGAACGACTGGCTCTCGTCCGAGACTCACTCTGGCGGTGTGGCTATCACCCCCCTCGCAGACCGCCTCGTCCGCGCTGGGGCGTGGGACGGCGTTGTGCTAATCGAAGGGTAGTCGTGCGGCGACGTGACGACCGTTGTGGCTGTTTGCCTCGCGGCATTCCAGCCTTAGATGGCGGGCCCCCAATGCTGTGCCGGGTTCTCGGCCTTTCGAGGTGCCGCTGCGCAGCTCATTCTCTAACCGCCGGAGTCCGCCAGACCTCTGCCGTGGGGGCACTTGAGACAACGCGTCGAGCAAAGCCGCTTAGGTCGCTTGGCTGTTCGCTTAGAGATCAGCTGTGTCTGGTTGAGCGCGGCGAGCAATTCGCTAACCGAATCCGGGGCCATACATTGTCGCCCCCACCACCACCCCCACCACCCCCGACGCCGATACGGTGCTGCGCATCGGCTTGCGGCGAGGACCATCTCCGGATCGGGCCCCACCGCAGCTCGCCACTGCTGGTGCTGATCTACAACGGCGATCTGGTCACGGCTGTGAGGTGTCGGGAGCTGGCTCCGCATCACTTTCCGTGGGCCGCTGCGGCTGCTGTTCGACTTCGGAATGCGATTCGATGCCGCGGCACTGCACAGCACAGCTCGGTTGAGAACATGTATGACGCTCTCGTTGGTAGCCCCTAACCATCGCGGTGGGACGGCCACAACATTTGAGCGATGCCTGAACGCTGCCCGCTCCGATCGCGGAGTCTCCCCTGGCTGTACCGAACGCAGTACGAGTGGGGATCTCAGTCGTGGTTCGGTGTATGGCCGGCGACCCCCCCCCCCCCCCCCCCCGAGCAGTGGAACCTCGCGTCTGGCAATTCCGCCCGCACGTGGGAGGTCGCCGAGTCCATGTCATGCCCAGGCCGACCAGCGTGGCCGAGCGGACGCGGTAGGCGGTTCTTGTTTCACGTGAAACCGCGGCTTCTGTAAGTCTGCGTCCTTGGCGCTATCAGTCTCGGCTTCTGACTATGGGAACTGTGTGGGTACCGTCCTTGCCCTGAGCGGCGCGTGTAGAACGTTTCCAGCGATCGGTCCTTAGGGCCTGGATGGGGTCTGAACTACGCCTCGTCGAACGCATCGGCCGGCTCGGACGCAACGGGGCTGATCGCGTTCTGTCCGCCGAGCGCCGGTGCGGTGGGAGATTGGGGACCGCGTCGCTTCTGGACCCGGATGGAGACAGCGGCAGGCGTTAGGGCCAAGACGGAGATGCCAGGGCCATCCGCCTCGGGCGTGGAGCCGAGAGTGGGATGCCCGCACATGAGGCCTCGCCGATTCTGAGCGGCTTCAGCGCGAACGGTCCCGGTCCCACTTGCTCCCAAAGCGACCTCGGCGCGAGAGGCCCCAACGGGCAATTGTGGGTGACTGCGGTCGCCCAGTTGAAGGGCACTGGCGCCGAGGTCGTCGCCGACTGTCCCCCGCAGCAGGCGCGGGCGTCCGCCCAACCCAGCCGTGTGTCGCGACGATGTTCGCTGGCGTTCTTGGCGCGGTGGTTCACCTCGACGATGAAGCGTTGGCACGACTCGGATCTCTGGCTCAATGTGCGCAGCCAGCAGCCAGCAGCCAGCAGCCAGCAGTCAGCAGTCAGCGGCCAGCAGTCAGGCGGCCAGGGGCCAGGGCCAGCGGCCAGGGCCAGCGGCCAGGGCCAGCGGCCAGCAGCGGGCACTTGGGCGCCCGCTGTCCTTGCCAGAGACGGCCTCTGACGTCTGAGACATCCCCGTTCCCATTTGGGCGGCGGTTAGCGGGCAGCCCCGGTGATCGCTCAGGCGCCCTGGGCGACAGGAAATCCGCGCTTCCCTTGGACATTGCCTGTCCGTGCGCTCCCCAACCGCCGGGAGAGCGGGCGTCGAACTGCTCAACGGAGGCAGTGCTGCTAGCTCGATCACCGGTTTCACGTGAAACGGCGGAGTCGTGTGTTCGGCTGAGGACGGCCTAGAGACGTGCCCCGAGTCGCCAGCTCGGTCGACGCGCGGGGAACGGCATCGCAGCGAGGAGGCTCAGAGCCGCGTCAACTGAGGCCCACAGCCGCGTCAACTAGAGCGTCCCCGACAGGCAATCCGAGCACCCGTTTGGCGGCGGCCAACTTGGACGCCCCTGCCGTCCTGTGCAGTCTCGGCACCGACGGCCGAGATGACTGCCTGATCCACCCGGAGGGGGAAGCGCGCATGTCGGCGACGCGGCACAGCGAAGCTCACAGCGATGCGTGGTCATTGACGCAGCTTTGGCAGGACTCCCCCAGTGCTCTGGGACCGGCACCGCGAGCCTTCTCGTCATGACTTCAAGGACGCGCCCAGACAGGCCGTGACGAGCAGTAGGCCGTTGTACCCGGCCATCAGGCACGATCCGCTGACTGGGCTCGTTTCACGTGAAACCGCCGGCCACAATCTGCCCGGTGCCCGGTGCCCGGTGCCCGGTGCCCGGTGCCCGGTGCCCGGTGCCCGGTGCCCGGTGCCCGGTGCCCGGTGCCCGGTGCCCGGTGCCGTTTCACGTGAAACAACGGATGGCGCAAAGGCCCTTTCGATGGATGCCCGGCCTTCGGGTCGGGCAGGAGCTGCGTGCGGATCGCGAAGAGGCCATCCCGGCGGTACCGCCACTCGACGCCAGCCCGGGCTGCTAGAAGCCCTGTCGTGAACCTGAGCCGAGGCCGACCCCGGGTGTGCCTCACGGGGGCATGTCCACGGCGGCCCGGAGGCCGGGCGGATGAATATCCACAGGCTGTGCGTAAGTCTTGTTGAGTGCCGCGAGGCGCGCCGTTTCACGTGAAACGTCGCCGATGCCTCGGGGAGACCCTGCGGGCGTATCCACAGGCACGCCCCCGCATCTACGTGGTGTTTCACGGGAAACCGTCGGGCCTGTGGATAACTTCTGTGGACAACTGAGCCAGTGACACGGCCGTCCACACATGGTGATCTGGATCAACGTCTGCGGCGGTGCCTGAACGGCTGACCCGACGCAGGGAGTTCACTCAAATTGAGCCGGGACAGTGCCCGGCGCCTGGGCTAGGGTCAGCCACGTGCCCGACAACAATCCCCCGCTCCCAGACTTCACGCGCTGGCCTTCCTTCCCCTTCGAAGGGGATATGCGGGTCAAGGCGCTCGCTGATCCGGTCGCCGTCGAACCCCCGCGCAGTGGTGAGGACGCCACCGACTGCGTCGCTTGCAACACCCCGGACGACGCGTACATCTGGGTCAGTGACCGGTGGCGTGTCCGTGCGATGGACCGGCCGACCGGCTTGCCGGTGGTCCTCATCCTCGAATGCCGATCCCACCTCGATCTCGGCGACCTGCCGAATCTGCTGGCCGCCGAACTCGGAGTCATGACGGTACGGCTCGAACGCGCGATCCGCTCGCTCGACGGCGTGGCTCGCGTCCACGTCAACCGCTGGGGCGACGGCTCCGCTCACCTGCACATGTGGTTCCTCGCCCGCCCGTACGGGCGACTCCAGCTCCGTGGCACCTTCCTCTCGCTCTGGGACGACATCCTTCCGGTCGTTCCGGAGCAGCAATGGCGCGAGAGTCTGGCGCTGGTGGCCGCGTGGCTCGGCGAGTTCGGTGGGCGTGCGATCGCTGAGCCGCCCCACATCGCATGGCAGGCACCGTCCACGATCAGTGACTCACCCACCGCCTCCTCGGGTGGCAACGGCGACGCATCGCAGACGACCGCCGTGGAAAACGCCGACGAGCAGAGCGGCGGCCTCAACGGCGCGCCGGGGTCCCACACAGAAGCCAGCGGTGGGGAGTCGGCTCACAGCCAACCTGGCGGGGAGTCGGCTCACAGCCAACCTGGCGGGGAGTCGGTCCACGACCAACCTGGCGGGGAGTCGGTCCACGACCAACCTGACGGGCAGTCGGCCCACGACCAACCTGACGGGCAGTCGGCCCACGACCAACCTGGCGGGGAGTCGGCGAATATCGAACCCCTTGGGGGCGACCCGGCCCACAACGAACCAGGCGGTGGGCAGCCGGCCCAGACCGCAGCTGGCGGTGGGCAGGCGCCTCACAGCGACACCGCCGACGGGTCGGCGAGCAGCGCGAAGACCGACCAAGCCGCGCTGTGCGACGCGGGGATCAGCGCCCGGCCGAGCGATGCTCGGCTGTACGACGCCGGATCGCACGACGTTGCATCTGATGCCGCCGGATCGGATGCCGCGGCGCCGGGAAGAGCAAAGGGTGGCGACGCCGGCGCGAATCACGCGCGCACCGAATGTGAAGGCACCGGAGCGACGACTGCCGGACCGGGGGAAGGCGCGACTGCGGAGCAGGCGACCGCGTCCGCAGAAGACTGCCCAGAACCCGACGGGACGGAAAGCAAGCGGCCCTCGGCGTCGGTGCCGGGGCAGCCATCCGGCGAGGCCTCCGAACCGGCGGACGCGGCCGGCGCAGGCACCTGATCGCGCAGATCATCGGCCGCTGTGAGATCTGAGGGCGACCCATACCAGAGGGCGAATCAGATCAGCGGACGGCCGCCTCATCGGATGGGGGCCTCAGGGGACGGCGCCCCTGCGGACAGCGCCCCTGCGGACGGCGCGTCAGGGGGCGGCGCGTCAGCGGGCGGCGCCTCTGCGGACAGCGCCTCAGCGGACAGCGCCTCAGCGGACAGCGCCTCAGCGGGCGGCGCCTCAGGGGGCGGCGCCTCAGCGGACAGCGCCTCAGCGGACAGCGCCTCAGCGGACAGCGCCTCAGCGGACAGCGCCTCAGCGGACGGCGCCTCAGCGGGCGGCGCCTCTGCGGACGGCGCCTCAGCGGACAGCGCCTCAGCGGACGGCGCGCCAGCGGACGGCGCCTCAGGAGACGGAGCGTCAGGGAACGGGGCGTCGGAAGACAAGGAGCCTCATCGGATGGGCGCCTCAGCGGACAGGGCGCCCATCCGACGGAGCTACAACGCGCAGCGCCACCACCGGGCGCCGTCACTACTCGGCGCCGTCACTACTGGGCGCCGCCAACCACGGGACGGTGTACCGGCGCCAGTCAACCCCGTGCCAGGGCGCGGCCGACCAACCCGCCCAGCACCTTCCCGAAGTCCAGACCCGCGGCCTGCACGGCAAGCGGCAGCAGCGACGTCTCCGTCATACCCGGCGAGACGTTGACCTCGAGTACATGCGGCTCGCCCGCGGCGTCGACGATCAGATCGACCCGGGAAAGATCCCGCAGGCCCAAGGCCTCGTGCGCGGCGAGCGCGGTCGAGGCCACCCGCGCGGCAACGGCCGGGTCGAGGCGTGCGGGGGTGTGCCAGGTGGTCAGCCCGGCCGTGTATCGGGCGGCGTAGTCGTACACCCCGTTGCGGGGGACGATCTCGACGGCGGGTAGCGGCTGCGGCCCGTCGCCGAGATCGACCACGGAGACCGCCACGTCCATGCCGGGCACGTACCGCTCGACCAGCGCCGTGGAGTCGTACGCGAAGCAGCCCACCATGGCGGCCGGCAGATCGGCTTCGTCGCGGACGACGGCGGCGCCGAGGCCGGAACCGCCCTGCGCCGGCTTGACCATCAGGGGCAGGCCGAGCCGGTCGGCGATGCGGTCGAGTACCGCGACCGCGCCCAGCTCGGAGAACCGGTCGTGCGGCAGTGCCACCCAGTCGGGGGTGGGGATGCCGGCCTCGCGGAGCATGGCCTTCGCGGACGGCTTGTCCCACGCCAGGCGGGAGGCGCGGGCGTCGCACCCGACGTACGGCACGCCGCACAGGTCAAGCACCCCGCGCAGCGAGCCGTCCTCCCCTGTGGCGCCGTGCAGCGCGATGACCACGGCGTCCGGCGGATCCTCCTGCAACGAGGGCAGTAGCGTCACGTCGGCGTCGCGCATCTCCGCCTGGAGGCCGGCGGCGCGCAGCGCGTCCAGCACCCGACGGCCCGAACGCAGCGACACGTCCCGCTCGTAGGACAGGCCGCCGGCCAGGATCAGAACTCGCACGTCTTCCTCCGTACCCATGAACTTGATCATGCCAAGTCGGGGCCGGGCGTGTCCGCGCCGGCGTGCCCACGACGGCGGTGTGGGGTCGGGGTGCCGAAGACCGCGCGCATTGCGAGTTCCTGCTCCATCACGCCGGAGAGGCGGCGGACACCCTCGCGGATGCGCTCGGGCGGCGGGAAGGAGAAGTTGAGCCGCATGTGCCCGGCGCCGGATCCGTCGGCGAAGAATCCGGTGCCGGGCACGTAGGCGACGCGGGCGGCGATGGCGCGCGGCATCATCGCCTTGGAGTCCAGGCCGTCGGGCAGGGTCGCCCAGACGAACAGGCCACCCTCGGGGCGGGTCCAGGTCGTGCCGGCGGGCATCAGGTCCGCGAGCGCGTCGAGCAGGGCGTCGCGGCGTTCGCGGTAGATCTCGCGGTACGCCTTGATCTGCTCGCGCCACGGCATGGTGGCGAGGTACTTGGTGACCGCGGCCTGAGCGAACGCGCTCGGGCACAGGATCTGCGCCTCGCTGGCCATGACGAGCTTTTCGCGTACGGCGTGCGGCGCCAGGATCCAGCCGACCCGCAGTCCCGGCGCGAACGTCTTGGAGAACGTGCTGATGTAGAACACCCCGTCGCGGCGGCGCGCCCGCAGCGGCCGGGGCGCGTCGCCCGCGAAGCTCAGCGTGCCGTACGGGTCGTCCTCGACCACCAGCAGTCCGGCCCGTTCGCAGATGTCCAGTACCTGTTCGCGCCGCTCGTCGGTCAGCGTGACGCCGGCCGGGTTCTGGTACGTCGGGATGGTGTACAGGAACTTGGCTCGTCCGGCGGTCTCGGCGATGGCCGCCTCCAACGCCGCGGGGATCAGACCGTCGGCGTCCATGGCGACATGGCGAACCTGTGCCTGGGCGGCCTGGAATGCGCCGAGTGCGCCGACGTATGTCGGCCCCTCGGCGAGCACCACGTCGCCCGGGTCCAGGAACAGCCGTGCCACCAGGTCCAGCGCCTGCTGACCGCCGACGGTCACCACCACGTCGTCGGGTGACGCACCGGTCGACGCGTCGATGCCGGACAGCGACATGACCTCGCAGATGCCCTCGCGCAGTTCGGCGGTGCCCTGCCCGATGCCGTACTGCAGGGTCGAGGTCCCTTCCTCGGC
The DNA here is from genome assembly GCF_047159485.1 of Krasilnikovia sp. MM14-A1004. Lineage (GTDB taxonomy): Bacteria > Actinomycetota > Actinomycetes > Mycobacteriales > Micromonosporaceae > Actinoplanes. The sequence goes on along the minus strand of NZ_AP038773.1, from coordinate 7,066,649 downwards.
GGCGAGCCGGCCGAGCATCTCCCCCACCGCGTCGAGCGGCAGCGCCGCGATGTACGGCGACCCGCCCGCCAGCGACACCACCTCGGGGCGGCTGGCGACGGCGAACAGTGCGCGGATCTCCGAGGTGGTCATCCCGCGCACCCGCCGCGCATAGCGGTCTGTGTAGTCGTCCTGGGTCGTACCGGTCATGCCGTTCACCCCTCCTGAAACTGGCGACAACGGCATTCATGCTAATCGCACGCTTCGCGGGGCCCGCCTGCCAACGAGCCGGTGGTGGCCTGCCGCCGAGTCCGATCGGTGCCGTTCAAGCACATTGCGGCGTAGTATCCGACGGGGGCGCGGACGGGCACGTGAACAGGACCGTGCTTCGTCAACCGGACATTCCGCAGATGCTGAGGGGCCCGCCCATGTCGCGACGCCTGGTCAACCTGACTCTCGACACCCTCGAGGATCTGCCCCGGCCCTGCCGCCAGTGCGTCTACTGGGAACTCGACCCCGTCTCCGCCGAGCGCGCGTGCGCCTCCGGTGATCCCGGATTGGAGAAGGAAGCCTGGGTGTCGCAGACCCTGCTGGAGTGGGGTTCGTGCGGCAAGCTCGCGTACGTGGACGGGATGCCGGCCGGCTATGTCATGTACGCCCCGCCGGCCTACGTGCCGCGGTCGATGGCGTTTCCGACCTCCCCGGTGTCCGCCGACGCCGTGTTGCTGACGACGGCGCACGTGGTCGCGGCGTTCGCCGGGGGCGGGCTGGGCCGGATGCTGGTGCAGGGGGTCGCCCGCGATCTCACCAAGCGCGGCGTCAAGGCGATCGAGGCGTTCGGCGACGCGAAGTTCGGCGAGACCGGCGAGGAGGGCGCGGGCAGTTGCGTCGCCCCTGTCGACTTCTTCCTGTCGGTGGGCTTCAAGACGGTACGCCCGCACCCGCGCTACCCGCGCCTGCGGCTGGAGCTGCGTACGGCTCTGTCCTGGAAGTCCGACGTCGAGTACGCGCTGGAGAAGCTGCTCGGCTCGATGAGCCCGGACACCCTGCTGCGCCCGGTGCGCCCGGCCGCGGCGACGCGTTCCACCCAGTCCTGAGTCAGGCCCCCTGGGCCAGCACCATCCGCAGCTTGCGGACGTCGATCGAACCCGTCGGCACGTCCTGCTCGACCGGGTAGTACATCCGCTGCACCGCGGCGAGGATCGCCTCGACGAGCTGCTCGCGGAACAGCGGGTCGACGATCCGCTCCCGCTCGACCGGTGAGGTGAGGTAGCCGAAGTCGACGCGGACCGCGGGCATCCGGGTCAGCCGGAGCAGTTCCCAGGTCTTCGCGTGGATGCGGCAGTCACGCATCCCGGTGCGCACCACGATCTCGCGCTGCACCAGATTCGCCAGCCGTTCGCCGACCGTCGAGGTCAGGCCGTTGCCGGTGCCGTAGTGGTAGGTGGCTACGCCGTCGGCGGTCGGGTTGTCGTGGCCGTCGAGGTGCAGGGAGATGAGCAGGTCGGCGCCGAGGCTGTTGGCCAGCTCCGCACGCTGGGCGCCGGTCATCGGCTCGGCGGGCGACGGCCCACGGGTGAGGTGCACCCGCATGCCGGCGGCGGCCATCCGGCCCTCCAGGCGGGCGGCCAGGTCGAACGCCAGGTCGGCCTCGGTCCAGCGCAGCGGGCCGTCGGGCACCACCACGCCGAGGTCGCCCGGGCCGCCGTGGCCGGGGTCGATGACGATGGTCTTGCCCATCAGGTTGGGGCCGGAGTGGCGGAACGCCTCGGCCTCGCGCAGCCACTGGGGGCGCCCGCCGACCACCTTGCGGCCGAGCCGCCGCAGTGCGTGCATCGTCTGCGGGCCGCACGTGCCGTCCGGGGTCAGGCCGACCTCGCGCTGGAACTGGGCCACCGCCCGAGCAGTGCGCGCGCCGTAGATGGCGTCGGCGCGGCCGGTGTCGTAGCCCATCTCCATCAGCCGTTCCTGCAGGGCGCGGACGTCCTCGCCGGTCAGTGCGGCCGGGATGGAGTGGAAGAGGGTGCGGTCGCCTAGGGTCCAGCGGGCGCCGTCGAGCGCCTGCCAGGTCTCGGCGCCGACGATGCCGTCGACGCCGATGCCGCGACTCTGCTGGAACGCGCGTACGGCGGTCTCCGTGGCGTCGTCGTAGACGTCGGAGGGGAACTCGAGCAGGTCGAGCGCCACGAGGATCGACCGGATCTCCTCAACGGCCGGTCCGGAATCTCCACGTCGGATCGCACGCACGCGCGGCTCCCTTGGGCTCGGGGGTAGGCGGAAGGGCAACCTCCGGAGCGTACCGCGCACAATCTTCCGCGGCCGGGCGTCGATCGACGATCCGTGCGGGGGATCACGAAATGGTGACGCCCCCGCGTCCGGCGGACACGGGGGCGTCGTGGTCGATCTGGTGTCAGAGCGCCGATTCGATGAGGTTGATCAGGGCGCCCTTCGGCTTGGCGCCGGCCACGGAGCTGACCGGCTCGCCGCCCTTGAACATGGTCAGCGTCGGCACGGACATCACCCGGTAGGCGCGGGCGGTCTCGGGGTTCTCGTCAATGTTGACCTTGACGATGTCCACCTTGTCGCCCATTTCGGTGGCGATTTCGGCCAGCAGCGGCTCGACCTTGCGGCACGGGGCGCACCACTCGGCCCAGAAGTCCACCAGTACCGGCTTCTGGGACTGCAGCACATCGCTGGCGAACGTGGCGTCGGTGACCGCCTTGGTAGCTCCCACCAGGTACCTCCGGGATTTCAGTCGGTTGCTCAGAGTTCGATGAACGAGGCTCAGTTGCTCAGAGTTCGATGAACGAGGCGATGAAGCGCTCGGCGTCCAGGGCCGCGGCGCAGCCCGTTCCGGAGGCGGTGATGGCCTGCCGGTACGTGTGGTCGACCAGGTCACCGGCCGCGAACACGCCGGGGATGTTCGTCCGGGTGCTCGGGCTCTCCACCTTGACGTAGCCGTCGGCGTCGAGCTCAATCTGGCCCTTGAACAGCTCGCTGCGCGGGTCGTGCCCGATCGCGACGAAGACGCCCGTGACGTCGAGGACCTTGGTGGCCCCGGTCTGCGTGTCGCGCAGGCGTACCCCGACGACCTTGCCGTCGGCGCCGAGGACCTCCTCGACCTCGCTGTTCCACTCGATCTTGATCTTGGGGTTGTTCAACGCCCGGACCTGCATCACCTTGCTGGCCCGGAACGAGTCCCGCCGGTGCACGATGGTCACGGTCTCCGCGAACTTCGTCAGGAACGTGGCCTCCTCCATCGCGGAGTCGCCACCGCCCACCACGACGATGTGCTGCCCGCGGAAGAAGAATCCGTCACAGGTGGCGCACGACGAGACGCCGTGACCCAGCAGCTCCTGCTCCCCCGGCACGCCCAGCGGCCGCCACGCGGAGCCGGTGGCGAGGATGACCGCGCGCGCGAAGTACGTGGTGTCGCCCACCCACACCGTCTTGAGGCCCTCGCTGCCCGCCTCGGTCGGGCGGTCGCACAGCTCGACGCGGGTCACGTCGTCGGTGATGAACTCGGCCCCGAACCGCTCGGCCTGCTTACGCATGTTGTCCATCAGTTCCGGACCCATGATGGCCTCGGGGAAACCGGGGAAGTTCTCCACCTCGGTGGTGGTCATCAGCGAGCCGCCGGACTGTACGCCCTCGATGATCAACGGATTCAGGTTTGCCCGGGCCGCGTACAGCGCCGCCGTATAGCCGGCTGGTCCCGAGCCGATGATGATCAGGTTTCGGACCTCGTCCACTGCCGACCCCTCCGATTCGATGTCGCCGGCACCCGGCGACTACGCACGCTAGAACCTCATCGTAAGGACGCGTCATTCCCGCGCGTCAGAGGCCCGTGGTCGAACTCACCCACCGGGAACGCGGTGCGGGTCAGCGTACCTTCACGTGGAACCGGGTGGCCGCGCCGGCACCGGGCGCTCCGCAGTCCGGTCCGCTCACCCAGATCCACGTGCCGTCCGGCCCGGCGAACCGCACGATCAGCGAGGGCGCCTGCTGGAACCGGGCGTACTCGATGGTCTGCGCCACGACCGGTACGGATCCGTACTCCCGGGCGATCGCGTCGAGACACGCCTGCAGGGCATCCCGCGCGCGCAGCCGCTGCAACGGCGCGGCCACGTCGCCCGTCAGGGCCTCGACGCTGGGCGCGGCGCCCTTCGTGCTCGGCTCCGCGCGGTCCTGCGCGGACGCGGGTGCGGGCAACGCCCGCTCGGCCTCGGCACGCCAGGTGCCCGGCGCGTAGTCCTTGCCGCTGGTGACGATGTGCGCGGCGTCCGGCAGGACCGCCGCGCCGCCCGCGGCCGGTGCGATCATGGCGGTGGAACCGGCCGAGTCGGAGGCGTTCTTGCTCTCGGGCTGGACGAGGTGGTTGACCCCGAAACCGGCGAACGCGAGCACCGCGGCGGCGACCCCGACCGGCGCGGCCCAGCGCCACCGCCGGCGGGCCGTGCCCACCCGGGCACCCCCGGACGGTACGGCGACCAGGTGCCGACGCGGCGCCTGCCCGGCGCCCGTGGCGTCGCGCGGGATGTCGTCGAGGGGCGCAGGATCCGCGGCCGTGGCGAGGGCGGCGTCGATCCGGGCGGCCACGTCCGAGGGCATCGGCTCCGGGGCGGCACCCATGGCGTGCAGTTCGGCGGTCACCGCGGCCATGCCCGCCAGCATCGCCTCGTGCGCGTCGCGCCACTGCGGGTCCGCATCGATGCGGGCGGCCACCTCCGCCGCCTCCGGGGTGCCGTCCAGGACCCCGCCGACGTAGTCGGCCAGCAGGTCGATGTCGACGTCGCTGAAGTCGGCCCCGGTCACTGGTCACGCCTCCCTTCGGCTGCGGGTGGGAGCGGCCCTGTCACTCCCGACCCCGATGGGACGCGGTCCACGCCCGTACGGTTCCCGCCGGCATCGTGACCGTTGTCTCCGCCGCCGGCGCGCAGGTGGGCCAGGGCCAGCGCCATCCGCGCCCGGCCCCGCGCGCACCGGCTCTTGATCGTGCCCTCGGCGACGCCGAGGATCGTGGCGGCCTCGGCCACCGCGTACCCCTGGACGTCGACCAGGACGATCGCGGCCCGCTGGTCGGCGGGAAGGTCGCCCAGGGCCGCCCGGACGACCAGGGCGGTGTCATGGTCCTGGACGGGCGCGGCGGGTTCGGGCGCCGTGGGGGTGTCGTCGGCGCGGCTGCCGTCCGGCAGCGGCACGGTCGGGTGGGACTGGCGGCGGCGCAGCCGGTCCAGGCTGGCGTTCACCACGATCCGGTGCAGCCAGGTGGTGACCGCCGACTCGCCGCGGAACCGGGCGGCGGCGCGGTGCGCCGACAGCAACGCGTCCTGCACGGCGTCGGCCGCCTCCTCGCGGTCGCCGATCGTGCGCAGCGCGACCGCCCACAACCGGTCGCGGTGGCGGCGGACCAGCTCACCGAACGCGTCGGGGTCGCCGTCGACGTGCGCGCGCAGCAGTTCGGCGTCGCTCGGTGTGAGCGGCTCCGATCCGGGGTGCGCGTCACGCTGCGGGGTCACGCCAGCAATGTAGCGGAGACGGGCCGCCGGGTCAGTTGCCGTACACCTCGATCTTGTTGACGCTGACCCGGTAGTTGCCGTCGTCGCCGCGCGGCAGCTCGGTGAGGAAGACGAGGATGTACTGGTACTTCGTGCCCTCGTCGAAGCCGGTGAAGACCGAGTCCGTACCCTGCGTCTTCTCGATGTCGGAGTCGCTGATCCGCTTGTACGACTTGACGATCTTCTCGTCGCCGGCGGAGTTGTCACCCGGGTCGCTGTCGCCCGTACGGATGTCCATGGCGACGCCCGGCGCCGAGGTCTCAACCCGCACCTCGCTGACCGACCGCGGCGTGCCGAGGTTGATCAGGACACCCATGCCCGCCTTGCGGTTGCCGAACTTGGGCGAGAAGTAGCCCTGCGTCTCCCAGGCGGTGGAGTCGTCGTTGTCGACCGTCTTCGCGGCCTCGCCGGTGTCGTCGCGGGTGCCCGGCGGCGGGTCGACGATCCGGACCATGTCGGCGGTCAGCGGGATCTTCTGCGGGGGCGCGGGCGTGTTGTCGCCGTCAGAGCTGGTGCCGCCGCTGGGACCACCGGGCTGGCCCGTCCCCGCCTGGGACGTGCCGGACGGGTTGCCCTTGTCCGAGTTCGAGATGGCGTTGATGCCGAAGATCAGGCCGAGCAGGGCGATGACCACCAGCGCCGCGATCCCGAGAGCGATCTTGCGGGTGCTGCGGACCGGCTCGACCGAGGTGCCCTGGGTGAACCGCAGCGGGCCGACGTCCTCGTAGTCGTCGTCGGCCGCGTCGAGGCGGGCCAGCTCGGCCGCGAGCGCCTGCGCGTCGGGGGTGGTGACCCGCTTGTCCAGCAGGTCCATCGTGAGGTCGTCCAGGTACGCCGGGATGCCGGCACGCACCTGGCGCGGCGCCGCGATGGTGCCGGCGGCGTCCCGGTGCGCGTCGGGCAGCGCGGAGCGCCCCACCTCGGCGTGCGGCCAGCGCCCGGTCAGCGCGTAGTAGAGGACCCCGCCGACCGCGCGGACGTCCGCCTCGATGCTGTCCGCCTCGTCGGCGCGGGCGTCGGCCAGCACCACCCGGCCGTCGTCGGCGATCAGGGTGGTGCCGGGGTGCACGTTGCCGTGCACCATGCCGGTGGCGTGCACCGCGGTGAGCGCGTCGGCCAGCGAACGGGCGACCGCGGTGGCGCGGGCCGGGTCCATCGGCCCGTTCGTGCTGACCAGCTCGCGCAGCGCGGAGCCGTCCACCCACTCGCGGACCACGTACGCCCGCTCGCCCTCGTCGATGGCGTCGTAGACGCCGACCAGATTGGGGTGGATGACCCGGCTCGCGTCGACCGCGGCCTGCAGCATCTCGATGGCCGACTCCCCGCCCGGGTGCCGCAGCACCACGGCGACGGGACGGCGCAGGATGACGTCGATGCCGCGCCACACCTGGCGCCCGGCGCTGTCGTTGTTGACGTGGTCCTCGAGCTGGTAGCGCTCGGCCAGGATCTCGCCGACGGTGGAGGTACCGAAGGTCATGACCGGACCGGCCCCATCGGCCGCGGTCTCGTGGCCTTCGCCGACCTGGGTCACCGGTCCTCCTCCGTGGTGCACACGTGTCCGACACGACCTTACCCGGCCGGGGCCAGGCTCCTACAGGTCAACCCCGGCCGCGGCACCCGTCCGAGGCCCGCGGCCGATCGGATACCGGCCGTCCGGCGACGACAACAGGGCTGTTCAGGGAATTGTCCACAGGGTTGTCCACAGCCTCTAAGTCCGAGTTTGCGATGGACTCAGACTCCGAGCTTGCGGCGCACCATGCCGATCACCTGGCTGACCTCGCGCACACGCAGCAGCGCGGCCGCCACGACATACGTCAACACGATCACCGATCCGCCGACCGCCACCTGGAGAATAGCCTCGCCGCGCTCGGGGCGCGCGCCGCCGGGCAGCAGCCGCACCACGACCAGACCGAGCGCGGCGGCCACGGCGGCGGCCAGCAGTACCCGGACCAGCGCGCCGGCGACCGAGCCCAGGTTGAGACGGCCGATCCGGCGGCGCAGCACGGCCAGCGAGATGAGCGCGGAGGCCACGTACGACAGGGCGTTCGCGGCGGTCATGCCCGCCGCCGCCAGCGAACTGGACAGCACCGCGAACAGCAGCACGTACGCGCCGATGCGGATCACCACCACCGGGATGTTGATCAGCGCGGCGGTCTTGTTGCCCTGCAAAGAATAAAAGGTGTACGTGCAGAGATAGCTGATCGACAGCGGCAGCACCGCGAACCCGGCGACCACGAGCACCCCGGCGGTCGCGAAGGTCATCTCCGGGGTGTACGCCCCACCCTGGAACAGGGTCACCGCCAACGGGGCGGCCAGCACCGCGTACACCACGGCGATCGGGGCCAGGGCGGAGGCGGTGAGCCGGATGCCCCGGCTCAGGTCCGCGCTGACGTCGGCGTACCGGCCGTCGGCGGCGGCCGCGCTCATCCGCGGCAGCAGGGCGGTCATCACGGAAACGCCGATGATGCCGTGCGCCATCATGGTCAGCAGGAACACGTTGTTGAAGGCCAGCACGCTCGCGTTGCTGCCGTTCGACACCTGGCTCAGCAGGCGTACCACGACGAAGACCGCGACCTGGTTCGCGCCGACGTAGCAGAGCATCCAGCCCGCCAGCCGGCCGATCTCGCCCAGGCCCAGCGCCCGCGGATCCCACCGCCACTTCCACCGGAAGCCGACCTTGCGCAGCGCGGGCAGCAGCCCGGCGGCCTGCGCGACCATGCCGAACAGCGTGCCCAGGCCGATCACCGCGATCCGGCCCGGCGTCATGTCCTCCGGCTTCAGCCCCTTGGCGGTGCCGAAGACACCGATGAACACCCCGCAGGCGGCGATCACCACGAGGTTGTTGAGGATCGGCGCCCACATCGGCGCGGCGAAATGCCCACGTACGTTGAGGACCGCGCCGATCAGCGCGGACACCCCGGTGAAGAAGATGATCGGCAGGATCAGGTACGCGAACGCGGTGACCAGGTCCTGGTACTGCTCGGTGGTGTTCCGGCCGGACTGGATCGCCGTCACCAGCGGTGCGGCGATCACCACCAGCACGGTCGCGATGCCCAGCCCCACCACCGCGAACGTCAGCAGCTTCTGCGTGTACTCCTGCCCCCGGTCGGTGTCCGCCTTGCGGCGCCGGACCAGCAGCGGCACCAGCACGCTGGAGAGGATGCCGCCGAGCAGCAGCTCGTAGATCTGCCCCGGCAGGAACTGCGCGCTGGTGTACGCGTCGCCGATGCCCGCACCCAGCGTCATGCCGATCAGGGCGTTCCGGGCGAACCCGATCACCCGGCTGACCAGGCTGCCCGCCGCCATGATGGCGCTGTTGCCCGCCGTACTGGTCTCGCCCGGCTCGTCCGGCACTTCCTCCGGGGGCAGCGCCTGCTCCCCCGTGACGGCCGCGCCCGGGTTCGGGGTGTCCACCGAGATCAGGGTCACGCCGTCCACGTGGGGCGCGGGATCGTCACCCGCCGCGTGGGCGCTGCGGTACAGGCCGCCGCTGGGCCGGGCTTCGTCAGGTACGGACACCCCGCCAATCTAGCCAGGTCGTGCTCACACGTGTCGGCGCAGGAGGCTGCCGGGAGCCACGCCTGCCAGGGTCTCGACCATCCAGCACGCTTCGAGGGGCACCAGTGGTTCGCTGAGGGCGTCCAGCACGGTGGGGTGGTCGCAGCCCGCCTCGGTCAGGGTGGCCAGCAGGCGCGGCACGGGCCGCAGGTCACCGCTGCCCGCGATGTGCCGGGCCAGCGGGCGGGCGGTGGCGTAGCAGTCCTCCCGCGGGTGGCCGGTCAGCCGCGCGGTGGCCCGGCGGACGAGGTCGGCGAGTTCGTCGCGGGGGAACCGCCGGCCGGCGCGGACCTCCAGGTGGACGTCGGCCGGTGCGGCCAGGGCCGCGACCGTGGCCTCGTCGAGCACCCGGGGCGACGGCGCCGGCTGCGGGCGGGGCCACCAGCGGTCGTCGGCGAAGAGCGGCAACGGCTCCTGTTCCGGTCCGGCGCTGCCCGGTCCGGCGGTGCCCGGTCCGGCGGTGCCCGGTCCGGCGGTGCCCGGTCCGGCGGCGTCCGGTCCCGCCGCGTTCAGGGCCGCGGTGTGCAGGCCCGCGGTGTTCGGGCCCGCGGTGTTCGGGCCCGCGGGCGGCATGTCGCGCCGCAGGGCGCGATACGCGGCGGCGCGTACCGCGGCGATCTCCGCCGGATCGTCGTCCGGGGTCGCCGGGGCGAACGGCGACAGCAGTGCCACGACCAGACCCGGGTGCGGCAGCGTGGGGTCCTCCAGGGCGATCACCCTGGCGCACAGGTCCAGCTCCCACCAGCGCAACGCCGCCGGATACGGCCGACCCGGCCCCATCCAGCCCAGCTGGATCGGCTCGCTGCTGGCCGGCACGCGCAGTCCGAGCGTGCGCTCCCCCGCGACCAGGTCGATGTCCAGCACGAGGGCGTACCCGGCCGTCACCGGCAGCGAGACGCGCATCTCGGCGGGGTGCGGCACGGCGGCCGCGTCCCCGGCACGCGGCCCTCCATGCCGTGGCCCGACCGATGGCGGCGGACCGGAGACGGCATCCGGGTGGGGTGGCGGGCTGGGCGCGCCCGTCCAGAACCCGGGGTCCTCACTCAGGCGGCGCAGCGCCTCGGAAACGGGCACGGCGCCCATCCTGCCCGCTGCCGCCGGTCACCGCCACGACCGATACGCTGGTCGTCCCATGTCAACGCCTGCCTCCTCCCTCTCCGCCGCCCAGCGCAACGCGGTCGCCGAACTGCTCCGCGTCTCCCCCGTCGCCGACGAGCTGGGCCGCCGCTTCGCCGCCGCGGGTCACGAACTGCACCTCGTCGGCGGCTCCGTCCGCGACGCGTTGCTCGGCCGTCTCGGCGACGACCTCGACTTCTGCACCGACACACACCCCGAGGACACCCTGCGGGTGGTCGACGGGTGGGCCGACGCGATCTGGGAGACCGGACGCGAGTTCGGCACCATCGGGGTGCAGAAGAACGGTCTGCGACTGGAGATCACGACCTTCCGCGCGGAGGCGTACGACGGGGTCAGCCGCAACCCGGTGGTGGCGTACGGCACCAATCTGCTCGACGATCTGCGGCGGCGCGACTTCACCATCAACGCGATGGCCGTGAGCCTGCCCGGCCACGCCTTCACCGACCCGTACGGGGGGCTGGCCGACCTCGCCCAGCAGGTCATCCGTACCCCGGACACCCCGGAGTCGTCGTTCTCCGACGACCCGCTGCGGATGCTGCGGGCCGCCCGGTTCGCCGCGAAGCTGCGGTTCGCGGTGGAGCCCGCGGTGGTCGCCGCGATGACCGCGATGGCCGCCGACCTGGACCGGATCACCGCCGAGCGGATCCGCGACGAGTTCACCAAGCTGCTCTGCGGCGCCGACCCGCTGCGCGGGCTGCGGCTGCTGGTCGACACCGGCCTGGCGGATCGCTTCCTGCCGGAGCTGTCCGGGCTCAAGCTGGAGATCGACGAGCACGCCCAGCACAAGGACGTGTACGAGCACACCCTGATCGTGGTCAGCAACGCCGTACGGCTGGAGGGCGACGAGGGCCCGGACTTCATCCTGCGGATGGCCGCGCTCATGCACGACGTCGGCAAGCCCGCGACCAAGGCGGTAGGCCGCGACGGCCGAGTCAGCTTCCACCACCACGAGGTGGTCGGGGCGCGCCTGACCAAGCAGCGGATGCGCGCGCTGAGGTTCCCGAAGGACGTCATCTCCGACGTGGTCGAGCTGGTCGCGCTCCACCTGCGCTTCTATGGGTACGGCCGCGGCGAGTGGACCGATTCGGCGGTGCGCCGCTACGTGGCCGACGCCGGTCCGCTCCTGCCCCGCCTGCACAAGCTGACCCGGTCGGACTGCACGACCCGCAACCGGCGCAAGGCGGCGGGGCTGGCCGCGGACTACGACGCGCTGGAGGAGCGGATCGCCCGGCTGGCTGCTGAGGAGGATCTGGCGCGGGTCCGGCCCGACCTGGACGGCAACGCGATCATGGAGATCCTCGGCGTCCCGCCCGGACCGATCGTGGGGCAGGCGTGGAAGTACCTGAAGGAACTGCGGCTGGACAAGGGCCCGCTGCCGCGCGAGGAGGCCGAGGCGGAGCTGCTGCGCTGGGCGCGCGAGCACGGCCACATGTCATAGGTGTCGTACCCCCGGAGCAGACTGCAGGCATGCGACTCGTCATCGATTCGCCGATCGGTCCGCTCGGGGTGGCCGTCCACGACGACGTGGTGGTCGGGCTGCGGTTCGGCGCCTCCCCCGGTCCCGCCGGTGCCCATCCGGCGCTCGACCAGTTGTCGGCGTATTTCGCCGGCGACCTGACGGACTTCACCGTGCCGTACGAGCTGGTGGGCGGCTCGGAGTTCGAGCGCGGCGTGTGGGCCGAGATCGCTCGCATCCCGTACGGCGAGACGACCACGTACGGGGCGATCGCTACCGCGCTCGGCGATCCGGGGGCGGCCCGGGCGGTGGGGACGGCCTGCAACCACAACCCGGTTCCGGTGATCGTGCCGTGTCACCGGGTGGTCGGGGCGGGCGGCAAGATGGTCGGCTTCGGCGGCGGCCTGGACCGCAAACGCAAACTGCTGGAACTGGAGGCCCGCGTCGCGATGGCCAGATCCTGGAGTTGACCTCCGCTGCTGACACAGCCGGGCCGCCTGCCGGATGGGGTGACCATCAGGCGAGGCGGCCCGGGCTGACGCTGATTCTCTCGGCTGTCCTCAGCGCTCGATGTCGCCGCGGATGAACGCCTCGACGGACTCCTTGGCGTCGTGGTCGTTGTACTGCACCGGCGGCGACTTCATGAAGTAGGAGCTGGCCGACAGGATCGGGCCACCGATGCCGCGGTCCTTGGCGATCTTCGCGGCGCGGACCGCGTCGATGATGACGCCGGCCGAGTTCGGCGAGTCCCACACCTCGAGCTTCAGCTCGGCGTTCAGCGGGGTGTCGCCGAAGCTGCGCCCCTCCAGCCGGATGTACGCCCACTTGCGGTCGTCGAGCCACGGCACGTGGTCCGACGGCCCGATGTGCACGTCGCTCTTGCTCATCTCGTGCGGGATCTGGCTGGTCACCGACTGGGTCTTCGAGATCTTCTTGGAGACCAGGCGGTTGCGCTCCAGCATGTTCATGAAGTCCATGTTGCCGCCGAAGTTCAGCTGGTACGTGCGCAGCAGCTCGACCCCGCGGTCCTCGAACAGCTTGGCCAGCGCCCGGTGCACGATCGTCGCGCCGACCTGGCTCTTGATGTCGTCACCGACGATCGGCAGGCCCGCGTCCTCGAATTTCTTTGCCCACTCGGGGTCGGAGGCGATGAAGACCGGCAGCGCGTTGACGAACGCGCAGCCCGCGTCGATCGCGGCCTGGGCGTAGAACTTGTCGGCCTTCTCGGAGCCCACCGGCAGGTACGAGACGACCACGTCGACCTCGGCGTCGCGCAGCGCCTGCGCCACGTCGACCTCCTCGGCCGTCGACTCCTCGATGATCTCCCGGTAGTACTGGCCCAGACCGTCGAAGGTCGGGCCCCGCTGCACGGTGACGCCGGTGGGCGGCACGTCGCACAGCTTGATGGTGTTGTTCTCGCTGGCCACGATCGCCTCGGAGAGGTCCATGCCGACCTTCTTGGCGTCCACGTCGAACGCCGCGACGAACTTCACGTCGGAGACGTGGTAGTCGCCGAAGGTCACGTGCATGAGACCCGGGACACGGTCGTTCGGGTCGGCGTTGCGGTAGTACTCGACGCCCTGCACGAGGGACGAGGCGCAGTTACCCACACCGACGATGGCGACGCGGACGGAGCCCATCGCGATTGCCTCCTTGTTCATAAGGGCCGGTCCTGGTGCGGACGCGGGCTCTCGGGGGATGTCTCCGCGGCCGGTGTGGCCGGGGAACGGCCGGAGCGCTCGTTGGTGATGAGCTCCTCCAGCCAGCGGACCTCGCGCTCGCACGCTTCGAGTCCGTGTCGTTGCAGTTCGAGGGTGTATGCGTCGAGCCGGTCCGCGGCCCGGGAGAGGACTTCACGCAGGCCCTCGCGGCGCTCCTCGATCCGGCGGCGGCGACCTTCGAGGATGCGCAGCCGGGTGGCCCGGTCGGTCCGGGCAAAAAACGCGAAATGTACGCCGAAGCCGGCGTCGTCGTACGTCTCGGGGCCCGCCTGGGCCAGCAGCTCCGCGAACCGCTCCTTGCCCTCGGCCGTGATCTTGTACACGATCCGGCCGCGTCTGCTGGTCAGCGGTGGCACCATCGCGTCGTCGGGCACGGTCTCGCTGATCCAGCCGGCGGTGTTCAGGCGCTTCAGCGTGGGGTACAGGGTGCCGTAGCTGATCGCGGCACGGATGGTCCCCAGTTTGGTGGCGAGTTCCTTGCGTAGCTCGTACCCGTGCATGGGGGCCTCCTGAAGGAGGCCGAGGACGGCGAGTTCGAGCATCTCGCGCCACCTCCTCGCCGGGCCTGCGGGGCCGCACCGTGCGGGCCGATGTATCGGGCCGATACATCGTCACGTTAGAACGTGGGGCGTCGAGCCGCAACATGATCGCGGCTACGCGGTCGCTGCGCCACGCTGCGTGACGCCTGTCGCCGTACGGGACATGAGCGCGTACTCTCTTCGCCATGCGCACGCAGCGGCAGGTCGTCGACTACTCGCTTCAGAAGCGGGCGCTGCTGCGTGACGTGCACAACGGCAAGGTCGGAACGCTTGAAGTCTGCGATGCATCGCCGTACTTGAAGAATGCAGCCAGATTCCACGGCGAACCCACGGACGAGCGCTGCCCGATCTGCCGTCACGACAACCTCACCCTGGTGCACTACATCTACGGCGATGAGCTCAAGAACTCGGCTGGACAGGCGCGCAAGCTCGCGGAGCTGCCCGTGCTGGCCATGACGCTGCGTGAGTTCCAGGTGTTCGTCGTGGAGGTGTGCCGCTCCTGTGCGTGGAACCACCTCATCGAGCAGTACCTGCTCGGGCGGGACGCGCTCAGCGCCGACGAACTGGACAGGGTCGAGGCCGTCGCCTCGGCTTCCTCGGGCCGCCACCGCGAGGCAGGGTCGTCGTCACAGCGCCGGGAGGGCCGATGGTGACTCGACCCCCTAACGCCAACGTCGACACGACCCCGACCGACACGGGCATCCAGCGCCGCAATCGGTCATTCTTGGCATCTGACAGGGCGGCTGCGCGGATGCAGCCCACAACGACCGCTCGTGGCGCTGCCGCCGGAAGCCCTTTCCCGGGCTCGTCGGGTGCGCCACCGCGACCGGTAGGTGTGACTGAATGAATTCGAACGGCGACTCGCAGTCAGCACGTGCCCGGGCCCGAGTGCCCGGGCCGTCCGCTGCTAATGGGGCGGAGGGCGACCCTTCCTACGCCGCGGCACGCCCCGCCCCGGACGCGTACCGGCGCGGTGCCGCCGGCACGGCCAGCGTCGGCGCGCCGCGCGGTTCCGCCTCCGTCGGCGCACCCGCCGGGCGCGCCGCGGTCGGCGCCGCCTCCGTCGGCTCGGCGCGCGTCGGTGCGGCGTACGGTCCCGGATCCGGCACCGGCTCGTATGGCGGCCGCGCCGCCGTGGCCCGTGCCGCAGTCCGGCCGACGGCCGGACCGGACGGCTTCGACGACCTCGGTGGCGGCGGCCAGGGCCGCCCGAACCGCAAGGACCTGACGAAGGTCGCCAAGCGCCGTCGGCGCGCCAACGTCCTCACCGCGGCGGCCGCGGTCGTGGTCATCCTGCTGGGCGCCGGCGTGGTCGGGGGCACCTGGTTCTTCGACGGGGTGGACCTGCCGACGCCGACCTCCGAGAGCCAGGCGACGACGATCCGGGACGCGAACAACAAGGTGCTCGCCAAGCTCGGCAGCCAGAACCGGACAGTCGTCCCGAACAAGAGCATCCCACTGCTGGTGCAGCACGCTGTGGCGGGCGCCGAGGACAAGAACTTCTACAACCATCACGGGATCGACTTCGTCGGCATCGCCCGGGCCGCCTGGAACAACTTCACCGGTGGCGACAAGCAGGGTGCCTCGACGATCACCCAGCAGTACGCCCGGTACGCGGCCAAGCTCAAGGACATCAGCTACAACCGGAAGCTGCGCGAGGCGGTGATCGCGCGCAAGCTGGAGTCGAAGTACGACAAGCAGACCATCATGGGTCTGTATCTGAACTCGGTGTACTTCGGCGAGGGCCGGTACGGGATCGAGGCCGCGGCGCAGGGGTACTTCGGCAAGTCGGTGCTCGCCGCGCCGAACAGCCCGCGGGCGCTCACCATCTCCGAGGCCGCGGTCCTCGCCTCGATCATCAAGCAGCCCGAGCCGGTCCAGGGCGGCCACAAGGGATTCGACCCCAACATCAATCCGACGGCGGCGAGGGAGCGCTGGGAGTACACGCTCAACAACATGCTGGAGATGAAGTGGATCTCTCCAGAGGAGCGTGCCGCCGCGGTGTACCCGACCAAGACGCTCCGTCCGAACGACAGCGGCAAGTCGAGCGGTGACGCCGCCGACAAGCCGGTCGGCATGATCATCCGGCACGTCAAGCAGGAACTGCGCGAGATGGGCATCGACGACGACGCGCAGCGCCGCGGCGGGCTCGACATCAAGACCACCATCGACCCCGACATCCAGAAGGCCGCCGAGGAGTCGGCGCGCAGGTCCAGCGAAGACTCGCCGATGAACGACAAGCCGAAGTCGTACCAGGCCGCGCTGGTCGCCATCGATCCGTCCAACGGTCGGGTGCTGGCCTACTACGGTGGCGACGATCCGAACGGTCTCGACTACGCGGGATACATGAAGGGCGACACCGGGGAGATCGACGACAAGGGCGGCGGTCAGTCGCCCGGCTCGACCTTCAAGCCGTACACCCTGGCGGCGGGGTTGAAGCGGGGCATCTCGTTCGACACCCACTGGAACGGCGATCTGGAGCGTCCGAACGGCGGCGGAAAGATCAGCAACGCCGGAGCCGACCCGGGCACGGTCTGCGGCGGTCAGATCAAGTTCTGTCAGCTGGAGAAGGCGACGATTCAGTCGTACAACTTCCCCTTCTACTGGATCGCCGAGAAGCTCGGGCCGTCATCGGTGCTGGAGGCGGCGAAGGCGGCGGGTATCCGGCACATCTGGACCGACGCTCAGAGTGACGGCAAGTCCAAGATGATCGACCTGGACAAGTCCGATGCGTCGACCTGGAACAAGTACTTCGCTCCGGAGGTGGGCTTCGGCCAGTACCGGGTCGTGCCGCTGGAACACGCCAACGGAGTGGCGACCATCATCAACGGCGGCGTCTACCACAAGGCTCACTTCATCCTCTCGGTGAGCCGCCGTGATGAGAACACCGGCAAGATGGTCACGTTCGAGCACGAGAGCCTCAAAGGTAATCAGGCATTCCCCGCCGACCAGATGAGCGATCTGCTGGGCGTCATGCAGAAGATCCCGGAGCATGCGAACCGCGTGTTGCGCAACGGTCGGCCCTCCGCGGTCAAGACCGGAACCTGGGAGTTCAACGTCAAGCAGGGCAGCCGGGTAGTTCGCGGTAACGGTGACGCCTGGATGGTCGGTGGTATCCCGCAAATGGCCGCCACCGTCTGGATCGGTGGTGCCAGGGGCAAGGTCCAGCTGAAGCAGGGCCCCAACGGCACCGGCAAGGGCATGTTCGGCGCCAGCACCCCGGGTGCGGTGTGGAAGACGTTCATGGACAAGGTCACGGCGAAGCTCGACTGGAAGGTCGAGGACTTCCCGGTGCGGCAGCACACCGGTGACCCCAACAGCCCGTTGCAGAACGGCGTGGCGCCGCCGCCGCCGGTCGAGCAGCCGCAGTGCCTCATCGGCTTCCTGTGCCCCGGCGGAAACAACAACGGCGGGAACAACGGAAACAACAACGGTGGCAACAACGGCGGGAACAACGGGCCCGGCGGCAACAACGGTGGCGACGGTGGAAACAACGGCGGCAACAACGGTGGCGATCCGCCCACCACGTTCCCCGGCCAGTTCCTCACCGGTAACACTCCGGGCGAGAACAACGCCACGCCAGGAGCCGGCGGATAGACCAGGTGACGCCGGGCTCGGTCAGCACCACGACCGAGCCCGGCGCGCTCTGTCCCCTTCGGGGAAAGGGCGGCCGGATGCGGCATGATTCCATGCCATGAGCACCCAGTCGGCCCGCGACATCGAACGGTCTGAGTCGCAGGACCACCCCGCATCCTCGGACGGCTTCGTACGCGGGCTCTCCGAGGCGATCGGTGGGCCACTCGGCGATCACGCCGTACCGCCGGAGGATCGGCCGAATCGATTCTGGACGGCGGCGCGGATCATCCTCGCGTTGACGTGCCTCACCCTGGCGCTGCACTGGGTGCAGAAGTCGCCGTGCCAGGACGGCGACTGGCAGAAGAACATCCAGTACACCCGGTTCTGCTACACCGACGTGCTGGCGCTCTACTATGCCGAGGAACTCAACCAGGGCAAGGTGCCGTACCGGGACCACGCGGTCGAATACCCGGTGGTCACGGGGTACTTCATGGGCGCGCTGGGGCTGCCGGTGCACGCGCTGGGCCAGAAGTTCCCCGGCATCAACCAGGGCAAGTGGTTCTACAACATCAATGCGGCCGTACTCTGCGCACTGGCCGTCGCCACCGTCGCGGTCCTGCTCGCCCTGCGGCGCCGCAGACCCTGGGACGCCGCGATCTTCGCGCTGTCCCCGATCCTGTTCGTCACCGCGACGGTGAACTGGGACTTCCTCGCCATCGGCCTGGCCATGTTCGGCCTGTACGCGTGGGCCCGGCGACATCCCGCCCTCGCCGGGATCCTGCTCGGCCTCGGCGGCGCAGCCAAACTGTGGCCGCTGTTCATCCTCGGCCCGATCCTCGTCCTCGCGCTGCGTTCCGCTCGGCTGCGGGCCGCGTTCACCGCCATCGGTACGGCCGTCGCCGCCTGGGTGATCGTCAACCTGCCGGTGTTCCTGTCCTACCGCACGAGCTGGAACCGGTTCTTCCACCTCAACACCGAACGCCCGATCGACTGGGGCACGCTCTGGTACATCGGGCGGTACCTCGACGGCAAGTGGAAGACCGGCACTCCGGGGAACCAGGGTCCGTTCCAGTGGCTCAGCGACCACGTGCCCGCGCTGAACTGGCTGACGTACGCCCTGTTCGGTCTCAGCTGCGTGGCGATCACCGTGGTGTGCATGCTGGCGCCGCGGCGCCCGCGCCTGTCCCAGGTGGCGTTCCTCGTCGTCGCCGCGTTCCTGATCTTCAGCAAGGTCTGGTCCCAGCAGTACGTGTTGTGGCTGCTGCCGCTGGTCGTGCTGGCCCGCCCGCGGTGGGGTGCCGTGATCGCCTGGAGCGTCGCCGAGATCGGGTACTTCACCGCGTTCTACGCGGAACTGCTCGGGGCCGGTGGCAAGCCGGTCATTCCAGAGGGGACGTTCGTGCTGGCGGCGACGTTGCGGCTGATCACCGTGGCGGTTCTCTGCGGGCTCGTGGTGCGGGAGATGTGGCGGCCCGAACGCGACGCCGTCCGGAGCACGTACGCGGACGATCCGGACGGCGGGCCGCTGGACGGCGCGCCGGACGCGGCGTGGGTGTCCCAGCTGCGGAAGTCACCGGCGGAGCGGCCCGCGGCACCGCAGCCGCCCGAGGTGCCCATCCCGGCCTGACCGGTGCGCCCGGCGGGCGTCAGGGGATGCGGAACAGGACGGTGTCGTCGTCCAGGTCCTCCCGCGTGATGCCGAGCGGATCCACCGGCACATCGCCCGCGCGTTCCCACGGGGTGCCCGCCACCTGCGAGCGCACCAGCAGCACGGTCTGCACACCGAGACCGCGCAGGTACGCGATGCTGGCCGCGTCCGGGAACGTGGCCACGTTGCGACGCAGCTCCGCCTGGTGCACCGGGGCGAACCCGCCACCCCCGTTGGCCAGCGGCTGGAAGCGGGACGTCGACCACAGCATGACGCTCTGATCGCCCAGCGTGGAGGTGGGCAGCACGAGCGTCGACTGGGTGACCGTACGCAGGGCCCGGGGCTGGGTGGGCACGACCGGATGTGCGGTGACGCCCCAGCCCTCGGCCAGCACCAGGGCCAGCGGTATCAACGTGGCGGCCCGCAGCCACGGGCTCGGCCACGGCGGCATCCGCTGCGCGGACAGCTGCTCGGCGCGCCGGACGAACTCGTCGACGGCGCCCGCGGCGAGCACGGCCAGCACCAGGGTCACCCAGAGCATGAGGCGGCCCGGGATCCGCACCCCGAAGGAGCCGGGCAGATGCCCGAACAGCGGCAGGTACGTCCAGCGTCCATCGAGGACGGTGGTGCCGAGTGTCAGGACCACCGCAGACGCGAGGGCGACCAGCATGACGAGGCGCTGACGCCAGGTCCAGATCGAGAAGAGCAGCCCGACCAGGGCGAGCGTGTACAGGACGAAGCCCGGCAGCAGGCTCATCTCGGCAGGCCAGAGCAACGACGCCCGCGGGACCGCGTGCGCGGCACCCCAGATCCGGGACTCGGCCGGGCCGATCAGCAGGCTGTGCACCGGCGGCGAGAAGAACCGCACTTCCGTCAGGGCTGGGCCGGTGGCTCCGGCGCGCAGGTACGGCAGCGCGATGAGCACACCGACGGCGGCCACGACGAGTATCCCCACCAGGTCGGTGACGAGCAGCCGCCAGCCCAGCACCGGACCCTGGCCGCGGCGGCGCAGGCGGCGGATCGGCACCGCCACCAGCACGACGAGGATCAGCAGGGCGAGCACGTACGCGAAGGGCAGGCCCTGCGCGAAGCCGAGACTGATCTGCCAGGCGGCCAGCAACCATCCCGCCACCGCCCATCGGGCTCGTCGCCGGGCGGGGCGGAAACCGTAGCGCAGGGACCAGCCGTGGCCGCGGGCGAGCATTGCCAGCGCCAGGGGAATGGCGCCGACCGACACGATGTCGAGGTGACCCTCCTGCGCGAGCCGCCAGGGCGCGTACGCGAACGCGACGGCGGCGACCGCGGCACCGGTGCGTCGGGCGCCGAGCTGGCGGACCAGCGCATAGCCGCCGAACGTCAGCAGCGCGTGGGCCAGGACGAAGAGGATGTTGTACCGCAGGACGGCCGCGTCCGGGCCGGTGCCCAGCATGCCGGCCGGGGCGTAGCCGAGCAGGCTGTCGCCGTACGCAAAGGTGTAGGGCAGCGGGAAGAAGGCATTCGCGTGCCAGAGCCGGGCCGGGTCGGCGGTCAGGATGTGCCCGGCCCAGGAGACCTGCCATGCCTGGCGGGACGGGTCGTAGAGGTCCTGCGGGAGGGTGTGCAGCGGGTAGCGCAGGGCGGGCCAGGTCATCGCCACCGCGAGGAGCAGGCAGGCATAGCCGGCCAGCGCGTACTCGTGGAACAGGCAGCGGCGCACGGCCCGGACGGCGCGTCGTAGGCGGCCGGGGCCGCGCTCCGGGGTGGTGGCGAACGCCGTCCACGGATCGGGGGGCGCGCCGGGCGGCCGGGTGGCGGGCAGGTCACCACGGCCGGGGTCGGGGTTGTCCCCGGCTTGCGTCCCGGTTTCCGGCGCGTCGGTTTCCGGCGCTCCGCTTGCTGGTGTGGCGGGCGCTGGCTTCTCGGTGGCTGGTGTCGTGGCCACCGTGGGTTCGGGTGGCGGCGCGGTGCTCGCTTCGCCGGTCTCCGGTGGCGGTGAGCTCGGCCGACGCCGCCAGGGGAGCCAGGACCGTGCCCGGACGGCCTTCGCGCCGACCGTGCCGGACGCCGCAACCTCGGATGTCGCCGTGGTCGGGGCGGCAGGCGGTTCGACGGCGCCGGTGTTCGGCTCGGCCGTCGGGCCCGTTTCGGTGCCCCCGGTCGGTGTGCCGGGGTCGGCGGGTTGGTCGGTCATGGCCGGTGGGTCGGGGCTGAGCTGCGGCTGGTCGGTTGCCACGCCACCACCTCCTGCCGCTCGTGTCAGCTGCCCGTCCGATCCCGCAGGAGGGCGATGTCGGCGGACTGGCCCTCCGCGCCGCCGGGCGTCTCGACGATCACGGGTGCCCCGGCCGCGCGGATCACGGCCACCACCAGGTCCGGATCGATCTTCCCATTGCCGAGGTTGTCATGCCGGTCGCGACCCGAGTCGAACGGGTCCTTCGAGTCGTTGGCGTGGATCAGGTCGATGCGGCCGGTGATGGCCTTCACCCGGTCGACGATGCCGAGCAGCTCCTCGCCACCCGCGTGGGCGTGACAGGTGTCCAGGCAGAAGCCCGCGCCGAACTCCCCGACCGCATCCCAGAGCCGGGCGAGGTCGTCGAAGCGGCGGGCGATCGCGCGTTCACCACCTGCGGTGTTCTCGATCAGGACGGGGAGCGGCAGGCCACCCTCCTTTTCCGCGTACGCGAAAGTCTTGCGCCAGTTGTCGACGCCGACCGCGAGGTCGTCGCCGTCGCCGACGTGGCCGCCGTGCACGATCAGGCCGCGCGCACCGATGGCGGCCGCCGCGCGGGCGTGGGTGAGCAGCAGCTTGCGGCTGGGGATGCGGATCCGGTTGTTGAGGGTGGCCACATTCACGATGTACGGCGCGTGGATGTAGACCGCCACGTCCGAGGCGAGCAGGGCCTCGGCGTCCGGGCGCGGGGCGGGTGCCTTCCAGCCCTGCGGGTCGGAGAGGAAGAACTGCACCGCATCCGCGTTGCGGGCGGCCGCTTCGGCGAGGGGGTCGCCGGGATCTACGTGGGCTCCGATGCGCATGGGTCGAGCCTACGACGGGGGTACGACGTAACCGGATGTCACCGGACGGCGACGCCGTGCGTCACCGGGCTCCGCCGCGTCTCGTTAACGGAGGGATTGCGCAGGTCAATGTGCCGGTACGGGCCGGCGGAACCGGGGAGATGGGTGCATGTCGCGTCAGTTCCGACACCTGGTGGCGGCGATGGCGCTGGGCGGCCTGCTACTCGGCGCCCCGCTGCTGACGAGCGAGAACGCCAGCGCGGGGCAATCCGCCGAGGGCCAACCCGGGATGGCTCTCGGTGAACACACCCTCGAGCTGTCCTGCAAGTCCACACCGGACCTGGAAACCGTGCCGGTCCGCGCCGAACGGGTGAGGGCCAAGCCGCTGCGCGGCGCCACCCACCTGCGGGCGGTGACCGGTCGTGGGGAACGCACGGCGCACCGCGCGCCGGTGGTCACGAGGCACCGCGCCGCCGAGGCGGTGTTCGTGCGGGCCGTGACGTCGCCGACGGACGACCCGGTGTGCGCGCTGGCCGACGAGTCGACGCCGGTCGTCGCTCCGAGCCCGCCCTCATCGGTACCGCCGTCGAGCGTGCCGGTGCCGATTCCGGTTCCCTCCGGCACCCCGACGGCGACGGACACCCCGTCCGGCCAGGGCACGCCGTCGAACTCCCCCGGTGGCGGTTCGTCCGTGCCGCCGCCGGTGACCCAGACGACCCGCCCGCAACGGCCCCCGACCCAGCGGCCGGGCACGTCGCGGCCGACGTTGCCGCGGACGGTTCCGGTCACGACGGCGCCGGTCACCGCGGTCGTCGAGCCGGTCGGCGGCGCCGGTGCCCAGGCACAGGACGAGAACCCCACCCGCCGGGGCGCAATCGCCGCGGCACCCGTGATCGGCGGACTCCCGCCCGGCGGCACCCGTACGCTGGCCACCGCTGTCACGTCGGTCGAGGCGCCGCAGGCCGCGGACCTGGCACCGGCCGCGACATCCGCGGGACCGGCCGCCGTGGTGACTGCGGGGGGACCCACCGCGATGCCGCCGGTGCCGGAGGACGCACCGATCGGGTTGCTGGCGTTGACCGCCCTGATCTGTGTCACCGGAGTCTCCTTCGGCGCGATTCGGGCAATCGTGGCGCAACGTGCATCTCGGGCAATGATGGCGTAGACTCCCCGTCAGAAAGCTCCGCGGGGCGGCTGCGTCCAACCTCATCGGTGTGGTCGTTCCTCCCCAGGTCCCACCCAGCGAAAGCGGACCGGACGCCCCGCGGCTCTCGTCACGAACGGCCCCGTCCCTGGTGGGACGGGGCCGTTCCGGTTGTCCGGCGCGTTTTTGCGCCCAGTGGGCGCGCCGGTATGCTTGCCCGGTCCGCCGGGTGACCGCCGTGGGCCATGCGCTCCACGGCGTTGCTGTGGGTCGCCCCACGACGTCGCGCGGCGGCGGACAGCAAGACCTCCTGCCACGGAGAGACCGTGGCCGTTTAAGCCCACAGGAGGTGAGAACGTCTTGCGTCATTACGAACTCATGGTGATCCTCGACCCCAGTCTCGAGGAGCGCACCGTCGCCCCGTCGCTCGACACGTACCTGAACGTGATCCGCACCGCGGGCGGCTCGGTGGAGAAGCTCGACGTGTGGGGCCGTCGCCGGCTCTCGTTCGAGATCAACAAGAAGTCAGAGGGCATCTACGCCGTCGTGGACCTGCAGGCGACGCCCGAGGCCGTGGCCGAGCTGGACCGTCAGCTGCGCCTCAACGAGTCCATCCTGCGTACCAAGGTCATCCGGCCCGAGACGCGCTGACTTACCGTCCTCGTCGTTTCTGTCGTAGGGCTCTGCGAGTCTCAACCCAGCAAACGCGAGGACGCGAGGAGAAGGTCATGGCAGGAGACACCACCATCACGGTCATCGGCAACCTGACCGACGACCCTGAGCTGCGCTTCACCCCGTCCGGTGCGGCGGTCGCCAAGTTCCGCGTCGCCTCGACGCCGCGGTTCCTGGACCGGGCTTCCGGCGAATGGAAGGACGGCGAGCCGCTCTTCCTTGCGTGCAACATCTGGCGCGACGCCGCGGAGCATGTGGCCGAGTCACTCCAGCGTGGTGCCCGCGTCATCGTCACGGGCCGGCTGCGCCAGCGCTCGTACGAGACGCGCGAGGGCGAGAAGCGCACCGTCATCGAGCTCGAGGTCGACGAGATCGGCCCGTCGCTGCGCTACGCCACGGCGAAGGTGCAGAAGATGTCCCGCTCCGGCGGCGGCGGGGGCGGCTTCGGCGCCTCCGGCGGTGGTGGCAACCGGCAGTCCAACGGCGGTGGGGGCGGCGGCTTCGACGACCCCTGGGCCACGGCTGCCCCTGCCCCTGCCCAGGCCTCCGGCGGCCGCTCCGGCGGCGGCAACAACTTCGACGACGAGCCACCTTTCTAGCGGGTGGGGCGGCCCCGCCGCCCGGCACGCGACATGACATCAGGAGCAAGAGCAATGGCGAAGGCTGCGGCACTGCGCAAGCCGAAGAAGAAGGTGAACCCGCTCGACAAGGAGGGGATCACCTACATCGACTACAAAGACACCCAGCTGCTGCGGAAGTTCATTTCCGACCGGGGCAAGATCCGCGCTCGGCGAGTCACCGGCGTGACCTCCCAGCAGCAGCGGCAGATCGCCCGCGCGGTCAAGAACGCCCGCGAGATGGCGCTTCTGCCGTACACGGCCTCGGCGCGCTGAGAGGAGGCACCCAGATGAAGATCATCCTTACTCACGAGGTGTCCGGTCTCGGCACCCCGGGCGACATCGTCGAGGTCAAGAACGGCTACGGCCGCAACTACCTGCTCCCGCAGGGCTTCGCGATCGCCTGGACCAAGGGCGCCGAGAAGCAGGTGGCGGTCATCCGCCGGGCTCGCGAGACCCGCGAGATCCGTGACCTGGGCCAGGCCACCGAGGTCAAGGGCCAGCTCGAGGGCCTCAAGGTCACGCTGACGGCGCGCTCCGGCAACGGTGGCCGCCTGTTCGGCTCGATCACCCCGGCCGAGATCGTCGACGCGGTCAAGGCCGCCGGCGGTCCGTCCCTGGACCGGCGCCGCCTCGAGCTGCCCGGCCACATCAAGACCACGGGCTCCTACAAGGTGCAGGTCAAGCTGCACCCCGAGGTGACCGCCACGTTCCCGGTGAACGTGGTCGGCGCCAAGTAACAAGGCACGCAGCGAAAGGCGCACCGGTGCATCCGGTGCGCCTTTCCGCGTTTCCGGCTACCGCGATGGTCGGCGTAAAGGCGCGCTCGTCGCGACAGCCGCGTTCCCGGCGTCGTGCGCGGGAGTAGCGGCGGCGTCAGCTCAGGGAATTGCCGGTGATCGCGGAGGTCAGCACCGTGGCGATACCGCCGCCCACCACCGCCGCGGCCAGGCCGACGCTGGCGGCTTTCCACGTGCCGCTGGCCCGGCGCAGGCCGACGGCCACGGCGATGCTCAGCACCAGCGACAACGCGAACTGCGGAGCGGCCTTGGCCAGCGTGCCGAGGGCGTGCGCCTGCTGGGCGCCGTTGAGCACCAGCATGGCGAGGACGAACAACACGACAGGGACGCCGTACCAGATGACGGTGTAGCCCACCGCGGCCAGCGGGCCGCCGGTGTCCTCGTCGAGTTCGTCCTCATCGGGCTCCAGCAGGTTCGTCTGCCGACGCTCCGACACGGCCGCCAGGCCGCCGACGGCACGGCGCTCGTACGAGCCGGTCGCCGCACTCTCGTACCCGGTCGCGGGACGTGGCGGCCACTGGGTGTCCGGCGGATCCTGCCAACGGCCACCCGACCGGGCGCCCACCAGCATCGGCTCGCGCACCTCGGCGCGCGCGGCCGTTCCCGCCTCGCCACCCGCCGGCCGGGCTGCGGCAGGGCGCGCCACCGGCACCGACGCCTTGCCGGCCGTGGGACCGGGCGGCGACGAGGAGCGGAACTGGGTGAAGTCGCCGTCGCGCCGCGACCCGCCGTCGGTCAGGCCACCCTGCGCCGCCAGCTCGCGCCGCCAGTCGCCGGTGTTCCCCTCGCGGTAGCTCGCGGTGCCCGGACCCGGCTGGTCCCGGCTGCCGGTGGTGCCCGGGTTCAGCGCACGGATCTCGGTGGCGGCCTCGCCGGGCGTGGGCCGCTGCTCCGCGCGCAGCTCCGCCTGCAGTTCCTGCCGCCACGCCTGGGTCGGTGCGTCCTCCAGGCGGGTCATTCGCCAGTTGTCGCGCTCCGGCCGTGGCTCGGAATCGCGGCGCCAGGCCTCGGGGTCCAGCGGCGCATCGCCGTCCCGCGGTGGGTCGGTGTCGCCGTTGTCGGCCGCCCGCCAGTCGTCATCGTCGTCGTCATCGCCGGCCCGGCGCCGCCCGCCGCGGCGCGGCTCGTCGCGCCAGTTGCCCGCGGCGCCGTCCTCGCGGCGGGGTACGTCGCGCCATTCGCCGGTACGCGCCTCGCGGCCAGGCTCGTCGCGCCACTCCCCGGCGCGGCCGGTACGCGCTGACTCGTCGCGCCATTCGCCCGCGCGAGTGCCCCGGCGAGTCTCGTCGCGCCAGCCGGGACGAGCGTCCGGCTCCGGCTCGGAACCGCGCCCACCGGCCAGTCCGTCGGCCTCGTATCCACGTCGGCGGGTCGGTAGATCGGCCGCGGACCCGAGTTGGCCGTTCGGAAGTCCGGCCTGGTATCCGCCCGGAATCTCGGGCTCGTATCCGCGTGGACCGCCGCGCTGACCGCGGTCCGCGTCGTACCCGCGGCGACGGGTCGGCAGCTCGGTCGCGTCCGGAGCGGCCCGCCGGCCGTCGCCGCGCGGATCCTGCCAGGGCAGCGGGATGACGCTGGTTTCGGCGGCGCTCTCCGCCCACGGATCGGATGCCGGTCCGGGGTCGCGGCGCGGACGTTCCTGGCGCGGCTCCCTGTCGCGCCGTTCCCCGGGGTCCTCGTCGTCCTCGAATCGGCTCCACTGGCCGGTGTCGGGGTCGCGGCGCCAGTCGTCGTCCTCGAAGTTGCGGTCCGGCGTAGCCAGGTCGGCACGCCAGCTCGCCGACTCCGGCTCGGGTGCGGCCCGCCGGCTACGCGGCTGCGGCTGTTCCGGCTCGGGGCGACGCATGCGCGAGCTGGACTGCTCCGGATCCGTGCCCCACTGGTCCGGAGGTGTGCCCCAGCCGCGTGAGCCGGGCTGTTCCGGGTCGGCGCGCCAACCGCGCGACGTCGACTGGCTCGGATCGGTGAACGCGGGCATCGTGCCGGTATCGGCGTGCCCGGCCCAGTTGTCCGACTCCGAACGGGTCGACCAGCCCGTGCCACCCTCCGGAGTGCGGCGGCGGTTCGGCTGGTCGGCCAGGCCGGCGGCGCCCGCGACGGATTCCCGCCGCCAGCGTTCCCGGTCGTCGTCGCGTACCAGGTGGCGACCGGAATCGTAGGGTGCGGGAGCGGACCAGGAGCCCGGCGACGCCGTCGGTTCCGCGGGCGCGGACCAGCCGGGAGCGGTCGCGGGATCCTGCCAGCTCGGCGTCGGCTCGGCGCGCTGCCAGCTCGCTGTACTCTCCGGGTCGCGCGCGGAAGCGCCGTAACGCGGTTCCTCGCGCGCGGGCGGGTCCTCGCGCGGCTGTTGCCACGACGGACCGGGCTCGACGAGCTGCTGCCAGGCCGGTGTGCTCGGCGTCGGCGGGCTGGTGCCCTGCTGCCACGGTGGTGTGCTCGCGGCGCTCTGCTCCCACGGCGGGACGGCCGGGCCGGCCTGTTCCCAGGGCGCGGTGCCGGCGCCCGTGGTGCCCTGTTCCCAGCGCGGGGGCGTGGCCGGCTGCTGCCACGGCGCGGTCGCTCCGGGCTGCCAGGGCGGCGAGGGTGTCGTGAACTGCTGCCAGGCCGGGCGGGCGTCGCCGCCCTGCTGCCATGGCGGATTCGGCGCGGCTCCGGCTGACGCGCCGTTGTCGGCCGCAGGCGGCCGGGAGTCCTGGCCGGCGGCCGGGTCGTCCGGGGACTGCCACGCCGTACTGGAAATCGCCCGCTGTCCGGTGGCCGGGGGTGCGACCTGCGGCGGAAGGTTCTCCGCACCCGCACTGCCGGTCTGCCACGCCTCGGTGGTGGAACGCCAGCCGTGGGTGCCCGAGCTGGAACGCCACTCCGTCGTCTGCCGCCAGCGCGCGGTCTCGGTGGTGGCCTGCCACTCGGCCGTCTCTGTACGCCAGCCGACGCCGTCCGCGGGATAGCCGGAACGGGTCGTCGGTACCACCTCGGACCAGCGGCTCACCGACTGCCACTGCCCGTTCTGGTCGGTCGTGGTCGCGGGCAGGTTCGCCTGCTGCGCCCACTGGTCGGCGCGGCGCGACCAGGCGACGGCCTCGGGGATCGGCTCCATGCTGCCGGTGTCGGTGACAGACCCCCATTTCGGGGACGTATCATCTGATTCGGGATTATCTGGACCGGTGGTGGGAGCCGACGACTCCGCCGCGCGCCTGTCTCGCGGCAGGCGGGCGCCGTAGTCCCACTCCCGTTGGTCCACGACAAAAGGGTGACGTCCGCGCGGCCGAACCGCAACGCCCTGACGCGACGGCTTGGTCACGCAAGGCAGTCATTTCCCTTCCGGCATCTCACCAAGGAGCCTCGCGCCCCAGCTCATGGCCGGTTCCATGGCCCGGCCGGACCGGCTCGGCGAGCCGGGCAGGTCCCACCCACCTTTTTCCTCTCCACACCATGGGGACGGCGAAATCGCACGTCAGAGACCTGCCGGGACCGCATCCCCAACCGTTGTACACAGGCTGTGCACAGGCCCGCGCACAGGGAGGGTCGGCCTGTCCACAAGTTGTCCCGAGGGCCGTCCACCGCGCGGCTTGGGCCGACGGCACGTGGGTCCGTATGGTTACCGCGCCGTGCCCGGCCGCCCGTGGAGAATTCCCCGGAACAGCCGGGCCGGGCAGCCGGAAATTGTCAGACCCTGGGTGTTCGATCACGACGGCGCAAACGGCGAGCTGGGGGAGGTCCGTGGTGTCGGTCACCGACGATGCGCGGCCGGACTCCCGCCCGTCCCCACCCGGCGGTCGCTCCTCGGCCGGCGCGGACGCCGGCCCTCCGGGCGGCGGCGGTCCGCCCCGCGACACCGCGCCGAGCGGCGGCTTCGACAAGTCACCGCCCCAGGACATCGCGGCCGAGCAGAGCGTGCTCGGCGGCATGCTGCTGTCCAAGGACGCGATCGCCGACGTCGTCGAGATTCTCAAGGCCCACGACTTCTACCGGCCCGTGCATGCCACGGTCTTCGACACCATTCTTGATCTGTACGGTCGGGGCGAGCCCGCCGACGGCATCACCGTCGCCGCCGCCCTGGCCGACTCGGGCGACCTGCAGCGCGTCGGCGGGGTGCCGTATCTGCACACGCTGATCGAGAGCGTGCCGACGGCCGCCAACGCGTCCTACTACGCCCGGATCGTCTCCGAGCGGGCCGTGCTGCGCCGCCTCGTCGAGGCGGGCACGAAGATCGTCCAGCTCGGGTACGGCACCGGTGGCATGGGCGGGCGCGACGTCGACGACATCGTCGACCTGGCCCAGCAGGCGGTGTACGACGTCACCGAGCGCCGGGTCAGCGAGGACTTCGCGATCCTCGCCGACATGCTCCAGCCGACCCTGGACGAGATCGAGGCGGTCGGCGCCACCAACGGGATGATGACCGGGGTGCCCACCGGGTTCTCCGACCTGGATCGGCTGCTCAACGGCCTGCATCCCGGTCAGTTGATCATCGTCGCGGGCCGCCCTGGTTTGGGCAAGTCAACGGCTTCGATGGATTTCGCCCGTAACGCCGCGATCCGGGCCAACTGCGCCAGCGCCATCTTCTCGCTGGAAATGAGCAAGATCGAGATCGTGATGCGGCTGCTGTCCGCCGAGGCGCGGGTGCCCCTGCACGTCTTGCGCTCCGGCCAGCTCTCCGACGACGACTGGACGAAGCTGGCCCGCCGCATGGGTGAGATCAGCGAAGCCCCGATCTTCGTCGACGACACCCCGAGCATGAATCTGATGGAGATCCGGGCCAAGGCCCGGCGGCTCAAGCAGCGCCATGACCTCAAGCTCATCGTCGTCGACTATCTGCAGCTCATGACCTCCCCGAAGCGCACAGAGAGCCGCCAGCAGGAGGTCGCGGACCTCTCGCGGGGCCTCAAGCTGCTGGCCAAGGAGGTCGAATGCCCGGTGATCGCGGTGAGCCAGCTGAACCGTGGCCCGGAGCAACGTACCGACAAGCGGCCTCAATTGTCCGATCTGCGGGAAAGTGGATCAATTGAGCAGGACGCCGACGTTGTCATTCTTCTGCACCGCGACGACTACTACGACAAGGAGTCGCCGCGCGCCGGGGAGGCCGACTTTATCGTCGCGAAGCACAGAAATGGTCCCACCGATACCGTGACCGTTGCCGCGCAGCTCCACCTCTCCCGCTTCGTCGATATGGCGATCGTCTGACGGCACTCCATCGTGGAGCGCCGCGCCGCTTCCACCAGCCGCGGGAAACGTGCCCTGCCGACTGCCGGGGTCACCTGTCGGACAAGCGACCCCGGTGATGTTCCGGCCGATCAGCGGGGCACGGGTCAGCGGACGATCAGTCGAACAGTTCGTTCAGGAAGCTCTTGCGCCGCCGGTAGTGGCCGTGGTGCCGGTAATGCCCGTGGTGGCGGTAGTGGCCGTGATGCCCGTAGACGGGAGCCGCAGGCGGATACCCGTGCGCGGCCGGAGCACCGTAGGGAGCCGGCGGGGGCGGCGGGGCGTAGCCGCCACCGTGGTGACCGGGCGCGGGCGGCGGAGCGTAACCGCCGTGGGCGGGCGGGGGCGGCGGCGGGGCGTACGCACCGGGCTGCGGCGCGTGCTGCGACGGGCCTGGCTGCTGGGGCCGGGAGGACGCCTGACGGCTGTTCCAGTTGGCCTCGGCCTCGAACAGCTTCTCCAGCTCGCCGCGGTCGAGGAAGATGCCGCGGCATTCGGTGCACTGGTCGATCGTGACGCCGCTGCGCTCGTACTGCCGCATCTCACCGTGACACTTCGGACAGGTCATCTGCATCTCACACACGGTACAAGGCCGCGTCATCGCGGAGTGCCGTTGTGGCTGTGTACTTCCTGAGTGCCGGTGCCCAGGCCAGCAGCGCCAGCGGGTACAGCAGGTACCCGAACCGGGTGGTCGGCATGAGCAGGATCGCGGCCAGGAGGCCGTACCCGCAGAAAAGGGCCGCGGTCGCGGCCGTGCGCGGCGGACGGCGCAACAGCAGCACGGCGATCGTGAGCCCGGCCGCGCCGAGCAGCGCCGCCGCGACGAAGCGGCCGCCGGGCAGGACGCTGGTGATTAGCTGGCCGGGGAAGGGGGACTGCGCGGGGCTGTGCACGAGGCCGTGCCCGAGCGGGAAGCGCAGCACGTTCTCGGTCAGCGCGTCCGCGTCGACCAGCAGCGCGGGCAGCAACGCCAGCAGCGGCAGGCCGACCGCGCCGGGCAGCAGGTGGCGGCCGCGCCGGGCGGCCAGGGCGAACACCACGAGTACGGCCGCTACGGGCAGCGCGAACAGCTTGGCCGAGGCGGCCACCCCGACCGCGAGGCCCGCCGCGCCGAACCGGCCGGTCGCGCAGCAGGCCAGGGCCAGCAGGCACAGCGCGAGTACGGGCAGGTCGTCGCCGCCGGTGGCCAGGGTGAGGGCGCAGATCGGCAGGACGGTCGCGAACTGGGTCGCGCGTACCCGTGCGGCCGGGTCCGCCTGCCGCAGCAGGGCGACCGCGGTGATCAGGGCAGCCGCGGTGACCGCCGCGAACCACACCCGGGCGTCGGTCCACCAGGCGTCACCCAGCGCGGCCCGCGGCAGCCCGAACACGGCCATGCCCGGCTGGTACGGCGCGTATCCGAGCAGCCGCTCCCCCTCCGGCAGCGCCGCGATGGCGTCCCGCCCCAGGTACGGTGTCCCGCTCTCCAGGAGCCGCCGCCCCATCTGCTCGACGACCAGCACCTCCTCCTGCGCCCGGTCGGTACGCCCGCCCGCGCGCTGCACCGCTTCGACGATCAGCGGCAGCAGCGCCGCCCCGGCCCAGACGAGCCAGGTCAGCGGGGCGCGTCCGGTCCAGGCGGTCCCGGTCCCGGCGGTGGGCAGCGGGCCGGCAGCGGGTCGGTCGACTCCGGCAGCGCTCACGTGCCGGCGGCCGCCGGTACGCCGGACCAGGAGCTGGCCGGTCACGACTGCGGCGGCGACCAGATACGCCCACACCGCGATCGCGCCCCAGCCCCGGTGCGGGAGCAGGGTGGAGGTCAGCGCGGTGACCAGGGCGAACACGGCGGACACCGCGTACAGGGTGAGGTCGCCGGCGAGGCCGCCGGCAGCCCGGTCGACGCGCGTCAGCAGTCGGCCGGCGGCGGAGATCACGCGGGCAAGTGTGGCAGAGACGATCTGCCGTGTGCCCTGCGGCGGGGCAGGCGTACCACGGCACCGGTCTCGTGCAGCGCTTCGGCCAGCACCCCGGGGCGGCCGCCGGAGCCGCGCCGCAGCGCCGCCAGCAGTCGCCCGGCACCCATGGGCCGGGCGAACAGGTGGCCCTGCCCGGCGACGCAGCCCAGCCGGAACAGGGCGTGCCGCTGCGGTTCGCTCTCGACGCCCTCGGCGACGACGGTGAGCTGGAGGCTGCGGGCCAGGTCCACGGTGGACCGGATGACCGCGGCTGCCTCGGGTGAGGTCTCCACGGCCAGTACGAACTCGCGGTCGATCTTCAGCTCGTGCACCGCGATGCGGGACAGCACCGCCAGGGACGAGACCCCGCTGCCGAAGTCGTCGAGGGCCAGCCGTACGCCCGCGTCGCGCAATTCGCTCAGCGCGCGTTCGACGACTTCGAGCTGGCTGAGGGTGAGGGTTTCGGCGAGTTCGAGGACGAGCCGGTCGGCGGGCACGGCGCGGTTGTGCAGCCGGGCCAGGACGGCCGCCGGGAACTGCGGGTCGAGCAGGCTGCGGGGGGACACGTTGACCGCCACGGGCAGGTCGAAGCCCGCTTCCCGCCAGGCGCCGAACGCGGCGAGCGACTGATCGAGTACGGCGTCCGCGAACGCCGCGAGCTGCCCGGAGCGTTCGACGGTCTCCAGGAAGTCCAGCGGGGTGAGGTTGCCGTGCTGCGGATGGTGCCACCGGGCCAGTGCCTCCGCGGAGATCACTTCGCCGGTGCCCAGGTCCACGATCGGCTGGAAGTCGACCACGAACTGCTGCTCCTCGACGGCACGGCGCAGTTCGCCGCCGAGCATCAGCCGGCCGAGGTCCGCGGTGTCGCGGGCGTGCGCGTACGTGGCGGTGCGCCGACCCGAGCGTTTGGCCTGGTACATCGCCACGTCGGCGCGGCGCATCAGCTCCTCGACCCCGCCGGTGCCGGGGGCCAGGGCGATGCCCCCGGCCGCTTCGACGGTGAGCTGCATGCCGTCGACCTCGATCGTGCGGTCGAGCTCGGCCAGCATCGACTCGGCCCGGTGTGCGGCCATGGCGGGGGCGGGCAGCCCGGTGAGCAGGATCGCGAACTCGTCGCCGCCGAGGCGGGCCACGAGGTCACCGGGGTGGGCGGCGTCCTGCAGGCGGTGGCCGACCTCGCGCAGGACGGCGTCACCGGCCGCGTGCCCGAGCGTGTCGTTGACCTCTTTGAAGTGGTTCAGGTCGATGAGCAGCAGGGCGAGGAGGCCGTCGCCGGCGCCGTCCGCGATGCTCGCGGTCGCGCGTTCGTACAGTTTGCGGCGGTTGGGGAGGCCGGTGAGCGGGTCGTGGGTGGCGGCGTGGGCGTTCTCGGCGGAGATCCGGGCGAGTTCGGCGTACGCCTGCGCGTTGCGGATGGCGGTGCACAGGGCCGAGGCGAAGGTGCGCAGCTTGTACTGCTCGAATTCGGTGAACTTGACCCGGTCGCGGAAGCGCAGCCGCAGTTCGCCCGCCCGGTAGCTGCCGTCGGTGGTCTTCAGTTCGGCCGTGATCAGGTTTCCGTCCAGTGCGGACCTGTTCGGTGCGGGGCCGTCGAAGGTGACGCCGCGTTCCACGCCGCGCACGACCCGGCCGCCGTTGCCGTCCGCGAAGTCGATCTCCACGTCGTCGGCGGAGAAGATCTGTGCGGCCCGCGTGGAGGCCAGGTGCAGCACCTCGGTGAGGTCGGGGACGTTGAGGGCGTCGATGGTGCGGGACAGCCGCTGCCAGGACTCGCGCTCGACGCGGGTGCGCACCCGCCGCGAGTGCCACAGGTGCACGCAGGTGATCACCAGCGGAACGAGCAGCAGGAGGAGCGGATCGCCGCGGTAGGCCAGGACCGCCACCACCCACAGGACCGCGGCGAGCTGGAAGACGTGCCCGACGAGTTTGACGTCGAGGTTCGCCCGGGCGACCCGGATGATCGAGGCCCGCTGCACGATCGCCATCAGCGGGAGGAACACCAGGTCGTCGACGACCACCATGGCGCAGAAGGCGAGGGTGATCGCCAGCGGGTTGAAGTGGGGGCGGCCGCCGTCGTGCGCCACGCCGAAGGCCAGCAGGACGAGGCCGGCGGCGGTGACGGTCAGTACCTCCTTGGCCGCGGCGAAGACGATCTTTCGCGGCGGCAGCCGGAGCAGCATCTTGTCGATGAGGGCGCCCGCCACGGCCGCGAGGGCGACCCATGGCAGGGACGCGAGGGCCAGACCGATGAGGACCGGCACCTCGGCCCACGCGACGCCCTCGGAATTGGAGCGAACGCGGACGTGCACCCGCAGCCGGTGGGCGAGCACGGTGGCGGCGCAGATCGCGACCAGGAAAACGGCGCAGGTCCAATCGGGAAGCTGCCGCATCGGCACGGTCGCGTCGACCACCGAGGCGAACATCGCCAACACGACGACGAGACCGACGAACAGCCGTAGCTGTCGATCGGTCACGTCGTCGTCAAGACTCTTCGCGGATCGCATCCGACTCCCTGATAACCGAGCACATCGGATACCGGGCACTGTGGGCACTCATGGCTAGACCTCAGCGTATCTGTGCGTGCGTGCCGCCGCACGGTCGGTCAGCCCCATTCGTTGCTGCCACGCATGGCCGTCTCCCTTACCGTCCGTCAGGGGCTTCGCGGGCCCCTGAACCCCCTACGTACCGGTTCGTGTCGCGACTGGAGGAACGTTATGCGGGAACGCGCGGTTTTGGTAGTGATTCGTGCCGTTATGCGCAGAACACGAGAATCGTGAGAGACGGCCCTCACGGCTCGCATTCGGCCGCGAACCGACCGCAATCCCGGAACCAGGCAAATCGGAGTAATCCGATTACCGGACATACCGTTTGTCAACCCCGAAAGTTTTGACAATTGCGATCTGGCGGGCTCTGATTATCAACGAACGCACGGCCGCTGAGCAGCGGGAAATCTCCGAAATTTGTCGTGGAGAAATTGTGCTGTGCCGGGGGCGATCGCGCTAACCCCCGGTCGGGCGCCGTTCTATAAGCTCCCGGTATGCCCGACGAATCCCTGCTTACCCACGTCGACCACACCGGTGCGGCGCGCATGGTGGATGTCTCCGCCAAGGCCGTCACGGCCCGGCGCGCCGTGGCCGCCGGCCGGATCGACACCACCGCCGAGGTGGTCGCCCTGCTCCGCGGCGACGGCCTGCCCAAAGGGGACGCCCTGGCCGTGGCCCGCCTCGCCGGGATCATGGGAGCCAAGCGCACCCCCGAACTCATCCCGCTGTGTCACCCGATCGGGTTGCACGGGGTGACGGTCGACCTGCAGGTGACCGACGCCGGCGTCGAGATCGTCGCGACCACGAAGACCGCCGAGCGCACCGGCGTGGAGATGGAGGCGCTGACCGCAGTCGCCACCGCCGGGCTCGCCCTGATCGACATGGTCAAGGCCGTGGACCCGGCCGCGAGCCTGTCGGCCGTCCGGGTCCTGCGCAAGGAGGGCGGCAAGACCGGCGAATGGGTACGCCCCGGGGACCGCCCGTGACCTCCCCCGGCATCCGCGCCCGGGTGGTGGTCGCCTCCAACCGTGCCGCGGCCGGCGTGTACGCCGACACCAGCGGCCCGCTCCTGGTCGCCGGGCTGCGCGACCTCGGCTGCGACGTCGAGCCGGTCCCCGTGGTGGTGCCCGACGGCGAGCCCGTCACCGAGGCGCTGCGCGCCGCCGTCACCGACGGCGTGGACGTCGTGCTGACCAGTGGCGGCACCGGGGTCACCCCCACCGACCGGACCCCCGAGGCGACCCGGAAGCTGCTCGACTTCGAGATCCCTGGCATCGCGGAGGCGCTGCGCGCGTACGGGCGGGACAAGGTCCCCGCGGCGGCCCTGTCCCGCGGGCTGGCCGGGGTGGCCGGGCACACCCTGATCGTCAACCTGCCCGGTTCCACCGGCGGGGCGCGCGACGGGCTCGCCGTACTCGGCCCGCTGCTGGTGCACACCGTGCAGCAGCTGCGCGGCGGCGACCACGACCGCGCGTGAACGACCCGCGCGGATAGGCTGATCCAGTGAGCGCTGAAGGCACCCCGGTCGACTGGGACAAGGCGCGCGGCAGCGCGTACGAGGCGGGTCGCGCGGCGGCCGGGCCGGGTGAGCGGGTGCCGCTGGCCGAGGCCGACGGGCGTACCCTCGCCGAGCCGCTGTGCGCGCTCACCGACCTGCCCGCGTTCCCCACCTCCAGCATCGACGGATGGGCGCTGCGCGGCCCCGCACCCTGGCGCCCTGTCGGCCGGGTGCTCGCCGGGCACACTCCGGCCCCGCTGACCGAGGACGGCACCTGCGTCGAGATCGCCACCGGCGCGATGGTCCCGTCCGGCGCGG
Organism: Krasilnikovia sp. MM14-A1004; assembly: GCF_047159485.1. GTDB lineage: Bacteria > Actinomycetota > Actinomycetes > Mycobacteriales > Micromonosporaceae > Actinoplanes. Next base: position 7,029,761 of record NZ_AP038773.1, on the reverse strand, counting down.
CCGCCCTGCTGCGCGTCGAGGAGTCCGCCCGCGACGCCGACGGCCTGGTCACCGGCACCCCACGCAGCGCGCCCGAGTGGCGGCTGCCCGGCGAGGAGGCGACCCGCGACGAGCAACTGCTCAGCGCCGGGACGGTGGTGGACCCGGCCGTGGTGGGGCTCGCCGCCACCTGCGGCCACGAGACCCTGACGGTGCGCCGGGCGCCGCGCGCGGCCGTACTGATCTTCGGTGATGAGCTGCTCACCGGCGGCGTGCCCGGCGCGGGCCGGGTGCGCGACTCGCTCGGTCCGCAAGTGCCCGGCTGGCTGCGCCGCTACGGCGCCGACGTCGGCCCGGCCGACGTGACCGGCCCGGTCCGCGACACCCTCGACGCGCACGTCGACGCGCTGCGCCACGCCCTCGCCCATGCCGACCTCGTCTGCACCACCGGCGGCACGATGCACGGGCCGGTCGACCACCTGCATCCGGCCCTGGCCGCACTCGGCGCCGAGTACGTGGTGAACACGGTCGCCGTCCGCCCCGGCTTCCCGATGCTGCTGGCCCGCGTGACCGACCCGGACGGGCGGGCCCGGTTCGTCGCCGGGCTCCCCGGCAATCCGCAGTCCGCGGTGATCGCCCTGGTGTCGCTTGCAGCCCCGCTGCTGGCCGGGCTGCACGGCCGGGAGCTTCCCGAGCTGCCGCACGTCACCGCCGGTGCCGCCGTCCCCGGCCGGGGCAGCTTCACGCATCTGGCGCTGGCCGCCCTCGACCCGCACCGGGGCACGGCCACCCCGGTCGGCCACGTCGGCTCCGCGATGCTGCGCGGCCTGGCCCGGGCACACGGTTTCGTGGTGGTCCGGCCGGGCACCCGGGCCGCCGCCGGCGACCGCGTGCCGTTCCTGCCCCTGCCGCTCTACCCGGGGGAACGGCCATGACCGACTGCACCGAGCGCAGCGAGGGCCGGGAGGGCATGGCTGAGGAGGCGCTGCCATGACCGACTGCACCGAGCGCAGCGAGGGCCGGGAGGGCATGGCTGAGGGGGTGCTGCCATGACCGACTGCACCGAGCGCAGCGAGGGCCGGGAGGGCATGGCTGAGGAGGCGCTGCCATGACCGTCGAGCAGCCGTCGGTTGTTCGTGTCGCGGTCAGCGACACCGACCTGGACCTGGCCGCGCACGAGCGCGCCGTCGCCGACCCGCGGGCCGGGGCGGTTGTCTCATTCCAGGGGGTGGTCCGCGACCACGACCACGGCCGTGGGGTCACCCTGCTGGAGTACGAGGGCCACCCCAGCGCCGAGGCGGTGCTGCGCGAGGTGGCCGCCGAGGTGGCCGCCGACCCGGCCGTGTACGCGGTGGCCGTGTCCCACCGCATCGGCACCCTGCGCATCGGCGACGTCGCCCTCGTGGCCGCGGTCAGCACGGCGCACCGCGCGGCCGGGTTCGCGGCCTGCGCGCGCCTGGTCGATGAGGTGAAGGCCCGCCTGCCGATCTGGAAACGGCAGGTCTTCACCGACGGCACCGACGAGTGGGTGAACTGCCCCTAGCCCGGCAGCACGGTCGTCGCCGGCCGTCGCCGTGCCTCGGACGGTCGCACCCGCCACCGGTTGACCGGACACGCGGGGGCCGCTCCCGCCCGCGCCGGAAGTCCGTTGATCAGCAGGATCAACGCCAGCGCGTACGCGTTGCCGCCGAGCGTGCCGACCACCCCGCCCGCATGCATCAGCGTCCACATCGGAGTGGTGACGAACAGCAGGTACGTGAGCACGGCCGCGACCGCGTACCCGCCGCCCGCGAATCCGGGTGGGCGTGCCGGCCAGGGCCGCCGGGCGCCGACCCGTTGCCGGAAGGCCGCGTCCACCAGGATCAGCACCGCCGGAACCACCCAGATCAGCTCGTACGTGCCGGTGACCGGGCCGACGATCGCGCTGGTGAGGCCCACGAGGGTGAACGCCGCGACCTCGTCACCGTCGGCGTGCGCGGACCGGGCCCGCAGCAGGCCCACGACCATCAGCAGGAACCCGAACGACAGCCACAGCAGCACCGGCGTGGTGGCCGAGTCGTACAGCCGGGCCAGCACACCGGCCAGTGACTGGTTGCCGGGCGAGGCCATCCCGCCCCGCCGGTCGAGGCGGCCCAGCACCTCGTCGAGCCACGCGGCGCTCTGTTGTGGAGCGGCCAGCAGAGCGCCCACCCCGAGGGTCAGCGCCGTGGCCACCGCGGTGCAGGCGGCCCGCCACTGGCGGGTGCCGACGAGATACACGATGAACAGCACCGGGCTCAGGTTCAGTGCGGTCGCGACGCCGATGCCCGCGCCGGCCCAGGTACCCCCCTCCCACCAGCGCCGCCGGGCCGCGGTCCCGCCCGCCCTGGCCGGCGGAGAACTGGACCGGCCTGCCCCGCGCGATGAGGGCGGACGCGGGCGGCCGGGCCACCACGCGGCGCGGCTGCGCGCCCGGGCGTTGCTGCGCAACGCGACCACGTCGGCCACGATCAGGCCGAAGACCAGCACGTCCAGGTGGCCGAGGCCCAGCGCCGACCGGACCGGTTCCAGCAGCAGGGCCAGGGCCACCGCCGCCAGTACGGCGCGCCAGCGCGGCCGCCCGTACCGGCGGGCGACCGGACCGGCCAGGGCGTACAGCGTCAGGGCGAGGGTGCCGATCCCGGCGAGCGCCAGGAGCCGGCCGGCGACCGCGGTGGGCAGCCACGCGGCGGGCAGCAGCAGGATCGCGGCGGGCGGGGGGATCGCGGTGCCCAGGTTGCTGTCGGGCGCGCGGTACTCGTACAGGCCGTCGCCGGCCAGCCAGCTGCGCACGGCGGCGCGGTCCAGCGCGAGGCCGCTCAGGCCGTACCGATGGGTGAGGGCGGCGACCGCGATGCCGACGCCGGCGCATACCAGCCCGGCCACGGCGAGCCGCGCTGTTCTCCGATGCGTGCGCGCCGTTCGGCGCGCACGCTCCACAATCGCCGGCATGGCGCGACCCCCCGTCGCTCTCGCTATCCGGTCCGCTCGGACCTCGAGAGGCGGCGCGGATCAGGTCCGGCACGGCACGCGGCGCGAGCTGGGCGGCCCGGTGCACCCGGATGGCCCCCGATGGCTTAACGCCGGGGGCGGCGGGGAGGTTGTTCAGTGCGGCAGTCGCCGTGCGACGGTGGCCGATGCCGCCGCGATCTTCGCCTCCCGTTTCGCGGTCCGCACCGCGCGGCGCACGGAGCGCTGCACCGTACGTTGTGAGCGGTCGACCGCATGCGACGTGCGGTACCGCAGGCCCGGCTGGCCCTGGGTGTCCGCGGCGGCCAGCAGCAGCCCGCCGAGCAGGCCGAGATTCTTGAGGAAATGCACCCGCTGCTGGCCACGCTCCGGCTCGGACATCGTCCAGAAGGGATGCCCGGCCAGGGTGGTGGGGATCAGGCCCGCGGCCAGCACCACCGCGGCCGGGCGGGTGAGCCGGCCGCTGACCAGCAGCAGTCCCGCGACCACGTCACTGGCCGCCTTGATGCGGACCAGGCTCTGCGCGTCGCTGGGCAGCCGGGGGTCCACCCGCTCGATCAGCGGGCTGACGTGGTCGGTGACCTTCTTGGCCATGTCGACCCGGGAGCCGGGGTCGAGGGCGATGCGGATCCCACTGGTGATGAAGATGGCGCCGAGCATGGCGCGGGCTGCGCTGCGTACGGGCTTCATACCGCTGGTTATACCCTCAGCGCGCCGATCATGCCGGTTGTGTCCTGAGGTAGCGGCCGAAGTGCGGGACGGTGAACGCGACAGTGCCGCGGCCGCCCGAGTAGATCAGCCCCTTCTTGATGAGCGCGTCGCGGGCCGGTGACAGGCTGGCCGGGCGCCGGCCCAGCGCCCCCGCGATGTCGGCGGTGGGCACCGCGGCATCCATGTCGTCGGCCGCCTCGCCGGAGAGTGCGGCCATGGTGCGCATGTACTCCCGTTCGGCCGGGGTGGCCCGCTCGAAGCGCGAACCGAAGAATCCGACAGCCAGTTCCGCCTCCGCCTCGGGCGCGGCCACCCGGACGTCGGCGGCGGTGATCGGCGAGGTGGGCGCGTGATCCCAGGTCGCCTTTCCGTACGCCTGCACGAAGTACGGGTACCCGCCGGATTTCTCGTAGAGCAGGTCCAGTGCCTTCGGCTCGTACGCGACGTCTTCGCGGGCGGCCGGGGCGCACAGCGCGTGGTCGGCCGCGATCCGGTCCAGTCGGTCGATGCGCTGGTAGCGGAAGAGCCGTTCCGAGTACGACTTGGCGGCGGACAGCACGGCGGGCAGGTGCGGCAGTCCGGCGCCGACCACGATCAGCGGGGCGCCGAGCTGGGACAGCTCGTGGCAGGCGGCGCACAGTGCGGAGACGTCGGCGGGACCGAGGTCCTGCATCTCGTCGATGAACAGTGCGATGCCGGTGCCCACGTCGGTGGCCAGCGAGGCGGCGTCGGTGAACAGCTCCACCAGGTCGATCTCGATGTCGCCGGAATCGGCGCGGCCCCGCGCGGGCGGCACGTCGATGCCGGGCGCCCACCGGTCGCGCAGCTTCGCGCCGGAGTCGTTGGCCCGCAGCGCGAACGCCTTCAGGACGCCGAGCACCTCGTCCACCCGGTCCGGGTTGCGGTGGTGTGGGGTGAGTTCGCGGATCGCCATGTGCAGTGCCGCGGACAGGGGGCGGCGCAGCGACTGGTCCGGACGTGCCTCGATCTTGCCGGTGCCCCAGAGGCGACCGATCGCGGCCGAGCGCAGCGTGTTGAGCAGGACGGTCTTGCCGACTCCGCGCAGGCCGGTCAGGACGAGGCTACGTTCGGGGCGGGCCCGGGCTACCCGTTCGAGGACGACCTCGAACGCGTCCAGCTCCCGGCCGCGACCGGCCAGCTCGGGGGGTCGCTGCCCGGCGCCGGGCGCGTACGGATTCCGTACCGGATCCACGGATAGCACCGTATCGGGCTGTCTAGCCGAATTGCTAGAGAGCCGGACTCGACACGCTTCTAAGGTTTTCTAGCGTCTGGGCTAGAAGCGGCTAGAACGACCTACCGTTCGCGCAGGCAGAGGACGAAGTCGAGGCTGTCCAGCTCGCTGTCGTAGAAGTACCACTTGGTGTAGTGCGGGACCTTGCTGCACTTGACCTTGGCGTCGTCCTCCCCCGAGGTGCGCCCGTCCACCCGCTTGAGCACCTCGTACGTCCCGGAGGCGCACGGGGTGATCTTCATGATGGGCGAGTCGGTGGTCCCCTCGTTGCGGACGCACTGACCCTTCGTCACGAAGCGGGCGTCCTCGCTGCTGCGCGGTTCCACCCCGCCCGTGGTCGGTGCGCTCGGCGTCGCCAGCGCGCCGGACTGACTCTTCTTGTCCGTGTCCCGCGTGATCAGCCACGCCGTCGTCGCGAGACCGCCGCAGATCAACAGGCCCAGCACCACCACCAGGGCGACGATCGGGCCGTTGCGGCGGCGCGGCTGCGGCTCGACCGGCGGCGTCCACCCACCGGGGGCACCGGTCGGCGCCGGGGGGTACGGCTGTGGATAACCGGGCGACGACCCGGTCGGGGTCGGCCCGGAGACCGGATGCGCACCCCAACCGCCCTCCGGCGCGGCGGCCGTCGGGTGCTCACCCCAGGGGTCGGCCGGTTCCGTGTACGGCTCGTCGGACCCCGGCGATCCGCCGGCCGGCCACGGCCGCCCGGAGTACGGGCCGTTCTGCGTCATCGGGGTCCTCCTGGCGCACGTTCGCTGTAGGCAACCGTAGCGTGCGGCGGCGCCGCGTTCTGTCCCGGAATCGCGCCGACCAGGGATCATTCCGGCGACAACCGCACGAACAAACACCGCTGTCGGCAACCCGACCCGCCAACCGGGTTCACCACCGATACGGTCCACGGTCGTGTCGCTACCCATCGTCATTCTCGCGGGAGGATACGGCGCCGCCGCGAGCGCCTTCCTGCCCCGGACGGCGTACCGGCTGGCCGTCCCGTTCGGGGCCGCGCCCCGCACGGCGTGCGCCCGGTGCGGGCGCCCCTTCCCCACCGGGCGGCGCGGGTGGATCCGGGCCGGCAGCGCATGCCCGTGCAGCGGGCGACCGGCGGACCTGGTGGTGGTGGGAGCGGGCGGAGTGGCCGCCGCGATGCTGGCCGTCGCGCTGGGAGCCGTGCCGGTGCTGCCCGTGCTGTTGTCGGCGGTGCCGCTCGGCGTGCTGCTGGCCGCGGTGGATCTGCGCTGCCTGCGGCTGCCGGACCCGCTCGTCGGTGCGCTGGCCGGGGTCGTCGGGCCGCCCCTGATCCTGCTGGCCGTCGGCGGCGGGGAACCAGGCCGGGTGGCGCGGGGCGCCGTCGCGGCGGGACTCGCGGGTGCGACGTACCTGATCGTGGCGATGCTGCCCGGGCAGGGTCTGGGGTTCGGCGACGTCAAGCTGGCCGCGGTCCTCGCCTTTCCGCTCGGCTACCTCGGGTGGCCCGCGGTCGCCGCCGGGCTGGTGGCGCCCCACCTGCTCAACGGCCCCGTGGCCGTGTTTCTGCTGGTCACCGGACGGGCCCGCCGGGGAACGGCGCTGCCTCTCGGCCCCGCGCTGCTGGCCGGAGCACTCCTCGGCGCGGTCGTCGCGTGACGCGGGCGCCCACCGCCGGATCGGTCGGACCGGTGCTGGCGCCGGGCCGGGCCGCGGTGCCGACGAGAGCGCGCGCCGTGGCCCGCGCTGCGCAGACGTCCGCGTCGCTACAGCAGCCGGAGCTGGCGGTCGCGGGGCCGGGCCGGGACGGTGTCCCCCATCCGCTCGAACAGTCCCGCGTCGATCGCGTCGAGGAACGGCGTCGGCGTCTGCTCCCGTTCGCTGCCGTGGCGGAACCGGCGGGCCGCGTGCGTGACGTACAGACGATCCTGCGCCCGGGTCAGGCCCACGAAGAACAACCGCCGCTCCTCCGCGGTCTGGTCGGCGTCCGGCGCCGCACCCGGCCAGCGCAGCGGCAGCAGCCCGTCCTCGCAGCCCACCAGGAACACGACAGGGAACTCCAGGCCCTTAGCCGCGTGCAGGGTCAGCAGGTTCACCGCCTCGGCGCGCGGATCCAGCGCGTCCACCTCGGCGCCCGTGGCGATCTCCTGCAGCAGCCGGGGCAGGTCGTCGCCGATCCGCTGCGCCAGCGGCGTGAGCAGGTCCGCCGCCGACCAGATGTCCTCCGGGGTGAGCTGTTCGCCGTCCAGTGTGGGCGCCGCGTACCGCTGGGCCAGGACCTGGGCGGTCAGCTTCACGCGGGCCGCCAGCGAGCCGCCCGGGCCGCCCGCATGGCGCAGCTCGCGGGCCAGCACCTGCACTCCGGCGCGGTCGCGCAGCCGGTTGTGTGATCTTTTCTGTGCGGGCACCCCGGCGCGCGAGAGCGCCGCCACGATCGCGCCCGACTGGGCGTCCGTGCGGTACAGCACCGCGATGTCCGAGAAGGACACCGCGCCCGGCACGACAGCGCGCCCGTCGACCCGCCCGGAGTCGAGCGAGCGGTGCGACAGCCCGCCCACCAGCTCGTCGACCGTACGCACCACGAAGTCGGCCTCGTCGGCCGCGGAACTCGCGCGGTACCGCCCCACCAGCGGTGCCTCGGGGTCGAGCCGGGCCGGGTCGAGCCGACGCCCGCGCACCAGCGAACTCGGCGCGATCGCCTGCACCGCCGCGGCCAGGATCGGCGCCGACGAACGGTAGTTGCGGGTCAGCCGGACCAGCCGGGCATCCGTGAAGTCCCGCGAGAAGCGCAGGAAATACCCCACGTCGGCGCCGCGGAACGAGTAGATCGCCTGGTCCGGGTCGCCGATCGCGCACAGGTTGCCGTCGGCGGGGCTGAGCAGGCGCAGCAGGTCGTACTGCACGTCGTCGACGTCCTGGTACTCGTCCACGAAGATCCAGCGCCACCGGTCGCGGTACTGCTCCACCAGCGCCGGATCGTCACGCAGCACCGCGACCGGCAGCGACAGCAGGTCGTCGAGGTCGACCAGGTTCCGTTGGCGCAGCAGTTTCGCGTACGCGGCCGGGTCGTCGCCGGCCTGCTCCCGGACCGCGTCCCGCTCGCCGTCGTCCGCGATCCGCCAGCCCGGGCTCAGCCCGGCCGCCTTGGCGTTCTCCGTCAGGATGGTCAGCCCGACGGCGTGGAACGTGCCGACCGTGATGTCCTCGGCGGCGTCACCGAGCAGTCCGGACAGCCGTACCCGCAACTCCTCGGCGGCGCGCCGGGTGAAGGTGATCGCCAGGCAGCGCTCCGGGAAGATCCCCAGCTCGGCACAGAGGTACGCGATCCGGTGCGTCAACGTGCGGGTCTTCCCCGTGCCCGGACCGGCCACGATCAGCAGCGGCCCGCCGGGCGCGGAGGCGGCCACCCGCTGCATGGCGTCCAGCCGGTCCAGCAGCCCGGTGCCGACCTCCTCCATCCCGGCCAGCATCGGCTCGAACGGCTCGTGCGGGCTCGGCGGCGGGGGCAGCGGCGGCGCCGGTGCGGGCGCCGGTACCGCCTTGCGCGGCTCCCTGACCTTCGGCGTGGGCACCTTTCCGAGCTGTGGCTCGGAGCGGCGCTGCTGCGGGACAGCCGCCGCGGCGGGCACGTCGAACAGCGTCTCCGCCTGCGGTGCGCTCGCCCGGTTGCGCAGCTCCCCCGGCTCGAACAGGGTGATCACGCCGTACTCGCCGTCGTAGCCGGGGATCCGGCGGACCGCGCCGCGGCGCAGCCGGTCGATCGCCTCGCGAAGGTGCTCGCCGCCCGCCTGCCCGATCGCGTCCAGCGGCACCGTACGCAGAATGCCCAGCTCGGTGCCGAGCGTGGCGACGAGGTGATTGAGCTGCGCCTCGACCGTCTTGGACTTCGGGCCGACCCCGCTGATCTCGCCGAGGATCTCGTGCAGCTGGATGAGGTGTTCGACCCGTTGCGGGCGGCGGCCCGCGCCGGGCGGGCGGTCGGCCAGGTCCTCGACCCGGCTCAGCACGCCCACGGTCAGGGGTTTGCCGCACTCGGGGCACCGGCCGCCGGCCTGCCGGGTACGCGCGGGCTCCCAGTTCACCGCGCAGGCGCGATGGCCGTCCGCATGGTACTTGCCCTCCTCGGGGAAGAACTCGATCGTGCCCGCGAGGGTGTGTCCGTCCTTGATCGCGAAGTAGTCCGGGCTTCCGGTGAACAGGGTCGCCTCGCGGGCCAGCGCGGCCGGGGAATGCGCGTCCGAGTTGGACACCAGGCGGTAGCGGTCCAGGCTGGACACCCGCCAGTTCATCTCCGGGTCCGACGACAGGCCGGTCTCCACGGCGGTGATGTGCTCGGCGAGGTCGGCGTAGCAGTCCGCGATCGCGTCGAAGCCGGACTTCGAGCCGAGCGCGGAGAACCACGGGGTCCAGATGTGCGCGGGCACCAGGTAGGCGTCCGGGCTGGCCTCCAGCGTGATCTCCAGCAGGTCACGGGAGTCCAGGCCCAGGATCGGGCGGCCGTCCGCGGTCAGGTTGCCCACCCGGCCGAGCGCGGTGTTGAACCGCGCCGCCGAGTCGAAATCGGGCATGTAGATCAGGTGGTGCACCTTGCGGGTGCGGTCGTCCCGCTTGTAGATCGTCGAGATCTCGACGCTGAGCATGAACGTCGCCTCGGGGCTGTCCCGGAGCGTTCCCGGCAGGCGCTGCTCGACGCCCGCCCGCAGGTCATCGGTGAGCCGGAACAGGCCCGCCCCGGCGGGAACGAGGCTCTCCCGGAGGTGCTCGAACCAGGCCGGGTGCGTGAAATCGCCGGTGCCGAGCACGGCGATGCCCTTGCGGCGTGCCCACCAGGCGAGGTTGGGCAGCGTGAGGTCACGGCTGCAGGCGCGCGAGTACTTCGAGTGAATGTGCAGGTCCGCGACGTACGTGTCCGCGGTGACCGAGGACCCTGCGCTGAACGAGGGCACGCCGCATCCTGTCACGGGCACACCTGTACGCGCGCGCCGCCACGCGCGGAGTGACCCATTCGATGCGCGCGCGCACCACCGACAGCACCGCCGCGCAGTACGCGCCGGGTGGGCGGGCCGGTCACCTACGCATCCTCGGCCGCGGCCGCCGACCGCGTCGGGCAACGCCCGGAATTCACTGTCACGGGGTACGCAACTCGACGAGGGTCACCTGGGGCGGGGCGCCGACCCGCACCGGCGGCCCCCAGAAGCCCGCGCCGTTGGTAACGTACAGCGGCACGCCGTCGACCTCGCCGTAGCCGCTGACGACCGGCTGGCCCGCGGCCTTGACGACCAGGTTGAACGGCGCCAGCTGGCCGCCGTGGGTGTGGCCGGACAACTGCAGGTCGACGCCGTACTGCGCGGCCTCGTGGACCTGCACCGGCTGGTGTGCCAGCAGCACCACGGGACGGGACTTGTCCCGGTCACCGAGCGCGGCGCGGAAGTCGGGACCCTGGCCGTACTCCAACCCGGCCAGGTCGTTGACCCCGGCCAGGTCCAGCCCGCCGAGGGCGACGCGCTCGTTCTGCAACGGCCGTACGCCCAGCCGGGCGACCTCTTCCACCCAGTCCTGGTAGTCCGGGCGGTAGTACTCGTGGTTGCCGGTCACGAAGAAGGCGCCCTGCCGGGACTTGAGCTGTGCCAGCGGCTCGGCGTAGCGGCCCAGCTCCGCGACGCTGCCGTCGACGAGGTCGCCGACGATGCAGACCACGTCCGCGTCCAGCGAGTTGATCATCGCGACGATGCGGCCGACGTGGTGCGAGGCGCTCAGCGGGCCGAGGTGGATGTCCGAGACCACGGCGAGCCGGGTCCCGTCCAGGTTGCGGGGGAGCTTGGCCAGCGGGATCCGCACCCGGTCCAGGCGCGGCGGCCCGAGCGCGGTGTGTACGCCGTACCCGGTGATGCCGGTCGCGGTGAGCCCCGCGAAGATCGCGGCACCGCGCGCCAGCAGCAGCCGCCGCTCGATTCCGGTGCGCTCACCCGGCCCGCCGACGTCCGAGTCCAGCGGGCCACCCGGCCGGCCCGCAGGTTCGGGGGTGTCACCCGATTCGGGGGCGCCTCCCGGCGGGATCGTGCATCCGCCGGGGGCGGCGGTCTGTGTCATCGCGGCGGGAGCGTTCGTCTCCGACCGTTCGGCAGTGCGGGCACGGAGCGGATCCGACGCACCGACCGTGACCGGTTCGCTCGGCGACGGCCCCGGCACGGCCCGGCGGCGCAGCCACAGACCGATCAGCAGCCGCGGCACCTCCAGCACCGCGAGAACGATGATCAGGTAGAACATCAGCGCGATCCACAGGTACCCCACCCAGCCGATCCACTCGGCGTTGCCGCCCCGGGTCAGGAAGAGGGTGACCGGCGCGAGCGCGGCCAGCAGGATCATCACGACGCCGCCGGCCCGCCGGGCGGGGCCCGGTCGCAACGGGTCACGGACGAGTCGCTTCCACAGGTACAGGTGGATCAGCCCGAGGACCGCGAGGACCAGGGCGAGGAAGGCGATCACGGTCAGCCCCCCGCGAACGGGGGCAGGACGTCCACGGTCACCCCGGCCGGCAGCGCCGCCGCACGGTCGTGGCACTGCAGTCCGTCGACCAGGTAGCTGGCCGCCTTGAGCACGACCGCAAGTCGCTCGCCGTGGCGGACGGTGAGCAGGTCGACGACGTCGTCGAGCGAACCCGCGGGCACGCTCTCGGTGCTGACCCCGGCCGCGGCGCGCGCCCCGGCGAAGTAGCGGACGGTCAACACCGCTCAGCCTCCGATCGCCGACATCGGGCGTGCCGGTTGCAGGAACGTCGGATCGTCGATGCCGTGCCCCGCTCGCTTGCCGTACATGGCGGTCTGCCAGGCCCGGGCGATCGCCGCGTCGTCCGCCCCGCCGCGCAGGAGCGCCCGCAGGTCGGACTCCTCGCGGGCGAAGAGGCAGTTGCGGACCTGGCCGTCCGCGGTCAGCCGGGTGCGGTCGCAGTCGCCGCAGAAGGGCCGGGTCACGCTGCCGATCACGCCGACCCGGGCCGGGCCGCCGTCCGCCGCCGACCAGCCCGGCACCAGCCAGGTCTCGGCCGGGGCGGTTCCACGTGAAACCGGGTCGGGTTTCAGGCCGAACGGCGCCAGCGAGTCGAGGATCTCGGTCGCCGTGACCATGGTGTGCCGGTCCCAGGCGTGCTGCGCGTCCAGCGGCATCTGCTCGATGAAGCGCAGTTCGTACCCGTGCTCCAGGGCGAACTGCAGCAGCGCAGGCGCCTCGTCGTCGTTGACGCCGCGCATGAGCACGGTGTTGATCTTCACCGGGGTGAGTCCCGCGGTGGCCGCACCCCGCAGGCCCGCCAGCACCTCTGCGTGCCGGTCGCGGTGCGTCAGGACGCGGAAGCGTTCGGGGGAGAGGGTGTCGAGGGAGACGTTGACCCGCTGCAGCCCGGCGTCGCGCAGGGCGGGTGCGAGCCGGTCGAGGCCGATGCCGTTGGTGGTGACGGACAGCTTCGGACGCGGGGTCAGCCGGGCGGCCGCGGCCACGATGCCGACCAGCCCGGGACGGATCAGCGGCTCGCCGCCGGTGAAGCGCACCTCTGTCACCCCGAGGCGCTCCACCGCGATCCGGATGAGCCGGTGCACCTCGTCGTCCGTGAGCTGCTGCTGCCGGGGCAGCCAGGCCAGGCCCTCCTCGGGCATGCAGTAGGAGCAGCGCAGATTGCAGCGATCCGTCAGCGACACCCGCAGATCCGTCGCCACCCGCCCGAACCGGTCCACCAAGGGCCCGGTCCCGTCCTGCGGCTGCTCGGCCGGTCCGGACCGGGTCAGCTCGGGGGACCCGGCCGCGCCGAGGCGCTCGGCGGTTCCGACCGCGCCGAGTAACTCAGCCCCGCCGACCCGCCCAGCGGTATCGATCCGCCCAGCGGTATCGATCCGCCCAGCGGTATCGACCCGCCCAGCGGTATCGACCTGCCCAGCGGTGCGGATCACGGACCCACCGTCGCTCACCGATCGAATCTAGCCCGTCGCACCGACAATCCCGCAGCCCCGGCGACCAGTACCACAGCAATCAGGCGCGCAATGCCAGGTCAGCGGCCGTGCGCACGGCAGTGCGGTAGGACTCGCCGAACACGGCCGTGTGCACGAGCAGCAGGTGCAGCTGGTGCACCGGCACCCGCGCCCGCCAGCCGTCGGCCAGCGGCCAGGTTTCCGCGTACGCATCGAGGATCCGGTCCAGATGCGGCGCCCCACCGAACAGCGCGAGCTGCGCGAGGTCGGTCTCCCGGTGGCCGCCGTGCGCCGCCGGGTCGACCAGCCACCCGCGGCCGTCGGCGGCCCACAGCACGTTGCCGGGCCACAGGTCGCCGTGCAGCCGGGACGGCGGCTCGTCCGCGCCGTACCCGGCAAGGCCGGCGATGACGCGCTCCACGGCCGCGACGTCCGCCGCCGGCAGGGCGCCGCGATCGGCCGAGATCTTCAGGTACGGGCGCAGCCGGCGCTCGCCGAACCAGGTCGACCAGGGCTCGCCGGAGGCCGAATTGTCCTGCGCGAGCGGGCCGATGAACCCGGCCCAGCCGGCGCCGAATCCGTGCGCGCCCGCGCGGTGGAGCCCGGCCAGCTCCCGGCCGAACCGCTCGGCCGACTCCGGCGTGGCCGTCCCCGGCTCCACCCATTCGAGGGCCAGCAGATCCGGCAACGCCACCAGCACCTCCGGCACCGGCACGGCGCCCGCCTCGGCCAGCCAGCGCAGCCCGTTCGCCTCGGCGGCGAAGAAGCCCTGCGGCGGGGCTCCCCGTGGCCAGGTCTTGGCGAACAGCGACGTGCCGTCGTCCAAGGTCAGGCGTGCCGCGTGGCACACGTCGCCGCCGCCGACCGGGGTCTCGCGGATGCGCTGATGGGTGAGAAATGTCGGGAGGTGCTGGGGGTGCGCGCGCAGGTACGCCAGATCCACGCCCTCATCTTGCACTTCGGGTTACGAGCTGCCCGATTCGGAGCCAAAATGTCGGCATGGACCCTGTCGCAGTGCGTTCGTACCGGCCGACCGATCACAGCGCGGCACGCCGCCTGTGGTCCGAGCTGACCCGCCAGCACTCGAACATGTACGGCACCGCGACCGGTAAGGGTGACGACGGCGGAGCCGAGTTCGAGGAGTACCTCACCCGGCTCGACCTGGGCGGGGTCTGGGTCGCCGACCATGCCGACGACGGGGTGATCGGCCTGGTAGGGCTGGTCATCCGGGGCCGGGCGGGCGAGGTCGAGCCGATCGTGGTCACCGCCACCCACCGGCACAAGGGTGTGGGGCGCAAGCTGCTGCGGCACGTGGCCGACGAGGCGCGCCGGCGCAACATGAAGTCGCTGACCATCTCCCCCGAGTCGCGCAACGTCGAGGCCATCCGCAGCCTGCACGCGGCCGGATACAACGTCGTCTCGGCGATCGAGCTGACCCTCGACCTGGGCCGCGACACCCAGGCGTGGCAACCCGACAGCGTCGAACTGCACGAGCTGTCGTTCCGCTCCTGACCTGGGCGGTTACGCAACGTGCCTGTGGATGACGGGCGTGTCGTCCACAGGCCGCGCGATCGGCACACCCGGATGGTCGCGACCGGGCCACGCTGCCCCGCATGACACCCGAGTGCACCCTCAAGGTCAGCAGTCCGGCCGAACTCCTCGCGGCGGTGCCGTACCTGCTCGGCTTCCACCCGACCGACAGCATCGCGGTGGTCGCCTTCCGCGGGCCGCGCGTGCACTTCGCCGCGCGCCACGATCTACCCGAGCCCGACAGCCCGGAGGACGAGGTGGTCGCCGAGGCCGATCACGTCGCCGCGGTCGTGACCCGCCAGGGCGTCGAGGGCGCCACCGTCATCGGGTACGGCCCGGCCGAGCGGGTCACGCCCGCCGTGGCGCGCACCGCCGAGGCGCTGCGCCGGCGGGGGCTGGTGGTGCACGAGGAGCTGCGGGTCACCGACGGGCGGTACTGGTCGTGCCGCTGCGCCGGGCCCGCCTGCTGCCCGCCCGAGGGGCATCCGTGCCCGCCCGCGCACAGCGTCGTCGCGGCCGCCGCCACGTACGCGGGCCAGGTCGCGCTGCCGGACCGGGAAGCCCTGGTGGCCCGGGTCGCCCCCGTCACGGGCGCCGAACGCGCCGCGATGACCGCCGCGACCGCACGGGCCCAGGGGCGGCTGGCCGACCTCATGGCCCGCGAACTGCACGACGCGGGCTTCGCCCGCCTGGTCCGCCACGCCGGCCGTACGGCGGTCCGGGCGGCCGAACGGTCCTACCGATCGGGTCGGCGCCCGGGCGATGACGACCTCGCGTGGCTCGGGGTGCTCCTGATACACCTGCCGGTGCGCGACTACGCGTGGGAACGGATCGGCACGGAGCCGTGGCGGGTGACGATGTGGACGGACGTCCTGCGCCGGGTCGAACCGCCGTACCTGCTCGCCCCCGCCTGCCTGCTGAGTTTCGCGGCGTGGCGGGCGGGGATGGGCGCGCTGGCGCGCGTCGCAGTGGACCGGGCGCTGGTGCAGGACCCGCGATACCCGATGGCCCGACTGCTGGAGGACGTCCTCGGTTACGCGCTCGACCCGGACGCCGTACGCGGCTGGCCGCGCGTCACCGACCCGGACGGTCCCGGCGGGCGAAAGGTCAGAGCGTGACGCGGTGGGGGGCGGTGTACACGTTCATTGAGCGGCCGCGCAGGAATCCCACCAGCGTCATCCCGGCCTCCTCGGCCAGCTCGGCGGCGAGGGTGCTGGGCGCGGAGACGGCGGCCAGCACGGGCAGCCCGGCCATCCACGCCTTCTGCGTCAGCTCGAAGCTGGCCCGCCCCGACACGAGCAGCAGGTGCCCGCGCAGCGGTAGCCGGCCCTCGCGCAGCGCCCACCCGACCACCTTGTCCACGGCGTTGTGCCGCCCGACGTCCTCACGCACCACGACCAGCGTGCCGTCGGCGTCGAACAGCCCGGCCGCGTGCAGTCCGCCGGTGCGGTCGAACGTACGTTGCGCCGCGCGCAGGCGGTCGGGCAGTTCGGCGATCACTCGCGCCGGAACAGTCACCGGATCCTCGGCGAGCGCGAACCTGGACCTGGTCCGTACGGCGTCGATGCTGGCCTTCCCGCACACGCCGCACGCGCTGGTGGTGGTGAAGTTCCGGCTCGGGTCGGTGGCCGGTGCGGGCACGTCCGGGCCGAGCGTCACGTCGATCACGTTGTACGTGTTCGGTGCGTCGGTTCCACCGCAGAGCTGCGCGGTGACCACGTCGTCGGCATCCCGGATGACGCCCTCGTTGAACAGGAAACCCAGCGCGAGATCGATGTCCTGGCCTGGGGTGCGCATGGTTACCGACAGCGGTGCCCGCCGGACCCGGATCTCCAACGGCTCCTCGGCGGCCAGATCGTCCGGCCGGTGCCGGGGCGTGCCCGCGGCGTCGAGATCGATGCGGAGCACCGGTCGCCGGTTCGTCGTGCGCGCCATGGTCCGACCCTATGTCGCGCAGCGGCTGGGTTCGGAGTGCGGTCACGCTGTTGTCCCCGCCGGGATACGGTACGTACGTGGGGGGATTTGCTGCGGTGGTTCTGGCCGGTGGTGCGGCGAGTCGGATGGGTGGTGCGGACAAGCCGGCTCTGACGGTCGCAGGGCAGTCCATGCTGACCCGGGTGCTCGCCGCGGTGCACGACGCCGACCCGCGCGTGGTGGTCGGTCCAGTGCCCCCTGACCTGCCGGTACACGTCGACTCCACTCGTGAGGATCCACCGGGCGGCGGACCGGTGGCGGCCACGGCCGCGGGGCTGGCCCTGGTGCCGGCGGACGTGTCGCTGACCGCGCTGCTGGCCGCCGACCTTCCGCTGCTGACCGGTGAGGCGGTCGACGTGTTGCGCCTCACCGTGGAGTCCGCCCCGATGCAGGGCGCGCTGTACCGCGACGCCGAGGGCCGCCGCCAGTCGCTGTGCGGGGTGTGGCGTACGGCCGCGCTGCGCGACGCGCTGGATCGGTTGGCCGCCAAGCGGGGCGACCTGCACGGCGCCGCCATGCGTGAACTGCTCGACCAGCTGAGCTTCATGGATGTGTCGTGGCGCCGACCCGGCCCGCCGCCGTGGTTCGACTGCGACACCGACGACGACCTGCGCGCGGCCGAAGAGTGGGCCCGGTGAGCGTTCGGCGAGCCGCTCCGGGGCCGTGCCCCGCGGCGCGAAATCGCTGTCCCGTGCACCGGGCGGCCGGGAAGTGAGCACGAATGAATGAGCTGGACGCCTGGGTGACAGCGGTCGGCGCCGAACTCGGCATGCCACCCACCGACGTCGACACCTCGGCGGTGCTCGATGTCGCCCGCGACGTCGCCCACCAGGTGCTGCGGCCGGGTGCGCCGGTCACGGCGTACCTGATGGGGTTGGCCGTGGGGCGTGGCGCCGATCCGGTCGACGTGGCCGCGCGGATCCGGACCCTGGCCCTGGGCTGGCCGCAGCGGGCCGAAGCGCAGCCCGTCGTCGCCGACCCACCGACCCCGTGATTGCCGGGACCGCCGCTCGGTAGGGTGACGGGGACGGAGGTGGCGGATCATGACCGTGGATGACGGGCACGAGCAGCCCGAAGGGGTCCTGCTCGACGAGCCGACGACGGCCGACCTGCGGGCCAAGGTGACCGAGGCCTGGCGCGAGTTCGCCGGTGCGCTCGCCGCGCTGCTGCCCACCCTCTCCCCCGGCGCCTACGTCGACCTCACCCTCGACCCCACCGCCTCCGGCACCGGGGCGGCCATCTACTCGGTGAGCCTGCGCCTGCTCGACGGTGGCGTGGTGGAGGCGCTGGCGGTCGGCAACGCCGCCCTGCCCGAGGGTCTCCGGATGGACCGGTCGGCGGTGGCGGACCTGGTCGCGCTCGGCTGGTCGCCGCCCGGCGTGCTGCCCGGCTCCGGCGACTCGTTCGGTCTGCGCACCGAGGTGGCCGCCGCGAACCGGCTCGCCACCATCGTCACCCGCACCCTGCGCGACGTGTACGGCGCCCCGCACCCCGCCTTCCTGGTCTACCTGGTGCACGACGAGCAGGACGAGCCGCTCGACACGTCACCGCTGGGTACGGCCCGGCATGAGCCGAGCATCGGCCAGACCCTCGACCTCGACGACCTCGACGAGGACGGCGTGCTGACCGAGGCGCTGGCCAACGCGGCCGACGAGGTCGTCCCGCTGGAGGAGCGGGTGCGCACGGTCGTCGCCACCATGTCGAAGACCACAGTGGACCAGCTCCAGGTCGACACCGACGGCGACATCGGCATCCGGGCCGGGTCGGCGATGGTGTTCGTGCGGGTCCGCGACAATCCGCCGCTGGTGGACGTGTTCTCCCCGATCCTCACCGAGGTCGAGCCGACCGAGCAGCTGTACGTGAAGCTGTCCGAGCTGACCAACCGCATGCCGATCGGTCGCCTGTACTGCGCCCAGGACACCGTGTGGGCGTCCATCCCGGTGTTCGGGCGCAACTTCCAGGCCACCCACCTCATGCTCGCCGTGCAGGTGATGACCGGGCTCGCGGACGAGCTGGACGATCGCCTGCACGGCGAGTTCGGCGGCAAGCGCTTCTTCGGCGAGGGCGACAAGCCCGCGGGCCGCGCCGACGGCGAGCACCGCACCGGAATGTACCTGTAGTCGCCTACGCCATCAGGAGTACGGCAGCCACGCCAGCCGGTCCATCGTGGACAGCCCGGACGCCTGCAGTCCCGCGTCGGACATGGTCCACAGCACGTCGCCGACCACCAGCGTGCGGCGCACGGTCGGGGCGACGCCGTCTACCACGCGCGGCTGCGCGATCTTCCCGACCTCGGTCAGCCCGCTGTCTGTCACCCGCAGCGCCAGCGCCGAGGCCGCCGGGATGCTGCGGCCCCGCGGATCGTACGTCGTCACCGGCACCACGAGCAGCTGGGTGGCGGGCCACCACAGCAGCGCGTGCGGGTCCCACTCCGCCTCGGACTGCCCGTCCGCGATGTGGTGCTGGGCCAGCCGCCGGGGCCGGGCCGGATCGGTGGTGTCGAACAACGACACCTGGGTGCCGGAGATCCGGCCGTTGGTGTCGGCCTCCTGACCGACGCCGACGAGCCGCCCCTCACCGACCGGCTGCAGGTGCGCCGAGTACCCGGTGATCTTCAGTTCGCCGGTCACGGTCGGGTGCGCCGGGTCGGCGAGATCCACCGCATACAGCGGGTCGGTCTGCCGGAAGGTGACCACGTAGCCGCGCGGGCCGATGAACCGCACCGAGTAGATCTGCTCGCCGTGGCCCAGCCCGTTCACGACGCCGACCGGCGCGAGGGTGTCCCCGCGCTGCTCCAGCACCCGGACCGCAGAGGACGCCGTGCTGTCGTCGGTCGTGGCGACGCGTAGATGCCCGTCCCACTCCGACAGCGCGTACTGGTTGACGAGCCGGCCGGGGACCGAACCGGCGGCCGCGTACCGGGGGCGGTCGGCGCCGTTGAGGTCCAGCCGGTAGATGTCGGTGTGGCCGGCCACCGGTTTGCCGGCCCGTTCGGGCCAGACGTCGAAGCGCCACCGCTGATCGCCGGCGAGGTACAGGCTGGTGCCCGTGCCGTACACGGTGTCGGCGTCGGCCACCACCGTGACCGGGTCGCCGTCGGTGAGCGCGGGTGCGCTCAGGTCGAACGTCAGGACCGTCAGCAGGGAGGTGCCGGAGAAGTCGGCGGGCCGGCTGACCCGGTCGCAGCCGACCTGGCCGGAGCGGGTGGCGCCGCCGGTCGTGACCGACCAGTCGGGCAGCCAGGCGCCCAGCGGCGCGCGGCCGACGGCCGTACGGTTGGCCGCCACCCGGTCGTCCTCGGAGGCGTCGGGCCGGTCGGGCAGCCGGATCTCCGGCGTCGCGCGCAGCACCACCCGGGCCACCGTGCCGGTCTGCCGGGCGTCGACCAGGGTGCCGTCGCCGGTGTACCGGCTGACCACCCGCGGGGCGCCGCGCAGGTCGACGAGGATCAGCTGCGCCCTGGTCCGCAACGGCATCGGCGGGGCGAAGCGGTCCATCCTGGCCGTCATGTCGACAGAGCGGACCAGCACCAGGGCGGCGTCCCCGGCCAGCAGCAGCTGCGCGTCGCCCATGACGCCGAGGTTCAGGCTGCCGGTGGCGGTCCGGCTGGCCGCGTCGACGACCCGGAGCGTGTTGCCGGTCACGGTGACGATGCGCCGGCCGTCGGTTTTCACGATGTCCGGTTCGTCGGCGTCCTGTTCGTGACTGTTGGTGTCCGAGTGCGGTGCGGCGGGCGCCGGGGCGGGGGCCGCCTTCTCCATGGCCCGGGCGCCGTCCGCCGCGGCGGCGGGCACGGCCCGGTCGTCGCCGGGCAGCCCCCACGGCCCGACCGCCTCCCTGGTGTGCGAGCGAAGGTCATTGAGCAACTGCTGGCAGGAGTCGAACGCGACGAGCCGCAGTGCCCCGGCCGACACGGGGGTGACCGGTCGGGGTGGGGCGGGCCGTGAGGTGCAGCCGGCGAGGGGCAGGGCTGCGGCGAGAGTGCCGCAGAGCAACGGGCGGGTCCAGCGTGGGGCAGGCATGTCGGTGGGACGCCGGGCGGCGGCGGTCGGTTCCACCCCGGTTCCATCCCGGCTCCACCTCGGCTCCACCTCGGCTCCGCCGAAGGTCGGCCAAGGGTCGGCCAAGAGTCGGCAAAACCCGGCGGGCGGTTCAGCTCGGTGCGGGTACCGGCGTGGGGGTCTCGACGAGTCGGGACAGCACCACCATGCTGCGGGTCGAGGTGACGAACGGCTCGGCCCGCAGCCGTTCGAGGGCCTGCTCCAGGTGGCCGATGTCGGCGGCGCGCAGGTGCACGAGCGCGTCCGCCTGCCCCGACACTGTGTATGCCCCGACCACCTCGGGATGCCGCCGGGTCGCGACCGTGATCTGCGCGGGCGTGGTCCGGCCGGTGCAGAACAGCTCCACGAACGCCTCGGTGGTCCAGCCGACGGCGGCCGGTTCGATGACGGTGGTGAATCCCTTGATCACCCCGCTGGAGCGGAGGCGATCGACGCGTCGCTTGACGGCCGGCGCCGAGAGGGACACCTTCGCCCCGATTTCGGCGTAGGACGCGCGCGCGTCATTCACGAGCAACGCAATGATTCGCTGGTCAACGGCGTCCATCTGCAACGATTCGTCTCCGACGAGCAAGGCTTCGACCTGTTTCGTTCCTCCCAGCGTACCTACCCTTACTTCATGAGTCACACGGAGCGGATGCCGCGTACCCGGACATATCTGATGTGCCCGCCGGAGCACTTCACCGTCGAGTACGCCATCAACCCCTGGATGGACACCACCGCTCCGGTCGACCCGGTGCTCGCCCTCAAGCAGTGGCAGCTGCTGCACGACACCCTGGCCGAACTCGGCCACCAGGTGCACGTGCTCGACCCGCAGCCCGGCCTGCCCGACATGGTGTTCGCCGCCAACGGCGCGTTCTCCGTCGACGGCACCGTGTACGGGGCCCGCTTCAAGCACCCGCAGCGCGCCGCCGAGGCCGCCTTCCACCAGCTCTTCTACGCCCGGGGCGCGTGGCGTTTCGCCGACCCGGCGTTCGTCAACGAGGGCGAGGGCGACTTCGCGTACCTGCCGAACGCGTACGGCGGGCTGATCCTC
The DNA here is from genome assembly GCF_047159485.1 of Krasilnikovia sp. MM14-A1004. Lineage (GTDB taxonomy): Bacteria > Actinomycetota > Actinomycetes > Mycobacteriales > Micromonosporaceae > Actinoplanes. The sequence continues at coordinate 7,008,308 of NZ_AP038773.1, read as the reverse complement.
GCCGGGTACGGCTTCCGCACCGACCCGGCCGCGCACGCCGAGGCGCAGGAGATCCTGGGCCGCCCAGTGGTGTCGCTCAAGCTGGTCGACCCGGCGTACTACCACCTGGACACGGCGCTGGCCGCGCTCGACGACCGGAACGTCACGTACTTCCCGGACGCCTTCTCCCCCGCCTCCCAGCGGGTCCTGAGCCAGCTCTTCCCGGACGCCGTGCTGGCGGACCGGGCCGACGCCGAGGCGTTCGGCCTCAACCTGGTCAGCGACGGCCGCAACGTGGTGCTCAACACCGAGGCGGTCGGCATGGCCGACAAGGTGCGGGCGGCCGGCTACAGCCCGGTGACGGTCGACCTGTCGGAGCTCAAGCGCGGCGGCGGCAGCGTCAAGTGCGCCGTCGCCGAACTCCGCGCCTGAGCACGGCGGCGGACGCCCGCGGCGAATAGCTCGCGGGCGTGCGGGAAGATGGAACGCATGACCGACGACACCCCCACCCCTGAGAAGAGTGACGACGGCTCCGTCATCGTCGTGGGTCCCGACGGCCGCCCGATGGGCACGGTGGACGCCAACGGCGACGTCAGCCCGGAGGACCCCGGCAATCTGATCGAGCAGCCCGCCAAGGTCATGCGCATCGGCAGCATGATCAAGCAGCTGCTGGAGGAGGTCAGGGCCGCGCCGCTCGACGAGGCCAGCCGCGGCCGCCTGCGCGAGATCCACCAGCGTTCGATCAAGGAGCTGGAGGACGGCCTCGCGCCGGAGCTGCAGGACGAGCTGGAGCGGCTGTCCCTGCCGTTCAACGGCGACACCCCGCCCAGCGAGGGCGAGCTGCGTATCGCCCAGGCCCAGCTGGTCGGCTGGCTGGAGGGCCTGTTCCACGGCATCCAGGCGGCGCTGGTCGCCCAGCAGATGGCGGCCCGCCTGCAGCTGGAGCAGATGCGCTCGGGACGCCCGGCCCTGCCGGTCGGCCCGAACGGCCTCGTCCCCGGCATGCCGGGCCAGGCCGGCCCCGGCGGCGAGGGCCCCTCACACAGCACCGGCCAGTACCTCTGACACTCGCCGGCGCAGATCAGCCGGCCGACGCCGATCGACCGGCGATCAGAGTGAACCGGCGATCAGAATGAAACCGGCGATCAGAGCGAAAACAGCCGCTCCAGGTACGCCGCCACCCCGTCCTCGTCGTTCGTGAGCGTCACCTCGTCGGCGACCTCACGGACGGCGGGGTGGGCGTTGCCCATCGCCACCGACCGGCCCGCCCAGCTCAGCATCGGTACGTCGTTGGGCATGTCCCCGAACGCCACCACATCCGCGGCGGTGAACCCCTCCCGCTCGCACAGCCAGGCCAGCCCGGCCGCCTTGGTCACCCCCGCCGCGGAGATCTCCACGAGCGCGGACGACGACGAGTGTGTGGCCTCCGCGAGCCCGGCCAGGGTGTGCCCGACGAGCGTGTAGAAGTCGTCAGGTTCATGCGCGACCGAGCGGGCGAGCAGTTTCACCGCCGGTACCGTCGTCAGCTCCTCGGGCGTGGCGAGGACCCGTACGTTGCGGTGCTCGGCCTCCCACGTCATCGGCCACCGTTGCTCGTACCAGAACTTGCGGCCGTCCTCGACCTCGACGGCCAGCGCCACGTCCGGGATGGCCTCGCGCAGCCGCTTGGTCACCTCCAGCAGCAGCTCGACCTCCAGCGGGTGGGCGCGCAGCACGTGATCGGTGTCGGGGTCGTAGACGATCGCCCCGTTCGCGCAGATCGCGGGCAGCGGCTCGGCCATCTGGTCGTAGAGCTGCCGGAGCCAGCGCAGCGGGCGCCCGGTGACCAGCACGGTGGGCACTCCCTGCCGGATCAACCGGTCGAGCACCTCGGCGGTACGCGGGCTGAGCGAGCCGTCGGTGCGGATCAGGGTGCCGTCGATGTCGGAGGCGACGAGGCGTACCGGCGGAGCAGACATCACCTCGACAGTAGCTTGTCCAGGAACACGGCCACCCCGTCGGCGTCGTTGGTCAGGGTCACCTCGTCCGCGGCGGCGAGGATCGACGGGTGGGCGTTGGCGACCGCCACCCGGCCCCATCCCGCCCAGGCGAACATGGGCAGGTCGTTGGGCATGTCGCCGAACACCAGCACGTCGCCGGGGTCGACACCGATCGACTGCGCGACCACGGCCAGGCCCGAGGCCTTGTCCACGCCGGGCGGGCAGATCTCGACGAAGTTCATGCCGGCCTGGGTGACCGACGCCACCTCGGGCGGGACGATCCGCTGCGCCGTGGCCAGCAGGTCGTCGACGTCGCAGTCGGCGCACCGGACGAACGCCTTGATCGCGTCCACGGCCACGCAGGCCTCCCGGGGCCGTTCCTCGATCACCACCGGGTAGCGCCAGGTGGGGTCCCGGTCGCCCCACAGCGGGGCGTCGTCGTGTTCGAGCGCCTCCACCAGCACGGACAGGGGTCCGACCTCGGCTTCCAGGTCGGCCAGGATGCGGGCGAGGGCGCGCCCGGACAGCCGCCGGGCGTGCAGGGTCACCGGCTCGTCCGGGTGGCTCTGGTCGACCACCCAGCCGCCCTGGGCGAGGACGAGGAATTCCGCGGCGCGGATGTCGGTGCGGGTCAGCCCGGTCAGCCGGGGACCCCGGCCGGTGGCGCCGACCACCCGGATGCCGGCCGCGCGAACCCGGTCCAGCACCTCATGGGTGTACGGGGACACGGTGTCGTCGCTGCGTACCAGCGTGCCGTCGAGATCGGTGGCGATGAGTTTCGGCAAGCCGGGCTTGACCATCTCTACCTCCGAGGGTCGTAAACCCCCGCGGAGGGCGGAAGGAGAAGGCTACACCCGGCCCGCCACCTGCGACCATTACGTTTGGTGGCCGCCAGATTTCGATCGAGTTATCGGACAGGTTCCAGCACGTCGCGCCCGCCCAGGAACGGCTGCAGCGCCTTGGGCACCTGCACCGAGCCGTCCGGCCGCTGGTGGTTCTCCAGGATCGGAATGAGCCAGCGGGTGGTGGCCAGCGTGCCGTTCAGGGTCGCCACGGTCTGCGGCTTGCCGTCTTCGTCGCGGTAGCGGATGTTGAGCCGCCGCGCCTGGAACGTGGTGCAGTTCGACGTCGACGTGACCTCGCGGTAGCGCTGCTGCGACGGCACCCACGCCTCGCAGTCGTACTTGCGGGCCGCGCTGGTGCCGAGGTCGCCCGCCGCCACGTCGATCACCCGGTACGGGATCTCGACCTTGGCGAGCATCTCCTCCTCCATGGCCAGCAGCTTCAGGTGCTCGGCCCGGGCGTCCTCTGGGCGGCAGAACGAGAACATCTCTACCTTGTCGAACTGGTGCACGCGCAGGATCCCGCGTACGTCCCGGCCGTGCGACCCGGCCTCGCGCCGGAAACACGACGACCACCCCGCGTACCGCTGTGGGCCGTCCAGGTCCAGGATCTCGTTCGAGTGGTAGGCCGCCAGCGCCACCTCCGACGTGCCGACCAGGTACAGGTCGTCGGCCTCCAGCCGGTAGATCTCGCTCGCGTGGGCGCCGAGGAAGCCCGTACCCTCCATCGACTCGGGCTTGACCAGCACCGGGGTGATCGACGGCGTGAAGCCGTGCTCGACCGCCTGCTGGATCGCCATCTGCAGCAGCGCCAGCTGCAGCAGCGCGCCCACCCCGGTCAGGTAGTAGAACCGCGAGCCCGAGACCTTCGCGCCGCGCTCGGTGTCGATCGCGCGCAGCCCCTCGCCCAGCTCCAGGTGGTCCTTCGGCTCGGCGATGTCCGGGATCTGGCCGACCTCGCGCAGCACCACGAAGTCGTCCTCGCCGCCGGGCGGCACGCCGTCCTCCACGAGGTTGGGCACGGCCATCTGGGCCCGGCGCAGTGCCTGGTCGGCGTCGGTCGCGGCGGCCTCGGCCGCCTTCACCTCGGCAGCCAGCTCTTTGGTACGGGCCAGCAGCGCCGCCCGTTCGTCGCCGGTGGCCTTCGGCACCTGCTTGCCCAGGGACTTCTGTTCCGCCCGGACGGCCTCGAAGCGCTGGGTGGCCGCCCGGCGTTCCTCGTCGGCATGCAGCAGGTCGTCGACCACCGTGGTGGGCTCACCACGCAGGCGCTGGCTGGCACGGAGCAGCTCGGGGTCCTCGCGGAGCAGACGCAGGTCAATCACGATAGGTGAGCCTACCGGCGTCCCCGGCCCGCGTTCAGCCCGATATCGCCCGCCGTCCCGATCAGGTCGACTCGTCGCGTTCCGCCGACTCGGGCGGGAACGGCGGCGCCGAGCTGACCGTGAGCCCGTACGGCGCCTCCGGCGGCCCCTCGTCGTCGGCGTCCCGCCGCCACGACCAGACCGTGGGTGCGGCCGCCGGTTCCGCGTCGGGATGCGGCGCGTCGCCGGGTTCGAGGTGGCGACCTGCCAGGTAGAGCGCGAGCATGGTGGCGCCGACCCCGAACAGGGCGCACCAGATCCCCCGCCCGTACGTGAGCTTCAGTTGGTCGTCGCCGAGCTGGATGGTGAAGACGCCGCCCAGCACCCCGCTGGCGTGGCGCAGGTGTGCCGCCACGGCGGCCAGCAGGGCCACCAGGACCCCGGCCGTGCTGAGCCCGATCAGCCGGGCGTACCGGCGGCCGGGCGGTGGGCCGAACAGCACCAGCACCACGGCGGCGACCAGCGCGAACAACCCGGCAAGATAGCCGCCGCCCCAGGCGCCGAGGTCGGCCACCGTGGCGGACAGCGGTTTGGTGCCGACCTGGCCGTCACCGAAGATGGTGGCGTCCACGGCGGTGACCTGCCATTCGGAGACGAGGGACGCGAACAGCGCGACGCCGCCCAGCGCGGCGGCCAGCGGCACGAGGCGGCGGTCTCCGGCGAGCCCGGCGGCCCAGTCCATGACGCGGTGGCGGGACCGCCCGGGAACGGACTCGTCGTCGTGGCCGAACTCGACCACCACCGGCTGAGCCCCAGAACTCTGCGGCCCGGATGTCTGCGGCCCGGCAGGCTGCGGCTGCGACGACATGTGATCCATCATGGCCCGGTACCGCCTCGGCGGCCAGCACGCCACGAATGGTCTAGCGTCTGGTACATGCCTATTCGCACTGCATCAGCCCGCTGGTCCGGCAACCTCACCGAAGGCACCGGAACGATCAAGACCGGCAAGGGTGGCCTGTCCGGCAACTACTCCTTCGCGTCGCGGTTCGAGGAGGGCGAGGGGACGAACCCCGAGGAGCTGATCGGCGCCGCGCACGCCGGCTGCTTCTCGATGGCGTTCTCCAAGGGCCTCGCCGACGCGGGCTTCACCCCCACCTCGGTGGAGACCACCGCCAAGGTCCACCTGGACAAGACCGACGCCGGGATGACGGTCACCCGCATCGACCTGGAGACCACTGGCGACGTGCCGGGGATCGACGACGGCACGTTCCAGAAGATCGCCGTTGGAGCCAAGGAGAACTGCCCGATCTCGCGCCTGCTCTCCCCCGGCGCCGAGATCAGCCTCAACGCGACGCTGGCCTGATCCTTTCGCGGCCGGTGTGGTCGGGAGTGTCTGTCGGACACCCGACCGCACCGGCCGCGCCGATCGTGCCGGGCCGTACCCGGATGGCGCACAATGGGCGCTGTGCCGGTCGAGATGAGCCGTGAGCGTTTCGAGGAACTGGTGGGCCAGGCGCTCGACGAGGTGCCTGTCGAATTGCTCAACCTCATGGACAACGTGGTGATCCTCGTCGAGGACACCCCCCCGGACGGCGAAGACGAGCTGCTCGGCCTGTACGAGGGCCACGCGCTCACCGAGCGCGGCTGGGACTACGCAGGGGTGCTGCCGGACCGGATCACCATCTACCGCCGCCCGACGCTGACCGTCTGCGACACGGAAAACGATGTCATCGACGAGGTGGCGATCACGGTCGTGCACGAGATCGCGCACCATTTCGGCATCGACGACCACCGCCTGCATGAGCTGGGTTGGGGCTGAACGGCCGGTGACGGTGTTGTGACCTGCTTCTACGCTGGTCGCACACCAACATCGAAAGGGCCCCCCAATGCGCAGTGACCTGTTCTCGGCGGACAACCTCGAGAAGGAGTCGGCCCAGCCCGGCCTCCGGCTGCAGAACTCGAAGCTGCTGAAGGCGGAATTGAACGGTGAGTTCATGGCGCGGACCGGCTCGATGGTCGCGTACCAGGGGCAGGTCCAGTTCGAGGCGCTCGGCTCCGGCGGGCTCGGCAAGTTCCTCAAGCAGAAGCTAACCGGTGAGGGCGTACCGCTGATGCGGGTGAGTGGCCGGGGTGACGTCTTCCTCGCCGAGCGGGCCGCCGACATCCACCTCATCGACCTGGAGCCGGGCGACGCCCTGTCGATCAACGGCGCCAACGTGCTGGCGTTCGACTCGACGCTGCAGTACGACATCAAGATGGTCGGGGGCGCGGGCATGATGTCCAACGCCGGCCTCTTCAACTGCGTCTTCACCGGGTACGGCCGGATCGCCGTCACCACCAAGGGCAGCCCTGTGGTGCTGAGCGTGGACCAGCCCACGTACGTGGACCCGCAGGCCGCGATCTGCTGGTCCGCCAACCTGCAGACCGGCTACCACCGCGCGGAGCAGCTCGGCCTCGGCACGCTGCTGGGCCGCACCACCGGCGAACGGTTCACGATGAGCTTCGCGGGTCAGGGCTTCGTCGTGGTGCAGCCGTCCGAGGAGGCACCGGGCGGCCTGGCCGGCGCCGGCGCGGGTCAGCAGCAGCAACAGGGCGGCCTGCTCGGCGGCCTGCTCGGCTGAGCGGCGCCATCAGCGAATCTGCCCGGGCACACGGTGCCCGGGCAGTGCTGTCTCCGGCCCGTTTCGCGCGGACGCGGTCCGGGCAGCAATGACTCAGGCGGGCTCGCCCGAGCGCAACCGGGCGAGCCACGCCGCGCTGTCGGCGAAGTCGTGGTTGGACAGTCCGGTCGGCGGCTGCGTCGGCCGTACCGTCTCGGCGGCCGACCACCGGTGGCGGGGATAGCTGCCGAGGAAGCGCACGTCGGCGCAGATCCGGCGTAGTCCCTGCAGGGCCTCGCCCAGGCGGGCCTCGGCGACGTGTCCGGTGCAGTCGAGAAAGAACACGTAGAGGCCGAGTTGCTCGCCCGTGGGGCGGGACTCGATGCGGCTCAGGTTGATGCCGCGGACGGCCAGCTCGGTCAGCACGGCCAGCAGCGCACCCACCCGGTCGTGGGCGATCGAGACCGCCAGCGAGGTGATGTCGTCGCCGGTCGGGGCGGCCGGGGGCGCGGGCCGCGACAGCAGCGCGAACCGGGTGACCGCGTCCGGCCGGTCGGCGATCTTGTCGGCCAGCACGGTCAACCGGTTGCGGGGCACGCCGATCGGCGCGCAGATCGCGGCGTCGTACTCGCCGGCCGCGGCGGCGATCGCGGCGGCCGCGTTGGAGAGCACGTCGACGACCACGGCGTCGGGCAGATGGGTACGCAGGAACGCGCGGCACTGGGCGGACGCCTGCGGATGCGCGGCGACCGTACGGATCTCGTGCAGCGGAATCAGTCGCGGTGCCGCCAGCTGGAACTCCACCGGCAGCACGACCTCGCGGGTGATCACCAGCGGGGTGCCGGTGGCCAGCTCGTCGAGCGTGACCGGCACGGCGCCGCCCACGGAGTTCTCCAGCGGGACGAGCGCGGCGTCGGCCTCGCCGGAGCGCACCGCGTCGAGCGCCTCCGGCACGCTGCGCGCGGGGGTACGGCTGCCCCGCTCCGCGGCGGGGATGGTGCGCAGAGCCTGCTCCGTGAAGGTCCCTTCGGGACCGAGGTAGACGAATCGGGTCGGCGGGGTTCCCGGCATGGCCCCAGCTTAGTGACGCCGCCGGACGGCGTTCGGTGGCACGGGTGCCGTCACCGGCTCGGTACGCCGGTCCCGGTCAGCGCGTCCTGCACACTGCCGAGCAGGCTCTCGCTGGTGAACGGCTTGTGCAGCAGAATGCCGCCGGTGGTCCGCCCCGCCCCGGCGTTGCCGTCGGTGTACCCGGACACGAACAGCACCGGGATGTCCGGCTGGCGGGCCTTGACCCGCTGCGCCAGCTCCGGCCCGGACATCTGCGGCATGAGCACGTCCGTCAGCAGCAGGTCGAACGACTCGTCGGCGAGCTGCAGCGCGGCCTCCGGATCGGCGGCCGGTACGGGTTTGTACCCGTTGCGGTCGAGGATGCGCACCATGAGTTCCCGGACTGCCTCGTCGTCGTCGACCACGAGCACCCGCTCGCCGTTGCCGTGGCTGGCCGGGCGGTCCGCTTCGACGTCGACGGGCAGGTCGGACACCTCCGCGGCGGGGAACAGCACCGAGAAGGTGGTGCCGACGTGCAGCTCGGAGACGATCCGGATGCTGCCCCCGGCGTCGGTGACAATGCCGTAGACGGTGGCCAGTCCGAGCCCCGTACCCTCGTGTTTCGCCTTGGTGGTGAAGAACGGTTCGAAGACGCGGTTGACCACCTCGGGCGGCATGCCCGTACCCGTGTCGTTGACGGTGAGCCGGATGTAGCGGCCCGACAGCGGCGGCGGCGCGTAGCCCACCTCGTCGGAGCTGATCTCGCAGTGATCGACCTCCATCACCAGCACCCCGCCGTCGGGCATGGCGTCGCGGGCATTGATCACGAGGTTGAACAGGACCTGGTCGATGCTGCTGCGGTCGGCGATGATCGTGGTCGGTTGTTCGCCGGTCCGGGTGACCAGCTGAATGTGGCCACCCAGGGTGCGCGAGAGCAGGTCGTTGGCCTCGACGACGACGTCGTTGAGGTCGATGATGGCGGGCTCGGTGCGCTCGCTGCGGGCGAAGACGAGCAGTTGGTGGGTGAGTCGGCGGGCCCGTTCGGCGGCCCGGCGGACCCGGGCCAGATCGTCGCGGGCCTCGTTGTCGACGGGGATCTGCTCCGCCGCGAACTGGCTGTAGTTGAGGATGATCGCCAGCAGGTTGTTGAAGTCGTGCGCGATGCCGCCGGCGAGCTGGCCCAGGCTTTCCAGGCGCTGGGCGGTCTGGGTGCGTTCCAGCGCGGCCCGCTCCTTGGCGCCGGCTCGCTTGCGGGCGGTGACGTCGTGCTCGATCGAGGCCACGGCCGTCACCTCGCCGGCCGGGTCGCGGACGGGGGCGAGCATGACGGAGACATCGAACAGGGCGCCGTCCTGGCGTACCCGGACGACCTCGATCTGATCGCTGCGCCGCCCCTGGGCCGCCTCGGCGAACATCGCCAGCAGTGCCGTACCGTCGTCGGGTGGGGCCAGCATCTGAATGCTGGAACCGATCGCCTCGGCTCTGCTGTAGCCGTAGATCTCCTCGGCGCCGCGGTTCCAAGTGGTGATCGCGCCTTCGGGGGTCGCGGTGTAGACGGCGTCGCTGGACGCCTCCAGGACCGCCGCCAGCATCACCTGGTCCTTGAGCGCGTCGGCGGAGTTGCGTTCGAGCACGCGGCGGTGGTGGGCGATGACGATGCTGATCATCGTGGCCACGATGGTGACCGCGATGCGCAGGATCTGATCCGACGTGCCCCACATGCCCTGGTACGTGGAGACGGCGATGACCAGAGTCGTGGCGTACGTGCCGATCGCGAAGACGGTGACCGGGCTGCCGGAGATGGCGGCCAGGCAGGGGCCCAGCGCGATCACGCCGAAGGACAACAGGTGCGGCTCGGCGGCCAGGCTCAGCATGGCCAGCGCGCTGGTCACCACGACGGGCATGATCACAGGGTGGACGTGGCGGGAGCCGGGGCCGCCCCCGGACGTGGCCCGGGTTCCCGTGCTCATCACGATGTCCCTTCGAAGGCGCATCATGTCCACCAGTGGACCGAGCCCTTACGTTACGCTCATATCGGGTGTATCGGGCGTCCATCGACTATGCGGGACCGCCGACCAGGCCGGTCCCCGATGAGGTGTCAGCCGGTCAGGAGCCGCATGCGCGGACCCGGATGCCGGGCGGCGCATCGGCCTGAACCTGGTCGCTGCACACGTCCGCGCCGGCCTCGACCAGCCGCAACGTATTCGGTTTACCCCGGCTGACGACGAATAGTGGTTCGTCCTGCTTCGCGTCTTCGGAAGCCAGCCGTACCGTGGTGAACTGCCACGACTGCTCGCAGAACGGCCCACCGTCCACCTTCAGCGGGCTGTCCGGGATGCCGGGTTTGCCGTTGATCAACGCCAGCACCTGCTGCCCGGTCGGCCCCTTCGTGCACGGACCGGCCGGTGAGGGCGGTGGCGTCGTCGTGGGCGGGGCGGTGATCGTCGGCGGCGTCGCGAAGGTCGGCGGTACCCCGGTCGGCAGGCCGCCGGGCGGGACCCCCGGCAGGCCTGCGCTGGGCAGCGCGCTGGGCGGAAACCCGGAAACCCCGAGAGACGGGTACGCCGGAGCGGACGGTACGCCGCTGGGCGCACCGGGCGGCGCCGTGGGCAGCGGTTGCGGCGGCGCCCCGGCGCATCCGGCGAGGGCGGCCAGTGTCCCGCCCACCACGAGCCGGGCGGCGGTTCGGCGTACGCGCAGGCGTGCCACGGGCCCATGGTAGGGCCTCATGACGGTCGATGGATCAGCCGGCGATGCGGTGCCCGGCCGCGGTGAGGGTGTCCATCGCCTCGCGCAGTCGCACCGTGGGGACCAGCAGGTAGTCCGTGTCGTACGTGGAGAAGGTGACGATGTTGACCCGCGCGTCGGCCAACGGCCCGATGAGCGAGGCCAGGACCCCGGTCAGGGCCAGGTCGAGCGGGCCGACGACGCGCAGGGCGCGCCACGGCGTCTCCGCGACCGCGTCGGCGGGCGCCCGGTCGGCCGGGCAGATGACGGACAGCTCGTCGGGGGCCCAGGTCACCGAGATGACCCCCTTGTCGTCCGGCCCGCTGCTCAACGACGCGGGCAGGGCGGATCCGGCTGGCAGCCGGCACACCGCGTACTCCTCCGGCAGCAGCTCCAGATCCAACATGAGGGAAGAGTACGTTCCCCGGGTGCTTCGCCCAATGCCTCGCGGGTGCGTTGATCGCCACAACCAGACATCTGGCCACGGACGGTCAGTACCGGACCGCGGAGAGGAATGTCAGCGAGGCGACGACGTGTCCGCCCTGCCAGAGCGGGGTGGCGATCGCGTCGACGGTCAGGTGGGCGGAGTCGGTGGTGGGCTGCACCCGCATGAGCCCGCGGGCGAGCCGCTGGCTGCGGATGGCCAGCAGCGGCGGGATCTTCTCCACCTCGGGCTCGGCCAGCTCGCCCGCGCCCGCGGTGAAGTCGATGAGCCGCAACGCGCCACCCAGCAGGGGCTGGCCCACCGCGTCGGCGGGGGCGCCGAGGCCGAGCAGCTCACTGCCCGACGGCGAGATCGCGAGGATCCGGGAGGTCACGTCGATGACCAGGCACGGCTCGGCCGCGGCCGTCACCGTGGAGGTCCACCGGTCGACGCCGCCGACGAACTCGGCCTCCGCCGGGGTCCGCGCCTGCGGCACGAACGCGCCCGACAGTGAGAGTTCGACGTGCGCCACCCGCACCTCCTGAGAAAGTCGGTGCACGGGGCCGTGCACCGACTCCGAACGTTACCGGCGGGCCGAACGCTTGTCAGCGGCCGTTTGTCCGGTGCCGTGCCAGCGATAGTCGCCGCCCGGGCGGTACGGGGCGTTCGACCAGGTGTCGGGGCGGCGGGCGACAGCGGAGAGTTTCCCGGCGGTGGCGGAGGAGATGCGCGCCCCGCCCGCGATGAGCAGCCGGTCCAGCTCCTTGTGGGTGGCCACGAGGCAGTCCTTGGGCAGCCCGTGCACGCTGATCACCCCGGAGCCGACGAACGCCAGTACCGGGCTCACCGGTACGGACAGCCCGACGGCGGCGGACATCGCGCGGGCGGCGCGCTTCGCGTCCCGGCGCGCCTCGGTGACGTACGCCGGGCGCTTGCCGTTGATCTGCACGACGTCACCGGCGATCAGCACGCGGGCGCGGCCGTGGTCGGCGACGGTGACCGCGTACACGCCGCCGGGGCCGATCGCGAGGAAGCCCGCGCGGTCGTCGACGGGGTCGGCCTCGTACAGGCCGACGGAGTCGGTGCGCGGCCAGTCCACGATGTGCCAGGCCGGGCCGAGCCGGTCCAGGCGGGTCAGGGCACGGGCACCGGCGGCCTCCACCCGGCGGGCGTCCCGCTCGGCTCGTCGGCGCCGGGCCCAGTCGAACGGACTGAGGCGGGGCACCTCCAGCGCGGTGGGTGGCGCGTCGCGGTGGGGCCCACGAACGGGGGTGAGGGCTTTGCTGGGAACGGGCAGGGCGGCGGGGCGGGCGGAGAAGACAGTCACTGCGACCTCCGGCAAAAGGTCCATCGGGCTCTCTTGTCACTACGGTAGGTGTTCAACCCCACACGGAAGCAAGACATCCGACGGGACTGAAAGCGGAGTGAGTGGGGATGAATGCCGCATTCATGCCCAGCCCCTTCTTGCTCATGATGCATTCCGCGCCTCGGTCTCCCCACAGGACTCGGTAGTTCGTCACCAAGTTAGCCTCACCTACTTCGCCGGCGCAGCCCTGTCCCACGATTCCGCCGCACAACGTCACCTGGCGAGCGCGGCGCGTACCGGACCGCTGGTCCGACGTGGCCTAGGCTCGGCCTGTGACCGGCCATGTCGACAGCGAGGTCAGCCCTCTGCGTACGGTCCTGCTGCACCGGCCGGGGCCGGAGCTGGCGCGGCTGACGCCCCGCAACAACGACTCGCTGCTGTTCGACGCGATCCCGTGGGTGGGGCGCGCCCAGGAGGAGCACGACGCGTTCGCCGCGGCGCTGCGCGAGCGCGGCGTCGAGGTGCTGTACCTCGGCGAGCTGCTGGCCGAGACCCTCGCCGTGCCCGAGGCGCGGGCCGTGCTCACCGCCGACGTGCTGGACACCCCACGGCTCGGCGACACCCTGCGCGAACGGGTCGCCGCCCACCTGGCCGACCTGGGCCCGCCCGAGCTCGCCCGCGTGCTCATGGCGGGGCTCGCCCACGAGGAGGTCAAGCCCGGCCCCGGCCGCCCGGGCGGGCTGGTCTACCAACTCATGGACTCCCACGACTTCGTCATCGACCCGCTGCCCAACCTGCTGTTCACCCGCGACTCCTCGGTGTGGATCCGCGATCGGGTCGCGGTGACCAGCCTCGCCATGCCCGCCCGCCGTCGCGAGACCACGCTGACCGGGGCGATCTACCGGCACCATCCCCGGTTCGCGGGCACGCAGTTGCTGTACACACCGGAGCTGGAACACGTCGAGGGCGGCGACGTCCTGCTGCTGGCGCCCGGTGTGCTGGCCGTCGGGGTCGGCGAACGGACCACCCCGGCCGGCGCGGAACGGCTGGCCCACCGCGTCTTCGCCGCCGGGCTCGCGCACACCATCCTGGCCGTGCCGATCGCCCAGGAACGGGCCACCATGCACCTGGACACCGTGTGCACGATGGTCGACGTCGACGCCGTGGTGATGTATCCGAACGTTGCTGACACGCTGCGGGCGTACCCGGTCACGGCCGGGCCGGACGGCGCGCCGGAGGCCACCGGGCCGCAGCCGTTCCTGGCCGCGGCCGCCGCCGCCATGGGCATCGACCGGCTGCGCGTCATCGACACCGGACTGGACCCGGTCACCGCCGAGCGCGAACAGTGGGACGACGGCAACAACACCCTCGCCCTGGCGCCCCGGCTCTGCGTCGCGTACGAGCGCAACGTGGAGACGAACGCCCAGCTGGAGCGCGCGGGCATCGAAGTCATCGCGATCAGCGGCTCGGAGCTGGGTTCCGGGCGCGGCGGGCCGCGCTGCATGAGCTGCCCGATCACCCGCGCCCCACTCGCCACCGAGTGAGCCGCCGCCGGGCAGCTCTACCGGAGGGTGAGCTGGCGGCCGACGAGGCCCTGCTTGGCGCGCCGGGCGGCCGCGTCCAGCGGCGCCGTCTCGGCGAGGGTGTCCCGGTACCGCTTCACGAAGTCGGCCAGCGGGGCCTCCCAGTCGGCGGCCTCGAGCTCCCGCGGCACATCCCACACCGGTACGAGCAGCCCGTGCGCCCGGAACATCCCGGCGAACCGGGTCGCCTCGCCCAGCGGCAGCTCACCGGCCGCCGACAGCCGGGCCAGCGCGTCCAGCGCGGCGTCCTCCGGCTCGGCCATGACCCAGCGCACGTGCGCCTTGTCCGGCACCCGGCACCAGTACGCGGCGGGCGCGGCCCCCAGCCGTTCCGTGGGATAGATGGAGGCGTTGGCCCGTTCCAGTGAGGCCGCCACGTTCGGGTCCTCGGCCTGCTCGGCGTCCAGCCAGTACTCGAAGCCCAGGTGCAGGGTGATGTCCAGCGGCCCGTCGTCGAGGATGTCCTGCAGTCGCGGCCCCGGCCCCGGCAGCGCGGGCACGGCCACGGTCTCGCCCGGCTCGGTACGCAGCGCGCACAGGATCGCCACCGCCAGATCGCGGGAGACGTCGCCGGACTGCACGTGGCGCTGCAGCCCGATGAAGACCTCGCCGTCGCGGCGGATCATCGCGGGCCACGCCATCGGCAGCACCGTGGACAGCGTGACCGGGCGGTCGCCGTACTCCGCGGCGATCTCGGGCTTGAGGCGCAGCGGCGCCGACGCGGCCGGGACCAGCTCGCGCAGCGCGATCCACTCCGGCTCGTCGGCGAGGCCCTCGAACGGCCGGGCGACGAAGATGTCGCGCACCTTCTGGCGCTTGGGCTCGGTCTGCGGGACCTTTCGACGCTTGCTCATGGCGCATCAGCCTAGGCGTTGCGGTCGGCTCCGCCCCCACGCGGCCCACCGTGTCGGCGCGGCAGCCGTCGACCTTTACCCGCGGGGGAACCGGACCTCGGCCAGGGTGCCGCCGCCCTCGCGCGGCCGCAACGCCACCCAGCCGCGTTGCCGTTCCACGATCCGGCGCACCAGGTAGAGGCCCAGACCGGCACCGGGGTGGCGGCGCCGATCGCCGGACTCGCCCTGCCAGTAGCGTTCGAAGGCCCGTTCCACGTGCTCGGGGCGGATCCCGGCGCCGCGGTCGCACACCCGGAACGTCACGGTCAGCTCGTCCGCCTCGGCATGCAGCTCCACCGGGGTGTTCGCGGGCGAGTACTTGTCCGCGTTCGTGGCCAGCTCGGTGAGGATCGTGGCCAGGGAGGCGCGGTCCCCGTACGCCTTGGGCAGCTCGGTGGGCAGCTCGTCGAGCACGACCCGGCGGCGCAGGTCGGCGGGCAGCTCGTCCACCGCCTGCCGCAGCGCTTCGACCAGGTCGAACGGGCCGGGCGGGGTGCCGCCGACCTCGCCCTCCTCGCTGGTCGCGGCGAGCAGCCGATCCACCAGCCGGGCCAGCTCACCGGCTCGGGCGCCGATCACCCGGACCGCCTCCTGGCGACCGCACTCGTCGAGGGAGTCCCAGTGGTTGGTCAGCGTGTCCGCATAACCCTTGATCACGGTGACCGGAGTACGCAGCTCGTGGCTGGTCACCGCGACGAACAGGTCCCGGTCCTCCTGGCGGCGGGCCAGCTCGCCGTCGTCGCCGTACGCGGGCAGGCCGTTGGGGTGGGTGTAGAGCCGTCCGGCGATCGTCGCCAGCACCTCCAGCACGGTGTACTGCTCCGGGCCGGGGGGCTCGGCGTCAGCGGTGAAGTACACGTACAGCGCGCCGACGACCGTGCCCGCGGCGTCCGCGCGGGCCGCCAGCACCCGCGGCACGTCCTCGGCCCCGACCGGGCCGGTGAACTCGTCGTTCAGCGCGCCCGGGGTGACCAGCAGGCTGCGGTGCCGGGCCAGCTCGTCGTCGACCCGGTGCACCCGGCGGCCCAGCACGTGGGCGCAGGTGCCGCAGGCGGCGATGATCCGGCCGTGTTCCGGGCCGTACTCGGCGAAGCCGGCGCCCGCACCGTCCAGCACCTCCCAGGCGAGCCGGACGATGTCCTCCAGGACGGCGACGCCCGCCGCGCCGGCGTTGATCCGGTCGAGGACGGCGAGTTGTCCCCGGGTCAGCGCGGCGTAGTCGGGTCGCTGGGGCATGTCTGCGAGTCTGCCTCGGTTCCGGAAATTTCGGCAGGGCGGGGTGGTGGATCTTGGCCATCATGTCACCCACACGGCCGACCCGTGGTCAGCCGACGCCGAGCCGGTCCAGCACGAACCGGGGCCGGTCGCTGATCACCCCGTCGACCCCCTGGGCGAGCGCCAGGTCGAGCTCGTCGTCGGTGTTGACGGTCCACACGTACGTGCCGTGCCCGGCGGCCCGCAGCGCCGGGACCAGCTGGGGCCGGGTGCGCAACAGGCTGATGCCGGGACCGGCGATGCGCGCCCCGAACGGCAGGCGCCCCCGGCTCACCCCTGGCGGCAGGATCTCCAGCAGGTACACCGTGGGGATGCCGGGGGCCAGGGCCCGGACCCGGCGCAACGCGAGCGCCGCGAACGACATCACCGTCACCCGCACGGGGTCGTCGGGGCGCGGGTCGGCGAGGCCGTGCTTGCGCAGCAGCTCGACGAGGCGGCGCTCCACGTCTGCGCCGTACCGGGAAGGGTGTTTGGTCTCGATCAGCAGGCGGACCCGGCGCCCGCTGTCGCGGATCGCGCCGAGCAGCCGGTCGAGCGTGAGCAGCCGGGTGCGGTCGGGGTCGGGCGGATCGTCGAGGGGGTCGTCACCGGCCGACGGGTGCCAGGAGCCGAAGTCCAGCGCGTCCAGCTCGGCGAGGGTCTTGCCGCTGACCAGCCCACGCCCGTTGCTGGTCCGGTCCAGCCGCCGGTCGTGGACGCAGACCAGATGCCCGTCGCGGGTCAGCCGCACGTCGCACTCCAGGCCGTCCGCCCCCTCGTCGAGAGCGCGCAGGTACGCCGCGAGCGTGTGCTCGGGCAGCGCCTCGGAGGAACCGCGGTGCGCGAACACGAGCGGGCGGTGGGCGCTCACAGGACGCGGGCCGGCTGACCGTTCTCGCTGACCATGTCGCGACCGACCGCGGCCCAGGACTGCATGCCGCCGACGAGGTTGCGCACGTTGTCCCACCCGTTGCCGGACAGGTACGACACCACCTGACCGGAGCGGCCGCCGGAGCGGCACACCACGACCACGTCGGCGTCCATGGGAATCTCGGCCATCCGGGCCGGGATCTCCATCATCGGTACGTGGTGAGCATCGGGCGCGTGCCCGGCCGCCCACTCGTCGGGCTCGCGTACGTCGATCAGGTAGGCGCCGGGGTCGACCTCGGCGGCGCTCACGCTGGGTACCTGTGGTCCGAACACGATCTCAGCCTAGGGCTGTTTCTCGTTCGCGATGACATCCGGGTGGTTGACGATGAACTCCCCGAGCTTGTCCTCCTGGAGTGCCTTGAACATCTCCATGCTTTCGGGGGTGATCGTTTCCCGGCCCGCGCCGTTGCCCGCGAACGTGCCCTTGTTCGTGCGCAGCAGCACGAGGTCGTTGGCGGCGATGCCCTTGAGCCCGAAGACGAAGTCGGCCACCGGCACCCCGCCGGTGTCGAGCACGAACGCCTTGCCCGCCGCCTTGATCAGCTGGGCGACCTTCAGCGGGTTGGTCAGCGCGCCGGTGGAGCTGGCCTTCTTGGCCATCGCCTTGATGAGCTGCCGCTGGTTGTCCTGCCGGTCGTAGTCGCCGTTCGTGAGCCCGTACCGCTGGCGGGAGTAGTCGAGCGCCTCCCAGCCCTCCATGTTCTTGCAGCCGACCTCGTGCCAGATGGGCTTGGTCGGCTTGCCGGTCTTGCGGGCCTCCGCGAGGAACAGCGGCTTCCCGTCGACCCAGACCATGTGGTGCGACTTGACCCGCTGCTTCACACACATGCGTACGCCGCCCAGCGCCTCGATGACGCCCTTGAACCCGGCGAAGTCGATGATCGCGGCGCCGTCGAAGCTCATCCCGGTGTTGGCCTTGATGGTCTCTGCCATCAGCTGGGCGCCGCCCGCCCAGCCGCCGCCGTTCTGCGCGCCGTGGAAGAACGCCTCGTTGGCCTTGGCGACCCCGCCCGGATAGCCGTTCTTGGCGAACGCCGGGACCTGCATCTGGGTGTCACGCGGGATCGACACCAGGTACGCCTGGTCGTGGCTGGCCGGGATGTGCAGCACGATGATCGTGTCGGAACGCAGGTCGTCGACCGCCCAGCGCTTGCGCGCGTCGACGCCCAGGAGCAGCAGGTCGATCGGCCCCTTGAGCGGGTCGCCGCCCTTGCCGGTCGTCGTCTTCTTGGTGTTGCCGATCAGGTCCTGCTGAGTGACCGCGGAGGTGGTGCTGTCGAGTACCCACTTGCCGCCCGCGAGGCCCGCACCGCTCGCCAGCATCAGCAGGACGCCCAGCACGACGGTGAGGCGCGCCCAGAGCGGGCTGCGGCGCTTCTTCGACGGGGGTGCCAGGGGCGCGACCAGGCCGCCATGCCCGACGGCAACCCGATCCTGCGACGCGGGGGGTCGAGGGGGGGCGACCGTCATTCAGGACTCTCCAGAAGATCAGGAAGGGGGCCGAACCACTGTACGTTCAACTTCGATATCGCGGGAGTCCTCCCGCGTTTCAACTCCGTGACACAGAGTGTTTACGTACGCCGCAGGCCGGTGGTTTCCACCGGCCCGCGTCGAATGCCCGTCCTGTGTGCCGCCTCTGTGCGGCGACACACAGTCGCTAGTTACCCGCCTTCGCCGCAGCGTTGGGCAGGTTGGCACCCATCCACTCGGTCATCTTGTCGGCAGAAACCGCCTTGTACAAAGCGAGTGCCTTCTCACGATCGCTGACCACGACGCTCTGTCCCCCGATGGTCTGGCTGCCCACGTTGGGGCTGGTGATGAACGTGAGCTTGTCGCCGCGGATGTTGCGGAACTGCACAGCCATGTCGGTGAGCGAGAAGTCCTGGTCGACAGTGACGGCGGCGGTGACCGCCTTGAGGAAGTCGTTCAGCTTTCCGGGGCTGGTCAGCGTGCCGGTGCTGGCGGCCTTGTCCATGAGCGCCTTCAGGAACTCCTGCTGGTGCTGCATGCGGGCGAAGTCGCCGCGGGCGAACTGCTTGCGCTGGCGGATCCAGTCCAGGGCCTCGGTGCCGTTCATGTGCATCGTGCCCTTTTGGAACACCCGGTGCGGCTTGTGGATCGAGGTGATGGTCTTCTCCACCTTGAGGTCGACCCCGCCGAGGGCGTCGGTGACCTCCTTGAAGCCGCCGAAGTCGATGGCCATCACGTGGTCGATGCGCACGTCCGAGAAGCACTCGACGGTACGGACCGCGCGGGGCAGGCCGCCGAACGCGAACGCCGCGTTGATCTTGTTGCGGCTGCCACTGCTGCACGGCGCGTTGTTGTCCGACGGGATCTGTACGTACAGGTCGCGGGGGATCGACACGAGCTGTGCGGAATCGTGGTCGGCCGGGATGTGCATGAGGATCAGGGTGTCCGCGCGCCACGCGTTGGTGGTGTCCTTGGCCGCGTCCGGGTCCCGCGAGTCACTGCCGACCAGCAGGATGTTCAGCGCACCGTCGACCGTCTTGGCCGGGCGGCCACCCGTGATCTGGTCGAACGCGTTCGTCCGCTTCAGGTCCTTGTCCAGGCCGTTGGCGTAGCCCATCAGTGTGACCGCCGCGATCACCCCGATGACGATCACCGCGATGCCGCCGACCAGCGCGATCCGCCCCCAGCGCGGCTTCGGCCGCCCCCGGTAGGGCCGGTTCGGGCCACCACCGCCGCCCGGACCGCGCGGCGGCGGACCGCCGGGGCCGGCGGGGCCACTGGCCCACCCGTCTCGACCCCCGGAGCGGGTGGCGCGCTCGCGGTAGGCGCCGGCGGCGGGCACGCCGGCGCGGCCCGTGGTGCGGCCGGAGCCAGGGTGGCCGGCTCCCGGAACGGAGGCGCGGCCGGTGCCGTAGGAGGACGTGGTCGGTGACATGGTTTCAGGTTACGTAAGTGCATCCAGGCATTTCGTGCATCGACACTGGGTCGGCACGAAGGGAGGAGACAATTACGCTTCGTGAGAAGTTCACTACCTGCCCGGAATGATCAGTTCCTGAAGAACTCGATCGTGCGGCGCAGCCCCTCCTCGGGCCCCACCTGGGGCTCGTAGCCGAGCAGCGTGCGGGCCAGGGTGAGGTCGGGCCGGCGCTTCTCCGGGTCGTCCGCGGCGCGCGGCACCAGCTCGATCGTCGAGTCGCTGCCGGACAGCTCGACGATGAGCCGGGCCAGGTCGAGCATGGTCATCTCGTGCTCGGTGCCGCAGTTGATCGGCCCGGTCTCTGTCGAGTCGAGCAGCAGCAGGATCCCCCGGACCAGGTCGTCCACGTACGTGATCGAGCGGGTCTGTGCACCGGTGCCCTGCACGGTCAGCGCGGCCCCGCGCAGCGCCTGGCTGATGAAGGTGGGGATCGCGCGGCCGTCGTCCGGGCGCATCCGCGGCCCGTACGTGTTGAAGATCCGCACGATGGCCGTGTCCAGGTGGTGGTACCGGTGGTACGCCATCGTGGCGGCCTCGGAGAAGCGCTTCGACTCGTCGTAGACCGCGCGCACGCCGATCGGGTTGACGTTGCCCCAGTACGACTCGGGCTGCGGGTGCACCAGCGGGTCCCCGTACGCCTCGGAGGTGGAAGCCATCAGGAAGCGGGCCGCGTCGGCCACCGCGCGGTCCAGCAGCGCCATGGTGCCGATCGAGCCGACCTTGAGGATCTCCATCGGCAGCTTGGCGAAGTCCGTGGGGCTGGCCGGTGACGCCATGTGCAGGATCGCGTCGAACCGGTCGGCGAGCGCCGGGTGGCTCGGCAGGCCCTCTGTCACGTCCGCCTCGACCAGCGTGAAGCGGGGCTCGCTGGCGAGATGGGCCAGGTTGTCCCGCGAGCCGGTGACGAAGTTGTCGAGCGCGACGACGGTGCAGCCCCGGGCCAACAGTGCGTCCACCACGTGCGAGGGCACGAATCCGCCGCCGCCGCTGACCAGAATCCGATGCCCCGGGCCGTACCTCTGCGTGACTGCCATGCCGGACACGATAGCGACAGGGGCCGGTGCGCGATCCGCACCGGCCCCGGACGGGTGGTTCAGTGCGCGCCGTAGCCGGTCAGCGACCTGACCTCCAGTTCGGCGTACTTGATGCTGTCCTGTTCCTTGGAGAGGACCGTGCCGAGCCAGCCGCAGAAGAAGCCGATCGGGATGGAGATGATGCCCGGGTTGTTCAGCGGGAACCAGTGCCAGTCGTGCTCCGGGAACATGGCGGTCGGCGTGCCGGAGACCACGGGCGAGAAGAACACCAGGACAATCGCCGAGGTCAGGCCGCCGTAGATCGCCCAGAGCGCACCGGAGGTGTTGAACCTGCCCCAGAACAGGCTGTACAGGATGGCGGGCAGGTTCGCCGAGGCCGCCACCGCGAACGCCAGCGCCACCAGGAACGCCACGTTCAGGCTCTGCGCGTAGATCGACAGCCCGATGGCGATGGCGCCGATGACGAGCGCCGCGATCCGGGCCACCCGGACCTCGTCGCGCTCGGAGGCCTGCCCCCGGCGCACCACGTTGGCGTAGAAGTCGTGCGCCACGCTCGACGACGACGCCAGCGTCAGGCCGGCGACCACGGCGAGGATCGTGGCGAACGCGACCGCCGCGATGATCGCCAGCAACACCGCCCCGCCGGTCTGGCCGCCGAAGTAGTCGATGCCGAGCGCTTGGGCGAGCTGCGGGGCCGCGGTGTTACCGGCCTTGTCCTGGGCGGTGATCTCCTTGCCGCCCACCAGGGCCGCCGCCCCGAACCCGAGGGCCAGGGTGAACAGATAGAAGGTGCCGATGATGCCGATCGCCCAGAGCACACTTTTCCGCGCGGTGCGGC
Organism: Krasilnikovia sp. MM14-A1004; assembly: GCF_047159485.1. GTDB lineage: Bacteria > Actinomycetota > Actinomycetes > Mycobacteriales > Micromonosporaceae > Actinoplanes. Next base: position 6,986,618 of record NZ_AP038773.1, on the reverse strand, counting down.
TGGTCGGGACGGTGTAGAACCGGGTCAGGATGTGCGGCAGACCGGCCGTCCCGAGCACCAGGGCGATGCCGAGCGAGAACAGGTCCATCTTGCTGTAGAAGGTCTCCAGCGCGGTGGGTTTCTCGACGCCGTACCGCAGGCCCGGTTCGAGGAACGCCTCGCCCTTGCCGGACGCCTTGGCGGCGTCGCCCAGCAGGGTGGACAGGTTGAACTTGTAGTGCGCCAGCACCAGCAGCGTCATCACCAGGGCGCCGGACATCAGCATGACCGCCTTGACGATCTGCACGTACGTGGTGCCCTTCATGCCGCCGACCACCACGTAGATGATCATCAGGGCGCCGACCAGGATGATCGTGGCGACCTTGGCGGTGTCCGCGTCCATGCCCAGGAAGGTGGTGTCCGCCTTGATGCCCAGCAGCAGGCTGACCAGCGCCCCCGCGCCGACCATCTGGGCGATCAGGTAGAAGATCGACACCGCGATCGTGGAGACCGACGCGGCGGTGCGCACCGGGCGCTGGCGCATGCGGAACGCCAGCACGTCGGCCATCGTGTACCGGCCCGAGTTGCGCAGGAACTCCGCGACCAGCAGCAGCGCGACGAGCCAGGCGACCAGGAAGCCGATGGAGTAGAGGAATCCGTCGTAGCCGTACAGCGCGATCAGGCCCGCGATGCCCAGGAACGACGCGGCCGACATGTAGTCGCCGCCGATGGCCATGCCGTTCTGGAAACCGGAGAAGGACCGGCCACCCGCGTAGAAGTCCGTCGCGGTCTTGGTCTGCCGGCTGGCCCACACCGTGATGGCCAGGGTGATCGCGACGAAGACCAGGAAGAGCGTGATCGTCAGCGTACGGGAGGTCGACGACGTCGCCTCCGCGGCGAACAGGTGCGACTGCATCACGCCACCTCCTCGGCGGCCACGTCGGCCCCGCTCTCCATCTCGGCGCGGATCTTGTCGGCCATCGGGTCCAGCTCCTTGGCGGCGTACCGGGCGTAGTACCAGGCGATCAGGAACGTCGAGACGAACTGGAGCAGGCCGAAGACCAGAGCGACGTTGATGTTGCCGATGATCTTGATGCTCATGAAGTCCCGCGCGTACGCCGAGAGCAGCACGTACAGCGCGTACCAACTGAAGAATGCGATCGTGGTCGGGAAGATGAACCGGTGCAGCTTGCGCCGCAGCTCCCCGAACTCCGCGGACTGCTGGACGGCGACGTACTGCTCTGCCGTCGTGATGGTCCCGGTCGCGGGTGCCGGGTCATCGGGGGTCAGTTCCGTCGTCAACGTGGCTCACCACCTTCGTGGGGGCGGGTCTTTCGCGCACCGTACGAAGGAGTTCGGGCCAGGTGGGGGAGGCTGGTCGGGACGTGCGCCGAACGGGCGTCCCACTGCGCCGATCGGTCGTCAGCCGCCCGGGCGGCGGTGGCGCCGTTAGTCAGTCGGCCCGGCGGCGGTGGCGTCCTTCGTCAGTCGGTCCGGCGGCGGTGGCGTCGTTCTTCAGTCGGCCAGGCGGCGGTAGCGGCCGCGGAAGTGCACCAGCGGATCCGGCGCGGCATCCATTTGTACGGTCTCGACGGTCGCCTCCACCAGCAGCGACCAGCCGTACGGCAGGGAGCCGTCGAGGCGGCAGCCCGCCCAGGTGCGGGCCCCGGCGGGCACCGGTCCGTAGTCGGTCTGATCCCAGGCGCCCTGCGCGAACAGCCCGCCCGGCGCGGGCATCAGGCCCGCGAACCGGTCGGCGAGCTGCTGATCGTCCACGTCGAGGGGCATGACCGCGAAGCGGCCCGCCGCCGAGGCGGCGTCCCAGAAGTCGCTCTCCTCGTCGACCAGGCCCGCGATCCGGCCGGGGTCGCCGTCCGCAACGACCAACGAGGAGACGGTGAGGCCGGCCGGGCCGGGGGCGGTCCACAGGGTGACCGCGGCGGCGAGGCGGCCGCGCAGGCGGCGCAGCGGGGAGCGCTCCTGGTCGGGAGTCGCGAACGGGTCCGTGGAGTGGATCTGCGCGCCCGGCTCGATCGGATTCACGCCATCATTCTGATCACAGTCCGGTGCTGGATTCCGGCAGGTCGTACTGAACCTCGTAGTGCTGGGCCGATTTGATCATTATCGTTGCCTCGACCGCGCGGCCGGTGTCGTCGAACGCTACGCGGAACTGCCGAAGCACGGGTACATCCTCGGGGAGTCGCAAGGCGATGAACTCAGCGACCGTGGCGAACCTCGCCGCCACCTGGTCGACCGCGTTCCGCAGTGGATGGCCGAGCGCCGCCAACGCCGCCGGGGAGCCACCTTTGATGCGCCTGTTCTGCGCGAGGACCGTGCCGCGGGCGACGTCCACGGGGTAATGCGTCCACACCAGCTCGGCCGGGTGCCCGTCAAGCAGCAACACCTGGTGGCGGACTACAACGGCATCCCCGGGCGCGATGCCGAACGCTGCCGCGACCTGAGCAGTGGCGGGACGCTCCCCGACCTCGATCAACTCAGATGAGCCGGAACGCCCCCGGGCGGCGTTGTCCGTGATCCACGGATACGACTCGCCTGGCGCGGCCGGATCCGGATAGTGGGCGGCCTTCACGACGGTGGGGCGGTGGTGCGTGGCCAGAACCGCCCGACCGCGCTGGCCCTCGACCAGGCCCTCTGCCTTGAGAATGGCGATTGCGCGGGTGACGCTCATGTTGTTCACGCCGTATCGACGGGTGAGTTCGGCGGTGCTCGGCAGCCGGGATCCGGGTGCGATGTCGCCGGACAGGATCAGTGCGCGCAGGTCGCCTGCCAGCTGGCGTTGTCGGGCCCGTACCCCGTCGTCAGGAACCGGAGAGCTCACGGAGTCGATCGTCGCATCCGGTAGGACAGGGGCCCGGACAGCCGCGCGACCATGCAGTTGACCGCATGCTCGACGGCCCGGCCCGCGGCATCGATGTTGGTTCGGGTCAGGACGAGGATCGGCTCGTGCCACTCCACTTGGAGCAACTCCGGCTCGTCGGCTTCCGGGTGGCGGGCGATGACCTGCTCGAAGATGTCGGCGGGAGCGTGGCCGAGCGCCACGAGCGCGGCTATCGCTCCGCCACGGATCTTTCCTGGCCGGGCGAGGTCGGTATCCGCCGCGATGGAGGCTGGGTAATAGGACGCGGCAATCTCCACCGGACAGTCGTCGAGCAACATCAACCGACGTCGGCGCACCACGTGATCGGTGGCTTGCAAGCGCAACGCGGTCCGAACGGTGTCGGGGACGTCCGCCGTGACCGACACATCGAGCAGGCGCTGGGTGCCGGACTTACCGAGTGCGGCGGCGTCCGCTGACCACGCGTCGCCTGCGCCCACGGACACGTATGGATCGGACGTCGTTTCGCCGCGCTGGTCCGTCATTCCGACCGCCTCTCGCTACGCCGCTCAGACTCATGCTGCCGGATCGGATTCCGCCGGACTCGTTCGGGTGTCGCCGATTCCAGCCTTACACAAATTGTGTAAGGCTGTTCGAAGCTCCGCGCTGACGTACCGAGGACCGTCTCTGCGGCGGTGGGCGAGCCGGGTGGTGCGTCTGACCTCGTGTTCCGTACGGCTCACGGTGCGGCGCACCCCCTTCCTGAAGGGATGTGCGATGTGTGAGGCGTGGCTGAAGCCGGGGCAGATCGTGCACCTCGGTGGCGCCGCGAGTGTCCAATTCGAGGGACTGCGGGCCATCACTCTCCGGATCGTGCGCGTTGACCGACGTCCCACGTACGAAGGCTGGATCTGGCTGGAGGGCTACGTCCTCGATAGTCATGGCAGGGCGGTCGAGCGGCGCAACGTCTTCGTGCTCCGGGCGGGGCTACGACGCACTGATCGGGGATGAGCGGGTTCGCAAGAACGGATCTTGGAGCCTGCTGGCCCTTCCGGGGGCCACGGACTTCCAAGATCTCAGCGTCGATCCGTCTCGTGACCCCAGACGACCACACCGGCCGCCTCATCGAGTGAGCCGTCGGTCGTGATGGTGCGGGTGATCTCTATGCGGGAACCGACGGCTGCCCTGGTTGCTGCCCGAAAGCGCATGCTGCTCGCTCACCGCCGCCGTCACTGTGGATCTTGGTAGCCGTGCGGCTTCCCGATGACCACGAAAGGATCGCTGCGTTCATGCGTCTTGCCAAGCGCCTCGCCGGACTCGTCCTCGCCACCGCGATGGTGGCGGTCGGCGGCTTCGCCGTACCGGCGTCCGCCGCCGCGAAGCACCACCAGGTCTTGTGGGTGACCCCCGTCATGAAGATCAAGGACGACGAGGTCGGGCAGGACGACAACCGCACCTGGTCGCTCTGGACGCACGTCATCGAGATGCCGGCGGGCGACACCCTGTTGTGGGAGAACTGTGCCGGCGCCGAAGCGCGCGGCCGGCTCGAGCTGACCATCAAGCCCGTACCCGGCGCGCCCGGTCAGGCCTCGATCGGCATCAGCGTCCACCTGTACGAGGGCGCCAGCTGTGCGACGAAGGACCTGGAGAACTCGGAGATCCGGGTCTTCACGATGCAACCCAACACCACGTCGGAACAGCACATCCACGTGCGTACGCGGGAGACGTGCGGTGGGGTCTTCAACCGGCACCGCTGCAACGACTACGTCGACGTGAAGTTCGCCATCTCCAACGAGTACAAGTAACCCGGCGTCCAGCCCTGAGACGGGTAGCGGTAATTGCCTTCTTTGTGGTGAATCGTGATGGATGATGGGGGCGGGGATCAGGGGTCACTGAGCTTGGTGATGGGGAGTACCCGTGGCGGACCGCGTGAGCGCCGCCCGCAGCGTGCCGGGCGGCCGGGTATGGGCCGGTGTGTGTGCGGTCCTGCTGCTGCTCCTCACCACCGGCTCCTTCTGCGACCGGTCCAAGCCCGCCACCGACCAGAACGCGATCGCGGGTCTCCAGGCGCTGTCCCCACCGCCCGCCGGCAGCTCGTGGGCGCCGAAACCCGTGACGGCCGGCGGCCTCAGTGCCCTCGCCGAGGCCAACAAGGACGGGTACGCGCTGCATACCACCGGCGGTGACCGCCGGTTCCTTCCCGGCGTGAACCTGGGCAGCACCACGCCGGGCCACCAACCGGGCGAGCTGGACGTCATCACCGCTGCGCACTACCGGAACTGGTTCGACGCGATGGGGCTGCTGGGCGTGCGAGTGGTGCGTATCTACACCATCCACCCGCCGGACTTCTACACGGAACTCGCCGCGTACAACAACGCCCACCCCGATCGGCCGCTCTATCTGATGCAGGGCGTGTACCTGCCGGACAACTCGTACATCGAGAAGCAGAACCTGTACGACCGCACGGTCACGGAGCCCTTCAACGCCGAGCTGCGTGACGCCTCGGCGGCGGTCTCCGGCACTCTCACCCGAGCGCCGACGCCGGGCCGGGCGAGCGGTACGTGGAGCGCGGACGTCAGCCGGTGGCTCGCGGGCTGGATCATCGGCGTCGAGTGGGATCCCGCGGCGACCGCGGCGAGCGACCGGAAGAACAGCGCCGCCCCCGCGTTCCACGGCAAGTACTTCGTGAGCACACCGCAGGCGAGCCCGACGGAACGGTGGCTGGCGGCCCGGATGGACGAGCTGGCCACTGCCGAGGCGGGCCATGGGCGCACCGAGCCGATCGCGTTCGCGAACTGGCCGACCACGGATCCGCTGCGGCATGCGTACGAGCCGTTGGAGAGCGAGGATCTGGTGGGGGTCGACGCCAACCACGTCCGGCCGACGGCCGCCTGGCCCGGCGGGACGTTCGCCAGCTACCACGCCTATCCGTACTATCCGGATTTTCAGCGGTACGAGTACCAGGGCAAGCCGGACCCGTACGCGGCCTACCTGACGGCGTTGCGGCAACACCACACCGGCATGCCGGTGCTGGTCACCGAGTTCGGGGTGCCGTCCTCGATCGGCACCGCGCATCTGGGTCCGCTGCGGCGCGGGCAGGGCGACCACAGCGAACACGAGGCGATGCTGATGGACGCGGAGCTGCTGCGGCTCATCCGCGACCAGGGCCTGAGCGGTGCGTTCGTCTTCGCCTGGACGGACGAGTGGTTCAAGCTCACCTGGAACACGGTGACTCATCAGGTGCCCGCTGACCGGCGGCAGCTCTGGCACGACCCGCTGACCAACGAGCAGTACTTCGGCGTCGTCGCGACCGACCCCCTCGGCCCGCCGGACCAGCCGACACAGACCCTGGTGGACGATCCGAACGGCACGCCCGCGCGCCGGGTCACCGCCACCTACGACGAGAGCTTCATCCACCTACGGATCACGCCGGCCGATCCGAAACTCGACAAGCTCACCATCGGGTTGGACGTCCTGTCGGAGATCACCGGCGATCCGCCGCCCGGCAGCACCGATCGCCGCCCGGACACCGCATGGACCCTGGACCTGACGGCGCAGACCGGGCAGTCGTGGATCCGCTCGGAACTCGATCCGTTGCAGCTGGACTACGCGGTGCCGGACAGCGCGCGCCCGAAGCCGGTCAACGGCTGGCGGCCGTACCAGTTGATCGTGAACCGGGCGCTGTACATCCCCACGCTCAAGCGCCAGATGCCGGTCGAGCTGTTCGACGTCGGCAAGCTGCGGTACGGCACGCTGGATCAGGCCGCGCCGGGTGCGGACAGTCGCTCGCTCTGGGTGCGCGACGGCGCGGACGTGATCGTACGCATTCCGTGGGCGCTGGCCGGATTCTCGGATCCGTCGTCGCGGCAGGTCCTCACTCCGAAGGCCGGCCTGAACGCCAGTGTGGGAACGCCGGGTGTGACGTTCATCTTTTCCGCTCAGAACACCGACCAAACTGGACGTCTTCTCGGCTGGGATCGGTGGCAACGGGTGTATTACACCGAACGCCTCAAGCCGGGCGCCGACGAGCTTCAGCGGGCGTTCCTCGCGACCGGCGAGTAGCGTGGGTGTGACGCTCGGTCGATGAGTCCGGCGCGGGTGCGACCAGGCTCACTGCCCCGCCACACAACCGACACTTCCGCGTTCAATTGCTGTGAAAACTGCTCGCGTACGGTGGGTCGCCATGGTGATGTCCACCCTCTTGCTGTCAGTTCCACTCCTGCTGATCGTCTACTTCGGATTCTTCGCTGTGCACACGTACGTGTACAGCGTTGCCGCCTTTTTCCAGAAACCGCTCCCGACCGTCACGCCGCGGCTGGACGCCCGCGTGGCGGTCGTCGTCGTCTCCTTCAATGAGCGCGCCGTCATCGCGGACACCGTCGCCGCCTGTGAACGGCTGACCTTCCCGAACAAGACCATCATCGTGGGTGACGACTCGACCGACCCCGAGACGATCGCGCTGCTGCGCGGGCTGGCGACCGCCCGCGGCTGCACGGGCCCGACCCCGGTGCACTACAACGGCAACGACGTCGAGCTGTGGGAGTCCGACGGGTTCGTCCTGTTCCACCGCGCCGAGAACGTCGGCTTCAAGGCGGGCAACCTCAAGGCCCTGGAGGGCTATCTCCACGAACGCGGCTTCGACTACATGTACCTGCTGGACTCGGACTGGCGCCCGCAGGCCGACGCGATCGAGCGCTGCCTCGGCGTCATCGAGGCCGACCCGGAGATCGCGTACGTGCAGACCACCCGTCTCTACCACCACGGCAAGGGCGAGCATTTCCAGCGGTGCCTGGCGATCAGTGAGGAGTCCTGCTACCTCGTCGACCTGCCGGGACGACAGCGACTGGACCATATGATCCTGTTCACGGGATGTTGCGCTTTGTTCAATCTGAGAGCGCTCTCGCGGGTCGGCGGGTTCCGGGCGGGCCACCTGACCGAGGACATCGACCTGTCGAACCGGTTCTACCTGGCCGGGTTCCGCGGCGTCTTCCTGGAGGACGTGACGAACATCGGCGAGGTGCCGCCGAACTACAAGGCGTTCCGCCGCCAGCAGCAGCGCTGGGCGACCGGCTCAGCCCGTACGTTCAAGGAGTACTTCCTCCCTGTCGTGCGTTCCTCGCTCGGCCTGGCCACCAAGCTCAGCCTGCTGCGGCAGAACGCCTACTACACGGTCGCGCTCGGCATCGAGCTGGCTCTGCTGTGGAGTGTGCTGACCGCGCTGGTCACGGTCGCCGGCTCCGCCCTCGGGTGGAACGTCCCGGCGCCCGAGGAGGTGCTGCGGCCGGTCGGGCTGCCGCTGGCCATCGGCGCGCTGATCGCGCTGTTCAGCGGCGTGCCCCCGCTGATCGTGCACGCCATCAAGAAGCGCGAGTGGGGCAACCTGCTGTACATCCCCGCCGCCTGCTGGATCGCGCTGTCCGTGGTGCACACCTACGCGATCGCCAACATCAAGGGCTTCCGCAACGTCGCGCAGTCCTGGTTCGTCACCCCGAAGACCAACCGCCAGAAGCAGAACGTCCGGGTGGCGCCCGCGCGGCGGATCCGGGCCCTGAACGTCGCCACCCTGGTGGCCGTCGTGGGCGCGAGCGTCGCCGCCGGTCAGGGGGGTGCGGGGCCGATGCTGCTGCTGGTGCTCGTGCCGTACGCGTTGATGTGGATTCCGTCGCTGATCATCGGTGCGCTGACCAGCTGAGGCATCAATAGGGTGGCCCGGACCAGCCTGAAGCTGGTCCGGGCCATGACGGGTGAGCCCCCGTTTATCCCACCCGTTCGATCACGGCGCGGCGGATCAGCAGCTTGCCCTCTTCGTGGATCTCGTTGAAGGCGACGTTGTTGAGCAGGACGCAGCTGCCCGACGGTCCCTCGACCTCGACCTCGATGCTCTTGTTGTTGTCGAGGTTGGTGACCTTCAGCTTCGTGCCCACCGGGAACGTTCCGCTCAGCGCAGTGCGACCGCCGGAGCCGGTGGTCGTCACCTGCTGGCCCTTGCAGACGACCTCGCCCGCGCCCGTGCCGTTCCCCGCGTTGCCGTTGTTGCCCTGGCCCGCGTTGCCGTTGTTGCCCTGGCCCGCGTTGCCGTTGTTGCCCTGGCCCGCGTTGCCGTTGTTGCCCTGGCCCGCGTTGCCGTTGTTGCCCTGGCCCGCGTTGCCGTTGTTGCCCTGGCCCGCGTTGCCGTTGTTGCCCTGGCCCGCGTTGCCGTTGTTGCCCTGACCGGCGTTGCCGTTGTTGCCCTGGCCCGCGTTGCCGTTGTTGCCCTGACCGGCGTTGCCGTTGTTGCCCTGGCCCGCGTTGCCGTTGCCGGCTCCGACGTTGCCGGTGCAGCCGGCGGCGGCGCGGCGCTTCTGGATGAGGTCGACGACGGCCTGGCGGTTGGCGATGCGGGCCTGCGACTGGGCGTCCGGGTTCGCCTTCTGGCCGGCGATGAAGTTGAGGTTGTTCTGCAGGGCCTTGTCCAGGCCACCGCAGTCCTCGCCGGAACCCTTGCCCTGGCCGTTGTTTCCGCCGTTGCCCGCGTTGCCGTTGCCCGCGTTGCCGTTGCCCGCGTTGCCGTTGTTCGCGGCCACGTTGGCGGTGCAACCAGCGGCGGCGCGACGCTGCTGAATGAGGTCGACGACGGCCTGGCGGTTGGCGATGCGGGCCTGCGACTGGGCGTCCGGGTTGTCCTTCTGGCCCTGGATGAAGTTCAGGTTGTTCTGCAGGGCCTGGTCCAGACCGCCGCAATTCTCGCCGGCGCTGCTGACGCCCGTACTGATGGCGAACGCGCCACCGACCAGGGCCGCTGCGGCCGCTCCGATCATCAGCTTGCGTGCTCGCCCCGTCATCCCGCGTCGATACATGCACCCGCTCCTTCGCGTCATGAGCACTGCCCGTTGCAGCACCGATGACTACGGGAGGGCCGGGTCGCGGGGTTCAGTTCAGGTTACTTAAAGTTATTTAAGGTGCGGATGGCGAGCGCTCCTGCAGGCGCAGCGACTCCGGAGCGTGCAGGCGGAGCATGGTCGCGCCCACATCGCGGGGCACCCGCCGCGCGGTCAGCAGCGAACCGGTGACCATCACCGTGAACGCCAGGGGCACGGTCCACGCCGCCGGTTGCCCCACGAGCCGCGCCGGCCAACCGGTCAAGGGCGGCCCCAGCACGGTCACCAGTACCGCCGCCATCGCGGCGCCGCCGCCGACCAGGATCCCCGCCGCCGCGCCCACATCCGTGAGCCTCCGCCACCAGATGCCGAGCACCAGCAACGGGCAGAAACTCGACGCCGCCACCGCGAAGGCCAGGCCCACCACCCGCGAGACGTCCAGGTCCGCCACATACACCGACAGGGTCAGCGGCAGCGCCGCCGACAGCAGGGTGGCCAGCCGGAAGTCACGCACCGAGCCACCCCGGTCGGCGTGCAGCACGTCGGTGTAGACGACCCCGGCGACGCTGGTCAGCAGGCCCGACGACGTCGACAGGAACGCCGCCAGCGCCCCGGCGGTCACCAGCGCGCCGAGCAGCCGGCCGAGCGGGCCGGAGCCCAGGGCGGCCTCCGGCAACACGAGCACCACGGCGTCCGTACGCCCGGTCATCAACAGTTGCGGTGCGTAGATCCGGCCGAGCACCCCGTACAGCGTGGGGAGCAGGTAGAAGGCACCGACCAGGCCCAGCACCACCAGCGTCGTGCGCCGGGCCGACGCGCCATCGGGGTTGGTGTAGAACCGGACCAGGACGTGCGGCAGCCCCATCGTGCCCAGAAACGTGGCCAGGATCAGGGAGTACGTGACGAACAGTCCACCCTCCCGGCCGGGCAGCAGCCAGTCGTCGCCCCGGCGTCCGTCCACGGTGCTCACTTCCGGCACCGGATCGCCGGCCGCGAAGTCGACCGAGTCACCACTGTGGACCGTCCTGAGCGCACCGTCCACAAGCAGCACCGCGTCGTGGCGAATCTCGACAGTCGTCGCGGCGTGGAACACCGGGCCGGTCGGCGACGCGACCGCGGGCCGTCCGTCCGCCTGCCACTGCAACACCAGAAAGATCACGGGTACGGCCAGAGCGGTCAGCTTCAGCCAGTACTGGAACGCCTGCACGAACGTGATCGCCCGCATGCCGCCCAACGCCACATTGGCCGTCACCACCAGACCCACCACGACCGCGCCCCACGTGTACGAGCCACCGGTGACCGTCGTGAAGGTGAGCCCGGCGCCCTGCAACTGCGGCACCAGATAGAGGCAGCCGATGAAGACGACGAAGATCGTGGCGAGGCGGCGCAGCGTCGGCGAGCGCAGCCGCACCTCACAGAAGTCCGGCAGGGTGAAGGCGCCCGAGCGGCGCAGCGGAGCCGCCACGAACAACAGCAACGCCAGGTAGCCCGCCGCGAAACCGACCGGATACCAGAGCACGTCCACGCCGTAGCGCAGGATCAGCCCGGCGACGCCCAGGAAGGACGCGGCGGACAGGTACTCGCCGCCGATCGCGGCCGCGTTCCAGCTCGGGCTGACCGATCGCGACGCCACCAGGAAATCCGAGGTGGTGCGGGCGACCCGTAGGCCGTACGCGCCGATGCCGATCGTGACCAGCACGACCAGGACCAGACCGGGGACGACGTACGGGTTCACGGCTCGGGCCTGCGGATCACGGCGGTGAAGTCCTGCTCGTTGCGTTCCGCGAACCGCACGTACGCCCAGCCCACCGCGACCAGGAACGGGAACGAGCCGAACCCGAGCAGCAGCCAGGGCAGGTTGATCCCGAGCACCTTCGACCGGCCGACCGCAGGGGCCACCGCGAACAGCAGCGGCAGCGAGCCCAGGCCGGTCACCACGACCAGGGACAGTCGCAGGGCCAGCGCGAGCTGCGCCCGCATCAGCCCTTTCACCAGCGCCTCCCCCACCGGGGTCTGCTCGGCGAGATCGGCGCGCCCCCGGTCGGCCGGTGCCCGGCGGGCCGCCACCTCCCCCAGCACGACCCTGGTCCGCCGCGGCACGCGCGAATCGTCGCGGGGCGGCGCTTCATCCATGTCCGGCAGTCTGGCCGCCAGCCGGGCGTTGTCAATACCGTCCAATGTCGGGACCCGTCGCCCTGCCGCGCCGCTGTGACACGATGCGGTCGTGCGTGCCGGGCCGATTCTTCTGGCTGTAGCGGTGGCGTGTGCGATCGCGCACGCCGTCGGCATCCTCTTCGCGCATCCCCTGGTTCGCTACGCCGAGCTGCTCAGCCTCGGCCTGTTGCTGGGGTACGCGTTCGTCACCGGGCTGCACGCGCCGCGGTGGGCGGTGCCGTCCGCCTTCGCGGTGCTGCTCATCGACGCAATCCGTACGCTTCCGGCCGAGTCGGGCGGCCATGGCTACGGGTGGCAGGTGCTCCAGCGCGCCACCGAGGTCGACCCGGCGCCCGGCTTCGCCTCCGGCGTGGCGCTGACGTGGGCGTCGCTGACCGCGATCACGCTGCTGCTGCTCGCGTGGCGCCGCGGGGGCTGGCACCGCCGTACCGTGGCCGGCGCGGCGGTGGCCGCCTGCCTCGTCATCGGGTACGCGGCCGTCCGGGTGATCGACATCGGGCACGATCTGCGGGCAAGGGATCTGAGATATTCGGATGCCCCTGACACGGCCCGCACGATGACCGCCGTCGTCGCTGCCGTGGTGCCCGCGACGGCACTCGGGTTGACAGCGATCGCCCTCGCCGCAGCGCTGGCGGGACACCGCCGACGACTCGCCGCGGCCGGTGCGGCGCTGCTGGCCGTCGTCGCGCTGCCCCACCTGGATGCCAGCATCGGCGCCGTCCCGCTGCCGCTCTACGCGGGCGACAGCACGGCGCTGTTCGCGTGGCATGCCATCGCACCCACGCTGGCGATGCGGCAACCCGTCCCGGCGCTCACCGCGGCCGTGGAGTTGACCGCATACCTGCTGCTGGCGGTCGGCCTGAGCCGGGCACACCCGACGGCCGGCCCGCCGGAGCGGCCGACCACACCGAGGGCGGTGCGGCCACCGGCGTGATGTGTACGTCGAGAGGCCCTGGCCGATGTCCGATCAGTCGGATCCGTACCACGTGGGGCACCTCCGGTCCGAGGCGACCGGGCGGGCGGCCAGCAGGTCGCGGGCGCGGGACCTGCCGTAGTTCGTACCGCGCCAGTCGTCCGGGTCGGCGTGCAGGCCCAGCGCGATCGGGCCGAGTGCGCAGTCGCGTTCCGGCTGGGGGAGCCGGTCCAGCGCGGGCACGGCGTCCGGCGACAGCGTCGACAGGTACCAGGTGTCGATCTTGTGGGTACGGGCGAACCGGTCGACGTTGCGATCCGCGATCAGCCCGTCCGGGTTCGCCGCGACCAGCGCGAGCAGCGCGAACACCCCGGCGCCGACCGCGACGCGGGGCAGCCACGCGGCGCGCAGCCGCACCCCGGCGACCAGCACCAGCACGAACACCACGCCGAGCCACACCTCGCAGAGCGCGACGAGCACCCGCAGCCGGGTCAGGCCGTACGTGTCGGCGTAGAGGTCCATGCGGTGCAGCGCCGACGCCACGATCACCAGGGTCAGCCCGGCCAGCGCACCCAGCACGACCCGGATCAGCACCCGGTCGGTACGGCTGTCCCGCGGCGCCCACCGGGCCGCGCCCGCCAGCACCAGCAGGGTCAGGCCGGTGACCACGAGCAGCTGCCAGAAGCCGCTGCGGGCGTACTCGGCGTACGTGAGTCCCTCGGTTTCCAGCACGTGGGCCGCACCGCCGAACAGCACAGTGAGCTGCACGCCGACGAAGACCGCGAACATCGCGACGAGCAGGCACAGCGGAACGGCCCATTCGAGGCGGCGTACGGTGCGGGTGCCGGGCCGGTCCCACCCGGACAGATCGGGCGGCGCGGCACGCAGGTACGCCGCCCCGGACAGCAGGCCCGCCGTCACCGCGAAGATGAAGCACCAGCGCACGACCGTGTCGACGCGCATGTCCGGCACGATCGAGTCGAGCATCCGGGAGAACGCCGCGTCGGCGGAGGCGAACAACGCGCCGAAGACCACCAGCAGGGCGACGGACACCGCAACGGTCGCCGCGACCCGGACGCCGGAACCGCTCGGCCCGCCGCGCCGGATCCGGGCCAGCCCCCGAATCAGCCAGGGCAGCGCCCGCAGCACCGAGAACGGCGCCAGCATCGTCGCCACCACCATGCCGCGCATCGACCGGCCACCCGCCACGGCCAGCGCGCTGGTCACCGCGGCGGTCAGCACGCACAACGCGAACAGCCATCCCGCGGCGCGCAACGTCCCGGCGGAGAGCAGGAGCACGGTGGCCGCCGACCAGGCGAACCGGGCCGGTGGCAGCGCGGGGGCCCGCCACGACACCAGCGGCACCGGGACACCCGAGGGGTACGGCGCGAAGCGCGCCACCACCAGCGCCGCGACCCCGGCCACCGCGGTGACCATCCAGCCCAGGCCGGGCCGGTCGAGCGGCAGGCTGAGCGCCGCGACGACGGCGGCGACCACGATTGCGAGCAGCGTCGCCGGGGAGGCGGGGCGTCCGGGCCCGGCCCACCGCCGTCCCCACAGCGACACCGGGATCCAGGGCCCGTGCAACGGGTTCATGGCCGGCGGCCCCCAGTTCGGGGTGGCCCGGCCCGCCGGGGTCTGGCCCGCCGGGGTCTGGCCCGCCGGGGTCTGGCGCGGCGCGACCGCCGCCGGCGTGGCCGGTGCGCCGGTCGCCGGGACGGGCGTTGCCGGGGCCGGCGGCTTGGGTGTTTCGGACACAGTGGTCTCCTGGTCAGGCGGGCTGCAGCGGCAGCTTCACGTGGATGTGGCAGCCCGGACGTGCCCGGCCGGCCGTGGGCTGCCCGGCCGGGTCGACGACCGCGATCGTGCCCTGGTGCAGCTGCACCACCCAGCGGGCGATCGCGAGACCGAGGCCGGTACCGCCGTCGGTGGCGCGCTCGCCGCGGGTGAAACGTTCGAAGACCCGTTCCCGTTCGGCGGGCGGGATGCCGTCGCCCTCGTCCGTCACGGCGAGGAGCAGGTGTCCGTGGCGGCGTTCGGCGTGGATCGTCACGGTGCCACCGGGCGGGCTGTGCCGGGCGGCGTTGTCGAGCAGGTTCGCGAAGACCTGGTGCAGCCGCTCGCGGTCGCCGTGGATCACCACGTTCGGGGCGGACGCCGTGAAACGGACGTCCCGGCCGGCCCCCGTCGCGTTGACCGTCGCCTCGCGGACGACGTCGGAGAGCAGGTCCGCCACGTCGACCGGCTCGCGGGCCAGCGGCACCACGCCCGCGTCCAGCCGGGACAGGTCCAACAGTTCGGCGACGAGCCGGCCGAGCCGTTGCGTCTGCGACAGGGCGGTCTCCATCGTCTCCGGCTCGGCGACGGCCACCCCGTCCACGATGTTCTCCAGCAGGCCCTGCAGCGCGGTGATCGGCGTACGCAGCTCGTGCGAGACGTTCGCGATCAGCTCGCGCCGGTGCTGGTCCGCGGCCGCCAGGTCCGCGGCCATCTGGTTGAACGCGGCGGCCAGCTCACCGACCTCGTCGCGGGACCGGGTACGGACCCGGCGGCTGTAGTCGCCGCGGGCCATCGCCCGCGCCGCCACGGTCATCTCGCGCAGCGGCACGGTCGCCCCGTGCGCCATCACCTGCAACGTGACCAGCGCCAGCGCCACCGCGATCGCGAGCCAGGACAGCTCCACGCGCATGAAGTCGATGCTCCACCAGAACACCAGCAGCCCGACCCCGCCCGCGAAGCCGAGCGCGAGGGACAGCTTCGCCTTGATCGACCGTACGGGGTCGAGGGGTCGCCACAGCCTCACGGCGTCACATCCAGGGCATAGCCGACGCCGTGCACCGTACGGATCAGATCCGCGCCGAGCTTGCGGCGCAGCGCCTTGATGTGGCTGTCGACCGTGCGGGTGCCCGACGCGTCGGCCCAGCCCCACACGTCGGCCAGCAGCCGCTCCCGTGGCAGCACCGCTCGGGGATGCTGGGCGAGGTGGGCCAGCAGGTCGAACTCGGTCGGGGTCAGGTGCGCCTCCGCACCCGCGCGCCGGACCCGCCGCTCCGCCAGGTTGATCTCCAGGTCGCCGAGCAGCAGCGGTGCGGCGGTCGCCCGGTCGGAGTTGCGCTGGGCGCGGCGCAGCAGGGCGTGCACCCGCGCGGCCAGTTCCCGCATCGAGAACGGCTTGGTGAGGTAGTCGTCCGCGCCGACCGCGAGCCCGACCAGCAGGTCGGTCTCGTCGTCGCGGGCGGTCAGCATCAGTACGGGCACGGGCCGCTCGGCCTGCACCCGGCGGCACACCTCCAGGCCGTCGAAACCGGGCAGCATGACGTCCAGGACGATCGCGTCGGGCGGGGTACGCCGGGCCGCCGCGACCGCCGCGGGGCCGTCCCCGGCCACCTCGACCACGTACCCCTCGGCGCGTAGCCGGGCCGCGACCGAGTCGGCGATGGTCCGCTCGTCCTCGACCACGAGGATCCGTCGCTGCACCGTTGTCTCCACGTCACTCCTTCGTTCCGCCCCGCATCGTGCGCGGGTGGCGCAAGACCGGCGCCCCCGTGCCGCCGACCTCGGATGAGGAGCCTATTGATCATCCGTGCAGGTGGGGCGGTGGCGTTGTGAACGAATGGTGGAGATCGGCCGCCGTTCGCCTCCACCCGCAAGCCCTGTGGATAACTCTGGGGAAAACCCGCCGGTGGGTGTGGACAACCCTGTGGAATCAGCGCGTCCAGTCGTGCTTCGCGGCCCGGATCAGGCGGTCCTTCAGCTCCCGGGTGTGCCTCCGGCTGACCGGCAGCTCCACGGTGTCCAGGGACACCACGTATCCCGACTGGGTCAGGCGCAGCTCCGTGACCAGGCGTAACTGCACCAGATACGACCGGTGGATCCGGACGAATCCCGCCGCCGCCCAGCGCTCCGCGAGCGTCGCCAGCGGCACCCTGACCAGGTGCGAGGCGTCGGCGGTGTGCAGGCGCGCGTAGTCGCCCTGCGCCTCCACCCACCGCACCGCCGACCGCGGCAGCATCCGGGTCGTGCCCGCCAGCTCGACCGGGATGCTCGGCTCGTCCACCGGGGCGGCCGCGGGCGCGACGGGCGCGGCGCGCTGCCCGGCGACCCGGCGCAGCGACTCGGCCAGCCGCTCGGCGCGGACCGGCTTGCGGACGTAGTCCGTGACCCCGAGGTCGAAGGCGTCCACCGCACCGTCGTCGTACGCGGTCACGAACACGATCGCCGGGGGCCGCGCGAACCGGTGCAGCAGCCGGGCCAGCTCCATGCCGTCCAGCCCCGGCATCCGGATGTCCAGGAACACGGCGTCCACCTCTGTGTCGCGCAGCACCCGCAGTGCCTCGGTCGCATCGCCCGCCCGGTGGACGTGCGACACCCGCCCGTCCGCGGTGAGCAGGTACGCCAGCTCGTCCAGCGCCGGCGGCTCGTCGTCGACCGCGAGCACCACGAGGCGGCTCATGCCCGCACCTGCGGGTGAAACTTCGGCACACGCATGCTCACCTTCGTCCCCGCCCCCGGTGCGGTCTCCACCACCAGCCCGAAGTGGTCGCCGAACACCGACCGCAGCCGCTCGTCGACATTGGAGAGCCCGACGTGCTGGCCCGCGTCGTCGGTGGGGCTTTCCGGCCCGGAGTCGCCGGTCAGCACTCCAGGGTCCATCCCGACGCCGTCGTCCTCGACCGTGATGTGGCACTCCGCGCCCGCGTCGCGGGCCTCGATGCTCACCATGCCGACGCCCGGCTTGCGGGACAGCCCGTGCCGGACCGCGTTCTCCACCAGCGGCTGCAGGCACAGGAACGGCAGGCCGACCGGCAGCACCTCGGGCGCGATCTGCAGCCGTACCTGGAGCCGGTCACCGAAGCGGGCCCGCTCGATGGTCAGGTAACGGTCGATCGAGCGCAGCTCCTCGGCCAGCGTCGTGAACTCGCCGTGCGCCCGGAACGAGTACCGGGTGAACTCCGCGAACTCCAGGATCAGCTCCCGCGCCCGCTCCGGGTCGGTACGCACGAACGAGGCGATCGCGGTCAGCGCGTTGTAGACGAAGTGCGGGCTGATCTGCGCCCGCAGCGCCCGTACCTCGGCGCGGGCCAGGCGTTCCCGTGACGACTCCAGCTCGGCCAGCGCGAGCTGCGACCCGGCCCAGCGCGCCACCTCCAGGGTGGCCTGCACGAAACCGGGCGCGGGCGGGTCGTCGGCGACCGCCACCAGCGCGTCCGTGGCCCGCCCGTCCGGCCCGGCCAGCAGGGCGACCACCGCGCCGCGTACCTCGCAGTCCACCCGGTCACACGGCAGGTCGGCGCTGGACAGCACGATGGACCGGTGCGTCCGTACGGCCCGGCGGGCGGCCTCGGCGAGCTGGTCCCGGTGGTGCCCACCGCTGCCGTCGAAGGCGAGAAACCGGTCGGCGTCCGCGAGGGCCAGCCCGACCGCGCCGACCAGCGTACGCAGGTGCCGGGCCGCCTTGCCCGCAGCGGCGACGGTTAGCCCGGCCCGCAGCGGCTCGGCGGCCAGGGCCGCGGTGTGCAGCACGTCGTAGGTGGCTCTCTGCATCGGCGTGGCCACGCCGCGTCGTGCGCGCAGCCGAACCACGGCCAGCACCGCCCCGGCCAGTGCGGCGAGCACAGCGACCACCGCCAACACGGTGCCGGTGCGTGCGCCCACGCAGCAGATCCTGTCCGCACCCGCCGGAAAAAGCCAGGAGAGTGTTCAGCCACCGGACGTGATCGACGTCAGGGCGCTGGCACACGCCCGCAGGAACTCCTCGTCGTTCTCGATGTCCGTGCTGCCCTGGCCGTCGGGCCGGTACGTCGCGCGGGTCACGGTGGACAGTTCGGTGCGCAGCAGCGGCCCGGCCGGGGCGGCCGCCGGACCCATCTCGGCCCAGCACACGGCGATCGGGGTGTGCACCCGACGCTCACGCCGCCACGCCCGGGCCAGCACCGGCAGCGTGGTGTCCAGGTCACCGGTGATGCGCCACAGCGTCGCGGCGGCCAGGCCGTCGATGTCGGGGTCGTCGAGCATGGCCCGTACCCGGCTCGCGAGCGGCCCGGCGGCCGCGCCCAGCGTGCCCAGGCTGTGCAACGCCGAGTAGGGCGGCCATCCGTCGTAGCGCAGGGCGGCCTCGTAGCCGGCCAGTACGTCGGTGACCCCGGCGGCGTGCAGCGCGTCCGCGGCGCTCAGGCAGACGTCCGCGGAGTCGTGGGTCAGCAGCGGCCGCACCTCTGCCTCGGCCCGCTCGCCCTCGACAGCCGGCAGTGCCGCGGCCGCTGCCGCGACCACCGACGGCTCCGGATCGTGCAGCCGCTCCCGGATCAGCGATGCCGCGCTCACGGCCGCCGGTCCGAGGGCACGGAGGGCGTTCATGGGGGTGTGCCAGAAATTCGGGTACGGCAGCAGCGCGACGATCTCGGGCAGCGCCCCGGCGGCGGCCGGCCCGATGGGGATCAGGTCCCCGAGCAGGTCCATCGCCCGGTCGATGTCGCCGTCCGCCGTCAACCGCCGCAGCCACCTCCGGATCGGCGGCACCAGCGCGGCGGCGTCGGCGCCGTACGGGCGGGTCAGCGAGCCGGTGTAGTGGGGCAGCACGTCACCCTCGTACGCCTGCCGCACGAGCGGCAGTGCGCGCGGGTCGCCCAGGTTGACCAGGTTCTGCGTCAGGGCCCACACGGGGCCGCCCTGCGGATCCCAGAAGCCCCGTCCCTCGGGCCGGTACAGCGGGGCGCCGGCGGCCAGCGAGCGGTCGATGCTCGCAGCGATGTCGTCGGCCAGCGGGGCGGTGAGCGGCCAGCCGTCGCCGGTGAGCAGGTGGACGGCGAGAAGGTGGTCGTCGGGTGATCCGGGCAGCAGCGCCGCGAACTCCGCCAGCAGTTCCCGGTAGTCGCCGCGCCAATGGTGCAGAGCGCCGGCAGTGGCCCACATGGCGTTGTTGCGCAGACCCCGCGAACCGTCGCGGACCAGGGCCGCCAGCAGCCGGTTCCGCTCAGTGACCCGGTCGCCGAGCGCCTCGCGCAGGCTGCGCAGGTCGACCCCGTCGGCCGTCTCCAGCAGGTGCAGCAGGGTCGGCACCAGGTCGGGCAGCTCGCCGTCGGACAGGCGCAGCAGCTCCATCAGCGCCGCCGTCCGTACGCCGGCCGGGTCCGTACCGGTGAACACCGCACGCAGCCAGTCCCGCAGCTCCGCGGCGTCGACCCCGTCGGAGTAGCCGGCGACGGCCCGGCGGGTGATGGTGCCCACCGCGGCGACCAGCGCCATCCGCACCGACGCGTCGGGCTCCACCGGCAGCCGCGCGCGCAGCAGGTCCGCCACGTCGGCCGCCCGGTCGCGGCAGACCAGCAGCACCTGTGGCGCCGCGCGGCGTACCTTGCGTTTGGGGTCGGCCAGCAGCGCGGCGAGGGCCGGGTAGGCGGTGGCGACCGCCCGCTGCGCCGTACGGTGCAGGCCGCCGTCGCGGTCGGCCAGCCGCGACACGTCGTCGACCTCCGCGCTGCCGATGCTGGCCAGCAGCCGCAGCACGGTGCCGCGTCCCTTCGCTCGGGGCGCGGACGCCGCCTCGACGAGGAACGGGATCGCCGCGACCGTGCACTCGTACACGTCACCCTGGTGGTGGACGGCGCCCCACATGTAGTCCCCGGCCCACGCCCGGACCCGCTTGTCCCGCGCGATCAGCCCGCGGATCACCTTCGGCATCGCGGTGGCAGGCCCGTACGCGTGCGTGAGCGACGACCAGCCGACCTCGTCCAGGCCCGCGAACATGTCCGTCAGTACGCGCCCTTGCGGCGCAGCACCACCCAGATGGTGCGCCACATGATGGCCAGGTCGTAGGTCAGCGACCAGTTGTCGACGTAGTACAGATCGAGCCGGACCGCCTCGTCCCACGACAGGTCGGACCGGCCGGAGACCTGCCACAGGCCGGTGATGCCCGGACGCACCAGCAGCCGGCGCCGGACGTCGCCCAGGTAGTCGCCGTCGTCGGCGGGCAGCGGGCGCGGCCCGACCAGGGACATCTCGCCCTTGAGGACATTGATGAGCTGGGGCAGCTCGTCGAGGGAGGTGGCCCGCAGCTTCTGCCCGAAGGAGAAGACCCGCGGGTCCTCCTTCATCTTGAACAGCATGCCGTCGGACTCGTTGAGCTCCAGCTCCTTGAGGCTGGCCTTGCGCTCCTCGGCGTCGACGTACATGGTCCGGAACTTCCACACCCGGAACGTGCGTCCCTCGTGGCCGACCCGCGGCTGGCGGAAGAACACAGGGCCGGGGTCGGAGAGCCGGATGCCCAGCGCCACGAACAGCAGCACCGGGCTGAGCAGCAGCAACCCGAACGCGGCGGCGACCCGGTCGAGCAGGTTCTTGGCCAGCCAGCCGGGGCCGGACAGCGTCGGCTCCTCGACGTGCAGCAGCGGCAGGCCCTCGATCGGGCGGATGTGCACGCGGGGACCGGCGATGTCGGTGAGCTGCGGCGCGACCACCAGGTCGACGCCGGTGCCTTCGAGCTGCCAGGCGAGGCGGCGCAGCTCGCCGGGTTCGGCACTGGCCGAACCGCAGACCGCGATCGTGTCCGCGCCCACCTCGCGGACCAGCGACAGCACGTCGCGGCCCGCGTACACCGGGACGGGGGTTTCGATGCCGCGGGCGGCGGCGTACCCGTCGGTGAGATGGATGGCGACCGGGATGAGACCGGCGGCCGGGCTGCGGGTGACCGCGGTGTAGACCTCCAGCGCCTCGGGCAGCGTGCCGACCAGGATCATCCGGTGCGCGCCGTGGCCGGTGCGCCGCCGGGCGACGTGCAGCACCTGCCGCGCGGTGTACCGGCAGATCAGGATGAGCACCAGGGCGGAGACGCTGACCGCGGCGACCGAGCCACGGGACAGCTCGGTCTTCGTACCGAACGCGAGCAGCGAGACGCCGGCCACCACGGTGACGAAGGCCCGGACGACCCGTTTGAACTCCTCGCTGCCCAGCCCCAGGTAGCGGCGGTCGTAGCTGCCGTTGCCCCAGAGGATGACCACCCACCCCAGGGGCAGCAGGATGTAGGCGAAGAACGTGAAGGTGCCCGGATCGCCCTGGAAGCCGGCGGTCACCTTCTCGGCCTCGATGAACGTGCCCGCCAGATAGCTGGCCAGCACGGCGCAGGCGAAGTCGAGCAGAACCAGGATCAACGTGTACGGCCGGTGCCAGCGCGACAGCCGCCGGTGCGAACGGGTCCACGCCGACCGGGGCACGCCGTTGGTCGGATGTGGGTCCTGCTGCCACTCGAAGCTGTCGTACGGCATGCCGCTCCGGCTGCTCTTGGGCGCCGGGCTGCGCTCGGGCGCCGGGCGATGGAGGCTCGCAGTCACCTCGCCTACGTCCTCCCGCAACTCATACCGCCCGCCGACGTTTCGGGGGACCGGAAGACGCCGTACGGGCCTCCCGGCGGGCCGGTCGAGCTGACCGGCGACCCCGGAGAACATTACGCACCGCCACGGGCAGTCGGGTGCCGGACGGTTGCCGGCCCCGGCCGCGCCGCGGACAACGCGTGGGACCGGGCCACTATACCGATGGATCGGGCCTGGAGAAGGGGACGTTGTGCCCGCTTTCTCTCGCGGAGACCAACTTCGGGCGATAGCCACGCTGCGTGAGCGCGAGCGTGCTATCGGATCAGCTTCGAAAGGCGCCGATCGGCGAGCGGCTTGCCGCCGGTCTGGCACGTGGGGCAGTACTGCAGGCTCTTGTCGGCAAAGGACACCTCGCGTACGGTGTCGCCGCACTCGGGGCAGGGCAGCCCGGTACGGGCGTGTACCCGCAGCCCGGCGCGCTTCTCGCCCTTCAACTCGGCGGCGCGCTGACCCACCGATCGGGTGACGGCGTCGGTCTCCACCGCGCGCATCGCCTCGTACAGCGTGGCGATCTGCTCGTCGGTGAGTTTGCCGGTCAGCGCGAACGGCGACATCTTCGCCACGTGCAGGATCTCGTCGGAGTACGCGTTGCCGATCCCGGCCAGCACCTCCTGGTCGGTGAGCACCCCCTTGACCTGCCCGTTTCGGCCGCGCAGCCGCTCCGCGAACTCCTCGGGACCGACCGCGAGCGCGTCCGGGCCGAGCCGCGACACGCCGGGTACCTCGTTCGGGTCGCGCACCAGGTACGCGGCCAGCGACTTCTGGGTGCCCGCCTCGGTCAGGTCGAAGCCGGAGCCGTCGTCGAGGCGTACCCGGATCGCGATGGGTCCGCTGCCCGGCTTGAGCGGCGCCGCCGACTTGAACGCGTCGCGGTAGTGCAGCCAGCCCGCTCGGGCCAGGTGCACGATCAGGTGCAACTCGTCGCCGAGATGCACGTCGAGGAACTTGCCGTGCCGCCCGGCCCCGGTCAGGGTCAGGCCCGCCACCGCGCTCGGGGCGGGATCGTAGGTCTTCAGAGCACTGAACGAGGCCACCTCGAAGCGCTGCACGGCATGACCGACCGCGCGCTCGCGCAGATACGCCGCAAGCGCCTCCACCTCGGGAAGTTCCGGCACGCCTCCGAATGTAGCGTCTAGGACCGTGAAGGTCGTGGTCGCGCACAACCGGTACCGGGAAGCGATCCCGTCCGGCGAGAACGTCATCGTCGACACCGAGATGGCGCAGCTCGCCGCGGCCGGGGTCGAGGTGCTGCCGTTCCAGCGCAGTTCCGACTCGATCGGGGCGCTGCCGGTCGTACAGAAGGCGCTGTTGCCGGTGTCGCCGATCTACGGGCGGGCCGCCCAGCGGGACCTGGCCGCGCTGCTGGCCGAGCACCGGCCGGACGTGCTGCACCTGCACAACCCGTACCCGCTGCTGTCGCCGTGGGTGGTGCGGACCGCGCACGCGCACGGCGTGCCGGTGGTGCAGACGGTCCACAACTACCGCCAGGTGTGCTCGTCGGGGCTGTACTTCCGGGACGGGCACAACTGCACCGACTGCCGGGGCAGGGTGATCGGCTGGCCCGCCGTCCGGCACCGCTGCTACCGGGGGTCGGCGGCGCAGAGCGCCATCCTGGCCACCGCGCTGGCGGTGCACCGGCCGACGTGGCGTTCCGTGGACCGCTACATCGCGCTGACCGACCGGATCGCCGCGCACCTGCGCGACTACGGCATCGCCGACCAGCAGATCGTGGTGAAACCCAACGGCCTGCCGGACCCGGGCGAGCCCGATCCGCTCGGCGACGGTTTTCTGTACGCCGCCCGGCTGTCCCCGGAGAAGGGTCTCGGCCTGCTGCTGGACGCCTGGCGGCGGCACCCGGACGGGGCGCTGGGCGAGCTGCGCATCGCGGGCGACGGGGAGCTGCGGCCGCTGGCCGAGCGGGCCGCCGCCGAGCGCGGCGACGTCACGTACCTCGGGGTGCTCGACTCCGCGGGGATGGTCGCGGCCCGGCGCGCCGCGGCGGTGGTGGTGGCCGTCCCGACCTGGAACGACGTGCTGCCGACCGTGATCCTGGAGGCGATGGCGGCGGGCCGTCCCGTGCTGGGCACGGCGGTGGGCGGGATTCCGTACCTGTTGGGTGTTGACCAGCCGGGTCCGGCCGGGGGCTGGGCGGTGGCGCCGGACGCCGCCGCGCTGGCGGGGGCCCTGCCGCGCGCCCGGGCGGAGGCGGCGGCGCTCGCCGCGGACGCGCGGGCCAGATACGTCGGGGCGTTCCATCCGGACGTCCTCACCGCGCGGCTGGTCGAGATCTACCGACAGCTCGCGGACTCGGGCCCGGTCGCGGGGTAGATCTTCGCGCTGCCGGGGAATGAGGGTGCCGTGACGGACACCCAGTCTTCGGCGACCGCTCCCGACCCGGATCCGTACCACTCGCCCGTGCCCGCCGGTGTCTCACGCCGCAGTGTGCTGCTGAGCGCCGGTGCCGCCGCCGTGTGCGCCGTCGCCGGTGTCGCCACCGGCTACGCCCTCGCACGGACCGGCGAGGAGTCGGCCGGCGCCGGGTCCGGGCAGCCCGCGGCAGGGCCGGCCACGGCGGGACAACCGGCAGCCGGGCAGGCGGCGGGGCCGCCGAAATTCCGGTCGCGACCCGATCTGCGCACGTTGCCCGACGTCACGATCACCACGCCCGCCAGGGCGACCGCGCCGGGCTACATCTTCCTGACCCCGGCCTCCGGCGCCGGGCTCTGGGGCCCGTTGATCGTGGACGAGCGGGGTGCGCCGGTCTGGTTCCGCAAGGTCCCGGATCCGGCGACCGTCGCGATCGACCTCAAGGTGCAGCGGTACCGGGGGCGGCCCGTGCTGGCGTGGTGGGAGGGGACGATCGGCGGCACCGGCGGGCAGGGGGTCGGGCAGGGCGAGTTCGTGCTGGCGGACCGGTCGTACCGGGAGGTCACCAGGATCCGCGCCGCGGGCAGCGAGCAGGCCGACCAGCACGACTTCGTCATCACGCCCCGCGACACGGCAGTGTTCTGGGTGTACGAGCCGGTCCCGTACGACCTGACGCGGGTGGGCGGCCCGGCCGACGGGGTGCTGCACGACTGCGTGCTGCAGGAGATCGACATCCGGACCGGGCGCAAGCTCTTCGAGTGGCGGGCCCGTGACCACGTCGCGGTCGAGGAGTCGTACGCGCCGCTGCCCACCGGGGCGTCGGCGCGGCTGCCGTACGACTACTTCCACGCGAACTCGGTGGCCCTGGACGCGGACGGGCACCTGCTCGCCTCGTCGCGGCACACCTGGACCACGTACAAGATCGACAAGCGGACCGGGCGGGTACGGTGGCGCCTCGGCGGGAAGCGATCCGACTTCGCGGTGGAGCCGCGCGCTGCCTTCGCCTGGCAGCACGACTTCCGCCGCCGCCGCGACGGCTCGTACGGGCTGTTCGACAACGGCGCGGGCGTGACCAAGGTGCACGAGCAGTCCCGCGGTCTGGTGCTCACACTGGACGAAGCCACCCGCCGGGCCGTGTTCGTCGCCGAGTTCCTGCACCCCGACCGGCTGTCGGCGCCGACCCAGGGCAGCTTCCGGGAGCTGGCCGACGGCGGGGCGTTCATCGGGTGGGGCCAGCTGCCGTACTTCACAGAGCACGCGCCGGACGGCACGGTCCGCCTGGCCGGGCACCTGCCCGCGGACAGTCAGTCGTACCGGGCGCAGAAGGCGGAGTGGGACGGCGAGCCGCTCGACCAGCCCGCGCTGGGCCTGCGCGTCGAGGGCGGCAACGTGATCGTGACGGCGAGCTGGAACGGCGCCACCAGGGTGACCCGCTGGCGCGCCAGGGCCGGGGACCGGCCCGGCGCACTCACCCGGACCGTGACGGCCGACCGGACCGGTTTCGAGACCACCCTGTCGCTGGCCGGGACGCCGGAGTACGTGGTCGCGGACGCGCTGGACGCCACCGGCCGGGTCCTCGGCTCGTCGTCGGCGATCCCGGTGCGGGTCTGACGGGCTGGCTCGCGGCAGACTCGGTGCCGCTGCCCGGTCAGCCGGAAGGCGAGTGCGGTCGGCGGTCAGCCGCGCAGGGCGGCCCGGCCGCTGAACGCGATGCTGGCGGCCAGGAACGCGCCGTTGATCAGGGTGAACGCGGCGACCAGCCACACGGTCCACTGTGGCGCCACGGTCAGCACCACGCCCGCCAGGGCGATCACCGCGCCGTAGTCGCGGACCAGCTTGACCACGCGGACCGGCAGCGACGTGCTGGTCACCATGCTGGCCGCCTGCGGCCCGGTCTGCATGACAGAGGTGACGAGGTTGACCATCCAGGTGCCCGCGAACGCGGCCAGCAGCCAGGCGGGCGTCTCGGGGACCTGCGCCGCGGCGGTCGCGGCGAGCGCCGCGACCAGCGCGATCTGCGCGGCGACGTCGCACAGGACGTCGACCCGCGCCCCGGCCGCGCTGGTCTGGCCGGTCACGCGGGCGAGCTGCCCGTCCGCACAGTCCAATGCGTACGCGGCCTGCCAGCCGAGCAGCGCCAGCAGGCCGATCGGCCACGTCCACACCTCGCCGGTGGCGACCCGGTGCGCCCCGGCCACCACCACGAACGACACCAGGCAGCTCAGCCCCAGGTTTCCGGCCGTGAGCACGGTCGGGGCGAGGCGGCGCTTGTGCGCGGCCACCGCGATGCGCGCGCCCAGCCGCTGGCTGACCGCCTCGCTGAACAGCCCGCCGCCCCGGTTGACCGCGTAGTAGTCCGCCGCAGTGGGCGCGGCGGCCGGGGGGGTCCGCGTGGGCTCAGTGCTGTGCGAGGGCGTCGTCATATTCGGCCAGCTTCCGTCGGATCTCGCCCGGGGACATCGCCAGGTGTTCCAGGATCGTGTACCGGTCCGGCCGGGTCCGCGGTGCGAACTCCACCGCCTGCACGAACTGATCGGCGTCCAGCCCGACGTCACCGGCGGTACGGGGCAGCCGGTGCCGGGCCAGGCACTGCGCTATCTGGACGAAGCGCCGCTCGTCACCCCGCAGGAAGGTGCAGAACAGTGCGCCGAGCCCGGCCAGCTCGCCGTGGGTCGCCGTGCCGGGGAACAGCGAGTCGATCGCGTGCATGATCTCGTGGCAGCCGCCGCTGGACGGCCGGCTGCTGCCGCACACCGCCATGGCCAGCCCGCTGGAGATCAGCGCCTCGGCCAGGACGGTGACGAACGCGTCGTCGTCCATGTCGCCGGGCATGGCCAGCACCGCCTCGGCGCCCATCCGGGCGAGTGAGGCGGCCAGGCCGTCGACCGGTTCGCCGCGGACCTCGCGGGCGAGTTCCCAGTCGGCCAGCGCGCTGATGTTGCTGATCACGTCGCCGATGCCGGCGCGGTTCACCAGCTCCGGGCCGTTCTCGACGAAGTCCAGGTCGACGATGACGCCGAACGGGATGTGCACGCCGTACGAGTTCTTGATGCCGTCGTGGATCAGGCTGGCCACCGGGGAGGCGATGCCGTCGTTGGCCAGGCTGGTGGCCACGGAGACCATCGGCAGGCCCCAGCGGCTGGCGGCGTACTTCGCGGTGTCGACCGTCTTGCCGCCGCCGATGCCGACGACCGCGTCGTACTGGCGCGAGCGCAGTTTGGTGGCCAGTTCCAGCGCGGAGTCGAGGGTGCCGCCGGTGGTGGTGTAGACGTCCGCGGAGCCCAGCGAGGGGCGGATCAGGTCCGCGATGCGCTCGCCCTGGCCGGGGCCGACCACCACCGCCACGTCGCCGCCCGAGGAGATGCGCCCGTCGGCCAGGATCTGGCCGAGGTCGGCGACGGCGCCGCGGCGTACGTGAATGTGCAGGGGGGTCTGCACACTGCGGGCTAGTAGCGGCATGCGATCTCCCGCGCCTTGGCCAGGTCGTCGTGGTTGTCGACCTCTACCCACTCGACCTCGCCGATGGTGGCCGCGCGCACCTCGCCGCCGCGGTTGGCGTACTCCTGGTAGCCGTCCTCGTAGTAGAGGTCGGGGTTGCGCTCCCAGGTGGCCTTGAGCGCATCGGCCAGGCCCGCGGCGGCCTCGGCCTCGATGATCGTGGCGCCGATGTACTCGCCGAACGCCTCGGCCGGGTCCATCAGCTTCGTGATCTTCACCAGCTGGCCGTACGCATTGAAGACGGTCTTCATCTCCTCGTCGGCCAGCTTCTTGACGCTGTCCACCGCAAGCAGGATTCCCGGTCCCCGATTGGCGAGGAGGGTCTGCTCGACGCTGACCGGATGCACGGTGTCGCCGTTGACCAGCAGCGCGCCCTGGGCGAACTGGTCGCGGGCCAGCCAGAGCGAGTACGCGTTGTTCCACTCCTCTGCCTTGTCGTTGTGCACGAGGGTGAGCTTCACGCCGTACTTCTGCTCGAAGGCGTCCTTGCGCGCCTCGACCGCGCCCGCGCAGTAGCCGACCACGACCGTGATGTCGGTCAGGCCCGCGGCGGCGAGGTTGCGCAGCGAGATGTCCATGATCGTGGTCTCCCCGTCCACGGGGACGAGCGCCTTCGGCAGCGTGTCGGTGTACGGGCGCAGCCTGCGCCCGGCGCCGGCGGCGAGTACCAGACCGATCATGGGGTTCCTTCCACAGCAGGGGTGTCGAACGACGAGGATAGCCGCGCGACAGCTACCGAGCGTAGCCAGCACCGCGAATCCGTCGTCCGCGAATTGCCTGACCATTCCGCCCGTCTTCCCCTGATTCTCACCGAGACCCGCCCCGATCGCCGGACGGGGCCCCGGGTCTGCCGACCTCGGCACCGGTGGGGTGGTCGACGCCTTCGCCCGCCGGGAAAAGCTCCCGTATCCAGGTCCGTTCTCCGCAGAAAGATCGGCCGTCGTCATCGGTGGCGACAGGTCCGGCGGGTGCGGCGAAAACCGGTCCGGGCAGGGGAAATCTGCGTTGTGCCGCCTCGTAAGCTGAGCGGTATGACCGCTGAGCAGTTGATCTCCTTTGCCCGTGGCGCCCCCTCTCTGGACATCGTCGACGTCGAAGGTCTCAAGGCCGCCGCCGTTCGCGCGTTCGAGGCCGATCCGGCCGGCGTGACCGCGTACGGCACGTCGGTCGGCTACCTGCCGCTGCGAAAGTGGATCGCGGACAAGCACGGCGTCGCCCCGGAGCAGGTGATCGTCACGAACGGTTCGCTGCAGGCGGACGCGTTCCTCTTCAACCACCTGGTCACCTCCGGCGACGAGGTCGTCGTGGAGAAGCCGACCTACGACCGGACGCTGCTGAACCTGCAGAACCTGGGCGCCAAGGTGCACCAGGTGACGATCGAGCCGGACGGCATCGACGTCGACGAGCTGCGGCGCCTGCTGGAGTCCGGGGTACGCCCCAAGCTGGCCCACATCATCCCGAACTACCAGAACCCCGCCGGGGTCACGCTGTCGCTGGCGAAGCGGCACGCGCTGCTGGAGCTGGCCGTCGAGTACGGCTTCACGATCTTCGAGGACGACCCGTACGCGGACATCCGGTTCCGCGGCGAGGCGCTGCCGTCGATGCTGTCGCTGGACACCCACGGCGTCGTCGTGCACGCCTGCAGCTTCACCAAGACGGTGTGCCCGGGCGTGCGGGTCGGCTACCTGGTCGGCCCGACCGAGGTGATCGGCGCTATCGCCAAGAAGGCCACCAACCTGTACATCTCGCCCGGCATGGTGTCCGAGGCGATCGTGCACCAGTTCTGCGTGTCGGGTGACATCCAGCGCTCCATCGCCACCGTCAGCGCGGCGCTGGGGGAGCGGGCCCGGGTGCTGGGCGAGTCGATCCGTACGCACATCCCCGGCGCCACCTTCACCGAGCCGGACGGTGGCTACTTCCTCTGGGTGGATCTGCCCGCCGACGTCGACGTGGACAAGCTGTTCCCGGTGGCCACCGCGAAGGGCGTGGCGATCGTCAAGGGCAGCGACTTCCTGCTCGACGGCGGCAAGAACTCCGTCCGCCTGGCGTACTCCGCGGTGACGGTGGACCAGATCGACGAGGGTGTGCGCCGCCTGGCCGCGGCGATCGCCGAAGTCCGCGGCTGACCCACCACCACCGGAGTCCCCGGGGCCGCCCGTCCTGTGCACGCGGCCCCGGGGTCACCGGCGCGAGCGGCTCCCGTCACCGGGCTGGCGTAGCCTCAGGCGGGCCGTCACGCGTGTAGGGGGAGGCGTCATGAGCGAGGGCAGCGTGCGCCGGGTCAGGCAGACCGGCAACAACCGGTCGCTGTCGCGGGCCTGGGCCGCCCCGGTGCGGGCGATGAACCGGATCCTCGGCAGCACCGACTCCCCGGACGCCACCGCCGAGCAGTGCCTGGACGGCAGCGCGGTGGTCGACTGCGGCGTGTACGTCGACGGCAAGCGCGAGCCCGGCGAGTTCACCCCGAGCGCGGCACTGCGGCTGGCACGCTCCCGCGACGACGCGTTCGTCTGGCTCGGCCTGCACCAGCCGTCCGACTCCGAGATGTCCGCGATCGCCCGCACGTACGGCCTGCACGAGCTGGCCGTCGAGGACGCGGTGCAGGCGGAGCAGCGCCCGAAGTTGGAGCAGTTCGGCGACGTACACATCCTGGTGCTGCGCACGGCGCGCTACGTGCCGCACAGCGAGCTGACCGAGACCTCCCAGATCGTCGAGACCGGCCAGATGATGGTCTTCGTGGGGGAGCAGTTCGTGATCACGGTGCGCCACGGCGACGCCTCCGAACTGGTCTCCGTCCGGGCCGGCCTGGAGGCCGAGCGTGCGGGGCTGATGCAGCACGGGCCCTGGGCGGTCGCGTACGCGGTCACCGACCGGGTGGTCGACCTCTACCTGGAGGTCGCCGACCAGGTCGAGGCGGACCTGGACATCCTGGAGGAGCGGGTGTTCGCGCGCGGCACCGGCAGCCCGATCCAGCAGATCTACCAGATGAAGCGGGAGCTGGTGGAGTTCCGCCGGGCGGTCGTGCCGTTGCAGCGGCCGCTGGCCACGATCACCGCCCCGCAGAGCCGGGTGGTGCCCAAGGAGATCCGCCGCTATTTCCGGGACGTGCACGACCACCTGACCCGTACGGTCGAGCAGGTCACGTCGTACGACGACCTGCTGAACTCGATCCTGCAGGCCCGGCTCGCCCAGGTGACGGTCGACCAGAACAACGACATGCGCAAGATCGCCGCCTGGGCCGGTATCGCGACCGTATGGACCGCCATCGCCGGGGTGTACGGCATGAACTTCGTACACATGCCCGAGACCCAGTGGCTGTACGGCTACCCGGTCGCGGTCTCCATCATGTTGATCATCTCGGTGTTGCTGTACCGGGCGTTCCGCCGCAACGGCTGGCTGTAAGGGGCGCCCCCCACGGGACGGCCGCCACCCCTAGAGTGGCCGGGTGCCGTCGCGTCAGGATCAGCTGCACTCGTACCAGTACTCGCTGCAACGGGTCGTTGCCGCGCTGGTCACGCACGACCCTGACCCGCACCGTTCGCCGCTGCGCCGGGCCGGCACGACCGCCCTGGTGAGTCTCGTGATCGCCGCCGTCGCGGTGGGCGCGGCCGCGGTCTACGGCCTCGTCACCGGGCGCAGCAACGAGGATCCGCGCAACGAGGCGGTCGTCTTCCTGGAGAAGGGCTCCGGAGCCCGGTACGTCTACGTCAAGGCCGACGACCAGCTGCATCCGGTGCTGAACTACGCATCCGGCCTGCTCATCGCGAACGCGCCGGCGCCCGAACTGAAGACCACCACCCGCGAGCGGCTGGCGGCGGTGCCGCTGGGCGCCCCGCTCGGCATCCCGGACGCTCCGGACTCACTGCCCGACTCCGGCGACCTGATCGGGCAGCCGTGGTCGATCTGCACGCAGGTGCCCGACGGTGCGGCCGCCGACCAGGGCCCCCGCAGCACGCTGCTGGTCGGCGACCGGCTGACCGACGGCACGATCGCCACGGCGCCCGGCGACGGCCGTCCCGCGCAGGCCCTGCTGGTGCGCGACCCCGACGACCGGATCTTCCTGGTGGCCGGTAACCGGCGCTTCCTCATTCCCCGCGACCGGTCCGGAGCGATCTTCACCGCATTCAACTGGAGCGACCGGCGCCCGTGGCCGGTGGCCGCGGCGTGGGTCAACTCGATCCCCCTCGGGCCCGACATGCGGCCCCTGTCGATCGACGACCGGGGCGATCGCTCCGGCGTGCCGGACGCCGAGATCGGCCAGTTGTTCACCGACGGCAAGCAGTGGAAGGTGGCGCTGGACAACGGCGCGGCCCCGATCACCGAGGTGCAGGCCCGGCTGCTGCTGACCGTCGAGGGCACGAAGCAGACGACCCTGGACGGGCCCGCGTTCATCAACCTGCCGCCGTCATCGACCTCGCTCATCGACGCGGGCGACGCGAACGGACTGCCGTCCACGCTGCCCGCCGTGGCCGACCCGCCCCGCAGCGCCTGCGTGACCCTTCCGGTCGGTGCGGACGGAGCGGGCCTGCGGATCGACCCGACCGTGCCCGAGGGCACCCCCGCCAACGGTGCCGCGGCCGTGCCGGGCGGCGTGCAGGCCGACCGGGTGCACGTGGCCCGCGGCCGGGGCGCGGTGGTGCTGTCCCTCGCCTCGCCGACCGCACCCGCCGGTTCCGGGACGGTGAGCATCGTGACCGACACCGGGCGCCGGTACCCGGTCGCGAACCGTGAGGTGCTGGCGAAACTCGGCTACGGCGGGGTGACGCCCCAATCCGTACCGGCCCAGCTGGTGGCGCTGCTGCCGCAGGGACCAGCACTGGACGTCACCCGGGCCCGGCGGGCCGGATCGGGTGACGTCCAGGGCAACTAGCCGGGAAACCCCGGATCTAGGACTTGTGCTTGCCGGTCCGGGCCACCTCCGGGCCCTGCGGGGACGTGCCGTTCTGATTCGCCGTGTCGGCCTTGCTGCTGGTCGTCGGCGTCTTGTCCGGGGTCATCGTGCCGGCCATGGGGTCGATGGGCTCGAAGGCGGCGTCGTCCGCCCCGCCGATCGACTCCACCGTGGCGCCGATCGTACGATCCGGGTCGTATTCGTCCCATTGCGCGGCCTTACGCCGGCGGGCCAGGTAGGCGGCGCCCGCTCCCACGGCGACGCCCGCCATCGCGAGCCCGACCAGTCTCGACCGGCGCTTCTTGGGCTTGTGGGTCATCCGTGCGGCGCGCTTGCGCATGTCACGCTTGCCCTTGCGGGACGCCTTCGAGGTGTCCTTGCCAGCCTGCCGGATGGTCTCGCCCGCGGCTGCGACCAGCGGCGTCAGGGTCGCCACGGTGCTCTCCCAGCTGGTCGTGGCGGTGTCGCGTGCCCTGGACGCGGCGGGCTGCATCCGGTCCTTGGCGGCGGAGAGCTTCGGCCCCATGGTCGCGCTGGTCTCCTGCGCGGCAATGGTCGCCGCGCGCTTGAAGTGCTCGACGCCCTGGCCGAGTTCGTGCTTCATCGTCGCGTTGCGGCGCTTGCGGCGCATCGTTGCGAACACCAGTGCCCACCTCCTGAGGGTTATCTCTAGGCCATGTTGCCTTCCCAGGTACCCCCGCGCATCCGGATCTGACACATGGGGCAGGATCCGAATTACGAAACGAACTGTCCTACAAAGGGGAGTACCCGTGGCCCAGATGCTTTACGCCACTCTGCACACCAACCACGGCCCGATCCGGTTGCAGCTGTTCCCGGATCACGCGCCGGCGACCGTGCGCAACTTCGTGGAGCTCGCGGAGGGGACGAAGGAATACACCGACCCGCGTACCGGCCAGAAGGGCAGCGGGCCGTACTACGACGGCACGATCTCGCACCGGGTCATCGCCAACTTCATGATTCAGATGGGTGACCCGACCGGCACCGGCCGGGGCGGACCCGGCTACCAGTTCGGGGACGAGTTCCACCCCGAGCTGCACTTCGACCGGCCGTACCTGCTGGCGATGGCGAACGCGGGGCCGGGCACCAACGGCTCGCAGTTCTTCATCACGGTCTCGCCGACCCCGCACCTGAACCGGCGGCACACGATCTTCGGTCAGGTGGCCGACGACCAGTCCGCCAAGGTCGTCGACTCGATCGCAACCACCGCGACGGGCCCGGGTGACCGGCCCCGCGAGGACGTCGTGATCGAGCGGGTGGAGATCGAGCGCGTCGAGGGCTGATTACCCCGTCCGGGTACCGTTGTGGGCATGAGTGACGTGCCCACGACGGTCCCGGTCTGCTACCGCCACCCGTCGCGGGAGACGTACGTCCGGTGCACCCGGTGCGAGCGGCCGATCTGCCCCGCCTGCATGAACGAGGCGTCGGTCGGCCACCAGTGCCCGGACTGCGTCACCGAGGGCCGGCGCAGTCAGCGGACGGCCCGTACCGCCTTCGGCGGTGCCGTCACCCGCGGGTCCGCCGTGGTCACGAAGACCCTGATCGGCATCAACGCCGCCGTCATGGTCCTGTCACTCGCGACCGGTGGTGCCGGTGCCGTGGCCGGCGGCGGCATGGGTGGCCTGCTCGGCGGCAGCACCCCGCTGACCGAGTGGGGCGCCGTGCTCGGCTACGCGATGTACGGCCCGCCCGGCGCGGCCGAGGTGCACGGCGTCGCGGCCGGGGAGTGGTACCGCCTGGTCACCGCGATGTTCCTGCACTACGGCGTGCTGCACCTGCTGATGAACATGTACGCGCTGTGGATCCTCGGGCGCGAGCTGGAACGGCTGCTCGGCTCGGGCCGCTTCGCCGCGCTCTACCTGATCTCGGGGCTGGGCGGCAACGTCGCGGCGTACGCGTTCGCCGGGCCCGGCCAGATGACCGCGGGCGCCTCCACGGCGGTGTTCGGCCTCATGGCAGGCTTCTTCGTCATCCTCAAACGGCTGAACCTGAGCGTCGCGCCGATCCTGCCGGTGATCGTCATCAACGTGGTCTTCACGTTCGCGGTGGCCGACGTCTCGGTCGCGGGCCACCTCGGCGGTCTCGCGACCGGTGCGGTCGTGGCCGTGATCTTCGCGTACGCGCCGCGCAACCGGAGGACCCTGATCCAGGTCGTCGGCTGCTCCCTGGTCGTACTGGCGCTGCTGGCCCTGGCCCTCTACCGCACCGCCGTGCTGCTCTGACCCGTCGCCCCGGTACGCAGTGCGGCCAGCGCCTGCGCCACTTCGTCCGGCGGCGCACCCAACTGGTGCTCGCTGAACAGGTACAGCGCCTCCCCGGCGTCCACCTCCAGCAGCTCACTGCGCAGGCCGAGGCGCTGGCGCCGGTCCACCCGGACCCGTTCGATCGCCGCCCACTCCAGGCGCCGACGGCGGGCGAAGCCGGTGACCACGGTGATCCCGTCCGGGTCGGCCGCCAGCCGGACCGGGGCGATCAGATCGGACAGCGCCCAGCCGCACAGGCCCACCGCCGTGGCTCCGACCAGCACCCACCGCACCGGGTCGTCGCGGCCGAACGCCACCACGAGTACGCACAGCGCGATCGCGCCGAGCAGCTTGGTGACCGGTAGGACGGGCTTCACATGCCAGCGCTGGGGCATGGTCCCACTATGACAGCCAGGCGTACCGTCGGCGGTATGCGCGATGCGGTGATCGTCGGGGCGGTGCGTACCCCGGTCGGCCGGCGGAACGGCGGGCTGTCGGAGACCCATCCGGTCGACCTGTCGGCCCACGTCCTGCGGGCCCTGGCCGAGCGCGGCGGCTTCGACCCGGCCGACGTCGAGGACGTGGTCTGGGGCTGCGTCTCCCAAGTTGGCGAGCAGTCGTGGAACGTGGCCCGCAACGCGGTGCTGGCCGCCGGCTGGCCCGAGTCCGTGCCCGGTACCACCCTGGACCGCCAGTGCGGGTCCAGCCAGCAGGCGCTGCATTTCGCGGCAGCGACCGTGCTCAGCGGCCAGGCCGACCTGGTCGTGGCGGGCGGGGTCGAGTCGATGAGCCGGGTGCCGATGGGCTCCAGCGCGCTGGACGCCGACCCGTACGGTCCGGCGGTCCGTGCCCGTTACGGGGTGGACGGCTTCAACCAGGGCGTCGGCGCCGAGATGATGGCCGCGCGGTGGGGCTTCTCCCGGACCCAGCTCGACGAGTACGCGCTGGCCAGCCACGCCGCCGCGGCCAAGGCCCAGGACGCCGGGCAGTTCGACGTCGAGATCGTGCCGGTCGGCGAGGTGGCCCGCGACGAGGGCATCCGCCGGGACACGACGCTGGCGAAGCTGGCGGCCCTGAAGACCCCGTTCCGCGCCGACGGGGTGGTGACCGCCGGGTCCGCCTCGCAGATCTCCGACGGCGCGGCGGCGCTGGCGGTGACGACGTCGCGCTGGGCGGCGGCCCACGGCCTGCGGCCGCTGGCCCGCATCCACACCGCCGTGGTGGCGGCCGACGACCCGGTCATCATGCTGACCGCCCCCATCCCGGCCACCGCGAAGGCCCTGGCGCGATCGGGCCTCACCCTGTCCGACATCGGGGTGTACGAGGTGAACGAGGCGTTCGCGCCGGTGCCGCTGGCGTGGCTGGCGGAGACCGGCGCGGATGCGTCCCGGCTCAACCCGCGCGGCGGGGCGATCGCCCTCGGGCATCCGCTCGGCGCGTCCGGCGCCCGGATCATGACGACGATGCTGCACCACATGCGACAGTCCGAGATCCGGTACGGCCTGCAGACGATGTGCGAGGGCGGCGGAATGGCCAACGCCACTATCGTCGAGATTCTGTAATTCGGTATTCATCGGGAATCGGCCGCAGCTTTGCCCCGAGGGCGCCGTTAAACGCCACATGGACGTGTTTTCCAGAACGTTCCTCCCCGCCGCCGCCGAGGCGGGCGTCACCATCCCCACCGTGAGCCGGCACATGCCGATCTTCCGCCGATGCGTCGAGTCCGACGACGCCACGGTGCTGGTCTCCCGGTGCCTGCGTCCCGAGCACGCCATGTCCGGCGATTTCCTGCTGCTCCTCACGTACCGTCGGCTGGTGGTCACGCAGGAGACCCTGGTGCTGCGCCGACTGCGCCTGCACCTGAACGCGAATCTGCGCCACCTCGACAACGTCACCTGGAACATCGACCTGCGCCGGCACGCGGTCGACCTCGCGGCCACCGCTGTCGACGGCGTACGGGAACGCTTCCGTATCCGAATGGCCGATCCCGACCACGTCTGGCGGGTGGACTCGCTTTTGCGGCATGTCTTCCGGGAACGCGCGGCGCAACCGGCCGGTCACCGCCCGGTCACCGCGGTTGCCGCCGTGTAGTCGCTTCTTCCACATGTGGTGAGGATTTCGCCGGTCCGACGTGGACAGATCTCGCTTTCGTCTCCGCCGATCGGATTGATCGCCGATTCCCGATAGAGTGCCCGCGCACCGTCGGCCTGGCGGCGCTCCAGGTCGGCACGGCTCATCGCGCCGTGCGTACGCGGAAAAGGGCGACGATGCGGAATCATCGGGCGGGAACTGCGCTGCTGGTTTCGGCGCTGGTCGTGGGAATCGGCGCGGCGGCGCCCGCGGCGCATGCCGAGCCGGGCGGGGTCCGGCTGGTCGTCGGGTTCCGCTCCGGCGACGGCCTGGACGGCGTGACGCACCGCCTCTCCACGGCTGCCGGGCTCCGTTTCAAGGGCACCCAGCGGCTGGCGGCGAAGCTGCGGGCCCGCACGCTGACCGTGCCGGCCGGCGATGTCGCCCGGGTGAGCGCCAAGCTCCGGGCGGACGCCAACGTGGCGTTCGTCGAGGTGAACCGCCAGGTATCCAAGCTCGACGTGACTCCGGACGACACGCATTTCGCCGAGCAGAGCCAGCTCGGGCAGATCCACGTACCCGCTGCGTGGGACACCACGACGGGTGCCGCGAGCACCGTGGTCGCGGTCGTGGACACCGGCGTCACTGTGGCCGACGACCTGGTCGGCGCGACGCTGCCGGGCTGGGACTTCGTGAACGACGACGCCGACCCGGCCGACGACGAGGGCCACGGCAGCGAGGTCGCCTCCGTCATCGCGGCGCGCGGCAACAACGGTGCCGGGATGGCCGGCATCTGCTGGCAGTGCCGGATCCTGCCGGTCAAGGTGCTGGACAGTACGGGCCTGGGCTTCGACGACGACGTCGCCGACGGCATCGTGTACGCCGCGGACCACGGCGCCAAGGTGATCAACCTGTCGCTGGGTGGCCCTGGCGGCGCCAGCAGGCTGCTGCAGATGGCGACCGACTACGCCCGGAGCAAGGGCGCCGTGGTGATCGCCGCGGCGGGTAACGACGCCCTGCCGCAGATCAACTACCCGGCGGGCAACGCCGGGGTGATCGGGGTCGGTGGCACCGACGCGTCGGGAAACCGCTTCGTGGTCAACGTCCCGGGGGTCGGCAACGTCGGCTCCAACTACGGCGCGAGCTGGGTCGACGTGGCCGCGCCGTTCTGCACGCTCGCGCAGAACCCGCTCGCGCAGGACCCGGCCGAGGAGTACGACACGTTCTGCGGCACCTCGGCCTCGACGCCGCTCGTCTCCGGCGTCGCCGCGCTCGTGAAGTCGCACGACCCGGCGGCCAACCCGTGGTCGGTGGAGCACGCGCTGACCGCCACGGCACAGCCCCTGACCGGCAACTGGGTCAAGTACGGCGAGATCCGCGCGGACAAGGCCGTCCTGCTGCCGGTCGACCACACCCGGCCCACCGTGGGCGGTACCACCCCGGCGAACATGACCAAGTTCCGGGGCACTCTCACCGTCTCCGCGACCGGCGTCTCCGACAACGCGGGCGGCTCCGGCCTGGACCACGCCTCGCTGTACGCCGACGGCAAGTTCGTGGGCAGCGACTACAGCGCGCCGTTCGCGGTGAAGTTCAACAGCGGCAGCCGCAACGGCACGGTCAAGCTGCAGTGGAAGGTCTTCGACCGGGCCGGGAACGTGACCACCGACAACCGCAACGTGGTGGCCGACAACCTGGCGCCGGCCCTGAAATGGACGTCCGGGCCGGCGAACAACAAGAGGGTCAAGGGCAAGGTCACCGTCAAGGCCAGCGCCAGCGACAAGGGCAGCGGCGTCCTGCGGGTGGAGCTGTGGATCAACGGCAAGCTCGCCCAGTGGGACACCAGGGCGGCCTACAAGTTCGTCGTCAACACCGCCAAGTACGGCAAGAAGATCAAGGTGCAGCTGCGGGCGCGGGACAAGGTCGGCAACGTTCGGTCGCTCAGCACCCGTACCTGGAAGCGCTGAGACGCCGGGTCGGCGTTCCCTCACTAACAGTGAGGGAACGCTCTCCCGTGGTGAGCCCTCAACTCGGAAAGTAACGCTCCGAGTCCGTACAGTCGCGCTTGCTGCGCTGGATCCCCGAACTCTGGCGAACACAGAGAGCTACTTGAGGTCGGGTTGATGTGGTCCCGGCATCGTTTCCCGTGTCAAGCAAACGGGGATGCTGAAGGGAACCAAATCATGAAGCTGTCGCGCCTGATCGCCACCGCGGGTGTGGCCCTGGCCGGCGCACTCCTGGCCGCGCCGCAGGCGGCCTCGGCGGCCGCGTCCGCCGAGGTGCCGGGCGCGC
The DNA here is from genome assembly GCF_047159485.1 of Krasilnikovia sp. MM14-A1004. Classification (GTDB taxonomy): domain Bacteria; phylum Actinomycetota; class Actinomycetes; order Mycobacteriales; family Micromonosporaceae; genus Actinoplanes. The sequence goes on along the minus strand of NZ_AP038773.1, from coordinate 6,947,117 downwards.
CGATGGGCGTGCAGCAGCTGCGCTCGGCGACCAACGCCGCCCAGACCGAGGTGTTCTGGAAGCCGGCGGCCTTCGCCACCCGCTACCGGGTCAAGGTCCTCGACGGGGCCACCACGGTCGCCTCCTACCTGGTGCCGGCCAGCCAGGCGGCCACCGCGAGCGGCCAGTACCACGTCACGGTGTCGACGCCGAACAAGTGCTCGGTATACAAGATCACGGTGCGCGCCGAGGACGCGCTGGGCCAGGGCGCCCAGGTGATGGTGACCGAGAAGTCCCTCGCGCCGACGATCGTCACGAAGGCCCGGGCGTTCTGGGGCGCCGACCGGACCCGGGCGACCTTCGAGATGACCGCGCCGCAGTGGAAGGGTTACCTGGTCGGGTCGGGCGGCGGCGCCAAGGCCGACGACCTGAAGAAGCCCACCATCACGGTCACCGTGACGATGCAGCTGGTCCGTCTTGCCGACAACAAGGTGCTCACCACGGTCACCAGCCCCCAGGCCGGCTGGACGACCGCGAAGCTCGGCAAGGTCTTCACCGGTCTGGACGCCAAGCGCGCGTACGTGCTGAAGGTGTCGACCTCGAACGGCTGGGGCACCTGCGCCCAGCAGGACGGCAAGATCCTGCTCAACCGCGCCGCCTGACGGCCGGAAACGACAACACGGCAAACAGAACGACGAAGGCCCCGCGAGCCTGCATCCCATGCAGACTCGGCGGGGCCTTCGCCGTTCACCCGTCCGTCGCCGGAAGGCTCCGCTCACAGTGGCTCGAACCGGCGGGGTACCTCAGCCCCGTCGTCCGCCCCTTGAGGCAGTGGCAGGTCCCCTGCCTAGTGGATCATGGATGGTGCCCCTCAGATCCAGGGCGTGGATGAAAGGAACTCCCCCCATGCGACGACGTCTACTCACCGCAGCCGCCACCATGGTGTCGTGCGCTGTCGTGTTCGCTGGCGGTGCTGCCGCCCCGGCGTTCGCCGCCACGACACACCACGAGGTCCATGTCTCCGGGACCGCGCACATCAAAGACGACGAGTGGCGTCACGACGACATCGGCAACCACAAGCTGGCACGCCAGACACTGCGACTGCCCACCGACGGCTTCATCCACTGGACGCCGTGCCAGGGCCGCGAGGTAACGGCCAACTTCGAGGTCCACGCGAAGCTCATCACCGGCGACCCCAAAAAGGTCGGGTGGGCACGGGTGCACGCGTCGCTGTGGCTGCTGGAAGGGGTCAGCTGCAACAGCCACGATGTCGACGCCAAGAAGGCAATCGACATCGACGTGCCGCCCAACGGCGAGGTGACCCAGTCGCTGACCGCGGTGACCGGCGAGCGGAACAGCGAGGACTACGCGACGGTGACGTTCAAGGTCGAGCACGATCTGGTCAACGACTGACGGAGCGGTCGCTTCGCCGGCGTTCGACCGGCGCGAGAGACTGCAGGCAATCCATGACGAAGGCCCCGGAGGTCTGCGTTCATCGCAGGCCGGCGGGGCCTTTGCCGTGTTCGGTGAGTGCGGAGGGCGTGGGATTCGAACCCACGATGAGTTTCCCCATACCGGTTTTCAAGACCAGACCTCCCAGCGGGTTGACCTGCTGGAACAGGTCGAACGGGCGCTTCCTGGTCACGCCACGGTCGCACAACCGCCGAGTTCGGACTCTGGTGAGGCGAGTCACCGTTGCGATCGGCGGCACGGAATACACCCTGCCAAGGCCGATCTGTTGTCGGCAAATGAGCGCTTTCCCGGCGACGGCATCTCGCTTACAAGATCGATCAATGGTCGTGCGGGGGGTGTTCAGGTGAGTTCATCGCACGGCTCATGGGCCAGCTACCTCAGCCTGATGCCGAGACGGACGGAGCCATCCAACCCCGGCACCGCATAGTGATCATCAGCTGTCCGGCCAGTCGTCGAGCTATTCCCCTGCCCACCGAACTCCATGATCTTGGCGTAGCCCTCTAGTGACTGTCGGTAGGCTTCGGGAATGCCGGTAGGCCGCTGGAGTCGGTTGCGTAGGTACGGCTTGTGGGTGATCGTGCCTGCGCTGGTTTGTGGTGCGGCTGCTTGGGCGGCCTTGGCCGATGACAAGCAGGGCTGGACTGTCGTCGCGGCTGCCGTTGCTGGAGTGGTGGGTGCATTCGGGCCGTCGGCGACCGATCATGTTGCGGCGGCGCGGGACCAGAAGCACGCCCAGGCTGACGCGGTGGCGCGAGTGCGTGTCGCAGAGCTGCCGGAGTCCGTGGCGTGGTTGCTGCGTCCGGAACGGGGGGTGGTGCCGTTCTTCGGCCGCGGCTGGGTGTTGCGGCAGCTGGAGTTGTGGGCAAATGACTCGGACGTGGCGGTACGCCTGCTGGTAGGCGCTGGCGGAGTGGGCAAGACCCGGCTCGCCCGAGAGTTTGCGTCTCGATTGACAGGGTGGCGATGCGAATGGATTAGCCCACATGCTGAGGCGCAGGCCGCAGAGCTGATCACGTCGGGGAACTTCGGGCCTCGTTCGCTGCTGGTGGCGGACTACGCGGATTCGCGGGATCGCGCGGCGTTGGCAACGATGTTGGGTGCGGCGCAGCGAGCGGACGGCGTTCGGGTACTACTGCTGGCGCGGACGGCGGGATTGTGGTGGCAGACCCTGTCGGCGGCGTTCCCGCAACAGGCGCATCTGGTCGACGCATTGACGGCAGCGCCGAGTGTGGTGGTCGACCTGCCAGCCCAGGTCGACGATGTGCACGATGCGCCAACGATCGTGTCGGAGGCGGCGGCGGCCTTCGCAGCAGTGCTGGGACGGCCGGAGCCGGAAGCGGACGAGAGGCGTGCGTGGCCAGCCAATACCCCGGTGCTGCGATTGCACGCTGACGCATTGGTCGCGGTACTCGATGGGGCACACCGCCAGGGCAACTACGACGTGCTGGGCGAACTGCTGGGGCACGAGAGCCGATATTGGTTGCACACCGCACGGCAAGCGAAATTGCTCGGCACCACCGACGATCCTGCTGGCGGCGAGGCGCTGCGGCAGGTGGTAGGAATCGCCGCGTTGGTCGGCGCGGACACGCCAGCCGAAGTCGAGCAGGTGGTCCGGCGGGCGCCCCTGCTGGCGGATGCAGATGAGTCGCGGCTGACCCGGTTTGTGTCGTGGTTATCTGGCTTGTACCCGACTGAGGCAGGGGCCGTGTTGGGTGTGGTGCAGCCGGACCTGCTAGCGGAGGCTCTGGCGGTGCAGGTCCTGACCTCGTGCGCGGAAGGTGACCGGGAAGTGGTGTTGGTCCGGTTGTCCTCGGGGCAGGCGAAGCGGGCCTTGACAATGTTGGGACGGGCGCGGGTGCACCAACCCGACGCGGAAGCGCTGATCGATACTGCGCTCGCGGCTGACCTCCCCCGCATGGTCCAGGCGGTGGCCGAGGTTGGAGTCCAATTCCCTGGCGTTTTCGCCTCGCGGGCAGTGCGACTGCTCGCCAGTTCGCATATCGATTCCGACTGGGCGAAAGGGCTGGCCAGGACGGTGCCCTATCCCTCGCTAGAACTCGGTCCGCTCGCGCTGTCGTTGACCGCCCGCATCCTCACTCTCCTCCCCGCGGATGCCCCGATCGCCGACAGAGCGGGTTGGACCAGCATTCACGCGATTCGGTTGGCGGAGGCAGGCCGACGCGCCGACGCGCTGCAAGCCAGCCAGGAAGCCGTCAACCTGTACCGGGAGCTGGTCGAGCTCAACCGCGACGCCTACCTGCCCAACCTGGCCAACTCGCTCAACAACCACGCGAACCGCCTAGCAGCGGCGGGCCGACGCGCCGACGCGCTGGAAACCAGCCACGAAGCCCTCAACCTGTACCGCGAGCTGGTCGAGCTCAACCGCGACGCCCACCTGCCCGACCTGGCCAACTCGCTGAACAACCACGGCGTGCGCCTGGGAGAGGCCGGCCGACGCACCGACGCAGTACAAGCCAGCGAGGAAGCCGTCAGCCTGCGTCGGGAGCTGGTTGAGCTCAATCGCGATGCCTACCTGCCTGACCTGGCCATCTCGCTCAACAATCATGGGCTGCGCCTGGCGGAGGTGGGCCGACGGCCCGACGCGCTGGAAACCAGCGAGGAAGCCGTCAACCTGGGCCGGGAGCTGGTTGAGCTCAATCGCGATGCCTACCTGCCCGACCTGGCCATCTCGCTCAACAATCATGGGCTGCGCCTGGCGGAGGTGGGCCAACGCGCCGACGCGCTGGAAACCAGCGAGGAAGCCGTCAACCTGCGCCGGGAGCTGGTTGAGCTCAATCGCGACGCCTACCTGCCCGACCTCGCCAACTCGCTCAACAATCATGGGCTGCGCCTGGCGGAGGTGGGCCAACGCGCCGACGCGCTGGAAACCAGCGAGGAAGCCGTCAGCCTGCGCCGGGAGCTGGTTGAGCTCAATCGCGACGCCTACCTGCCCGACCTCGCCAACTCGCTCAACAACCACGCGAACCGCCTAGCAGAGGCGGGCCGACGCGCCGACGCGCTGCAAGCCAGCGAGGAAGCCGTCAGCCTGCGTCGGGAGCTGGTTGAGCTCAATCGCGACGCCTACCTGCCCAACCTGGCTGGCTCGCTCAACAACCACGCGATCCAGTTGGCGGGGACCGGCCGACGCGCCGACGCGCTGGAAACCAGCGAGGAAGCCGTCAGCCTGTACCGCGGGCTGGTCGAGCTCAATCGCGACGCCTACCTGCCCGACCTCGCCATCTCGCTCAACAACCACGCGAACCGCCTAGCAGAGGCGGGCCGACGCGCCGACGCGCTGGAAACCAGCCACGAAGTCCTCAACCTGTACCGGGAGCTGGTTGAGCTCAATCGCGACGCCTACCTGCCCGACCTGGCCGGTTCGCTCAACAACTATGGGCTGCGCCTGGCGGAGGTGGGCCGACGCGCCGACGCGCTGGAAACCAGCGAGGAAGCCGTCAGCCTGCGCCGGGAGCTGGTTGAGCTCAATCGCGACGCCTACCTGCCCGACCTGGCCACCTCGCTCAACAACCACGCGAACCGCCTGGCGGAGGTGGGCCGACGCGCCGACGCGCTGGAAACCAGCGAGGAAGCCGTCAGCCTGCGCCGGGAGCTGGTTGAGCTCAATCGCGACGCCTACCTGCCCGACCTGGCCACCTCGCTCAACAACCACGCGAACCGCCTGGCGGAGGTGGGCCAACGCGCCGACGCGCTGGAAACCAGCGAGGAAGCCGTCAGCCTGGGCCGGGAGCTGGTTGAGCTCAATCGCGATGCCTACCTGCCCGACCTGGCCACCTCGCTCAACAACCACGCGAACCGCCTAGCAGAGGTGGGCCAACGCGCCGACGCGCTGGAAACCAGCGAGGAAGCCGTCAGCCTGGGCCGGGAGCTGGTTGAGCTCAATCGCGATGCCTATCTGCCCGACCTGGCCACCTCGCTCAATAACTGTGGGGTGCGCCTGGCAGCGGCGGGTCGAAGCGCCGACGCGCTACAAGCCAGCCAGGAAGCCGTCAACCTGTACCGCGGGCTGGTTGAGCTCAATCGCGATGCCTACCTGCCCAACCTGGCCAATTCGCTCAACAACCATGGGCTGCACCTCGCAGCGGCGGGTCGAAGCGCCGACGCGCTGGAAACCAGCCAGGAAGCCGTCAGCCTGCGCCGGGAGCTGGTCGAGCTCAACCGCGGTGCCTACCTGCCCGACCTCGCCACCTCGCTCAACAACCAAGCGAACCGCCTAGCAGAGGCGGGTCGAAGCGCCGACGCGCTACAAGCCAGCCAGGAAGCCGTCAGCCTCCGCCGGGAGTTGGTCGAAGTTACCCGCGGCGCCTACCTGCCGGGCCTTGCTAGGTCATTGACGAACTTGGGTGCTGTGGCGCTCCGAGTCGACGCAGTCACTAACGAGGTTGTTGCACTGACCGCCGAAGGCGTCCAGTATTTCGAGCAACTCGCGGCCGCCGAGCCGGACGCGTTCGAAGCTGGACACCGTGACGCGGCCAACACGCTCGCCAAACTACGGCACGCCGACCGCACGAGGAATACCGCTGGATTAGACAAGCGAGCGAACACGTAACTGCCCGCTTGTGGGGACGCCTCGGTGCTTGCTGCGGCTAGCCACAGCGAGGCCATCACTCCCGGCAACACGCTTTCCAAGTCTGAGTGGGTGCGTCCGGGTGCGTCCGGAGGCATCCGTCGCCCGTCAGCTACCTGGCCGTCGACCAGCGGCCTAGCTTTCAAGCGAACCGTCGTGAACACAGGCGGACGGGGGCGGAGAAGCGGTGCCTTCCGGCGCAACTGAGACCAGTATTGAGACCGCTGCCCCTGCGGCGAGCGAGGCCACCTGGGGGTGACTCTGTGGCCGATATCGGGCTAGTAGCCTAAAATTGTGACGTAGAGTACATGAAGGTGTCAGGGAAGGCAATGAGGCGTGCTGTCTGCATGACGACACGAACGTATGACCAAAGTTGGGTAACTTTCGCCTTCCGGACGCCGATATACCGCTAAAAGGTGGGGTGTGGGCAAGGGCAGAAAAGCCGTAGTCCAGGACTTGGCAGACGAGCCTGAACTGACGCAGTTTGGGCAGGAGGGCGAGGAGTTCCACAACCGGCTTCGTGTAGCGATCGGCGAGATCGAGATGTCTCTAATCCTGGGACGCCAGACGCCGATGGCTGCTGCGTTGTTGGTCACGAAGACCGTCCAGCCGGGGGCCGCCGCTCGGTACACGACCGTCGGCCGGTTGCGGGCAGTTGGCTTCGAGGTGCGGCATTCGCCTACACCTGGCAACCCTCTGCATGTGTCGGTCTACCCACCTAGTGACTCTGAGGGTTTCAAAGAGTGGGACGATGCTATGGCGTCAACGTTCGACCAGTGCTTCACTTGCGCCGGGGAGGACTGATGAGTAGCGGTGTGATGCCGGAACTCGGCAACTTGGCTTGGGCTCCGCTGGCGGCTGTGGAAGAAGTAGAGATCTTCGATCGGTATAACGGCGTTCCGACGCTCGGGGTGTTCCGGAGCGGGGGCGAGGCTCACTTGTTCTGGCGCGTGGTGGGCTACACCGGCGACATTTCACTCTGGTTGTACGTTCCGCTTTCGGCGGAGGATGAGCGGAACGTCGACGACGATGAGGGTCCTGGGCTGCTTGATGGCATCGTCTTTCGCTCACCTCGGTCCCGATACGCCACTGTCGGCGTTACAAACCTCCACCGGCTAATATTTGAGCGGGAATGGTCAATACCCGCCAACATGGGGCAATCTGAAGTGGTTCGACCGCTGACCGAACATGTGTTGGAGTCCTTGGCCCTGGCATTGCAGGCAGATCTTGCCGCCTCTCGGCGAGAGGCATATCAGAAGGCAGAAACGGCCGTACGGCAACTCGCTACCTGTTGAGTCCCTTCGCCATGTCCCAATTGTTAGCTTTCGTAAGAAGCGATCCACGGTGAATCTAGGCAACGGATTGTCGAAGTAGAGCGCCAGATTCCTTCTGTAGGCACCTGTCCGGGACTCGTGGCTACGTAGTGACGGCTAGGGATCGGCCCGGCTTGACCACTGCCATTCGCACGCTGCATGGCTTTCGATCGTCGTGGGTCAGGACGTACCTCGCGTCGGGATCGAGCCGCCGCAGGCACTCAGTCACGCGGCCAGCTGCCTGCCAGGGCGAGCCGGGTTGGCTGCTGTCGAGCAGCCATCCGTTCTCCACGAAGCGGAAGCGGTACCGGTATCCCGGCACCACCAAGAGCGGTCGAGGACCGAGCTGCGGATACTCGACTGCAAATTCTGGCACTTGGTGTATGTGGCACGGTCGCCAATTTCCCGCGGTATCGACCGAGTCGCCGGGGACGGACATAGGTGCGTCGAGAGTTGGAATCTGTGGGATCTCCGACAGGCGCGAACGCGTTGCTCCACTGAGCGGCTGGGCCAAAGTCTGGAATAGTGCACCTGAGTAACGGCCCGGAACGTCGACGGTTCGAAGGTAGGTCCAGCCCCGATCGCGGTAGTACGCATGCAGATCCGGGTTGCTCTTCCAAGCATCGAGTCGCAACCAATTGCACCCGAACCGGTACGCGTGATCTCCTGCCCATTCCAGCAGCAGCCTGCCTAGCTCATCGCCCGCGCGGGCTCGTCGGACATAGAGCTTGGAGACATAACCGGCAGGTTCCGCCAGTTCATCAGGAGTCCAGAAATCCGCGTCGCCGTCGATTTCCACCGTGACGGTGCCGATGAGGGTGTCTCCATCACACAGGAACCAAACGTCTCCCCGCTCTAGAGAAGGCCGCATCTTTGTGCGCCACTTCTCCCATGTGGACCACTGGTCTAGTCCCCGGCTGCGGAGCCAGTTCACGCCCTCGGCAAGTAGCTCGAATACCGTCTCAAACTCATCGGGTCGCGCCTGCCGGATAGTAAAGGTGTTCAGGGCACTCACTCCCATGCGCGTTCATACACGATCACGTGACGATCCCCCGGCAGGACGTTTGACGTACAACGCACGGGCCGCCCGTCCTGGGTGTATCCCGTGACGTAATGCAGGGCGACAGGTGTTCCAGCGCCCAGGCTCAAGCGTTGTGCTTCATCGGGCGTAGGCATGCGGATGAAATACTCATCAATCGCCCTGGCTTGAGGATGTCCGAGATCGGCTAGGTATTGATTCGTTCCCTGTGCAATGTCAGCCGGTGACATGATTTCAGAGTCGCGAACGATGTCCAGCGGGAAGTGTGAGTCGTTTGTATTCACTGGCTCGCCATTAATGAAGCGAACCCTCCTGCGCG